>QQNC01000228.1 GCA_003402695.1 Verrucomicrobiota bacterium | reverse complement strand
GGACAGGATTTTCTCCGGTCAAAGCACGGGGTGAACAACACCCACCAGCGCGGCGACCTCAACGCCCTCGATTACCGCCGCCTCTACCGTTACCTCGGCACGCACGCGTATTTTGCGGACTGGATCGCGTTCCGGCGCAGCGAGCCGGGGCGGCTGCTGCGGCAGTATTCGCGCCCCGGCGAGGGCTTCTTCCAGTTCTTCACCGCGCCCAATACACCCGCGCCGCTCGCCGCGCTCTACAACGCCGATCGCTCCCAGGGCCCGCGGCGCCTGCTCTTTGCGATCAATCCGACCCTGAACGACGTCGCCGTGCCGGTGCCGGCCGATATTTGCGCGGCGAACTGGCGCCAGTTGGCCGACCATGAGCGTTTCCTGCCCGTCGCCGCACACGGCGCGACCTTGCCCGTTGAGAGCGACCTTTTCTTGTCGGCGCTCAGCTGCGCGCTGTGGGTGAACGAGTCGTAGCATAAATGCAAAAGCCCCTTGCCAAGAAATGGCCCGCTGCACTTAGTTGATGCTTCTGTCTCAAGATTAACCGTTAACTCCGCATCCTCCCATGGCAGTCAAAGTTGCAATCAATGGTTTCGGCCGCATCGGCCGCCTCGTTTTCCGCGCCCTCGTTGAGCAGGGCCTCCTCGGCACGACCCTCGATGTCGTCGCCGTGGGTGACATCGTGCCGGCCGACAACCTGGCCTACCTGCTGAAATATGACTCCTCGCAGGGTCGTTTCACCGGCACGGTCACCTCGAAGAAGTCCTCGCCGGACAAGACCGAGGACGACGTCCTCGTGGTCAACGGCCGCGACATCAGGGTTGTCAGCGCCAAGACCCCCGCCGAGCTGCCCTGGGCCGCCCTCGGCGTGCAGGTGGTGGTCGAGTCCACCGGTCTTTTCACCGACGCCGAGAAGGCCCGGGGCCATCTCACCGCCGGCGCCAAGAAGGTGATCATTTCTGCCCCGGCCAAGGGCGAGGACATCACGCTGGTCATCGGCGTGAATGACGCGAAGTACGACACCACGAAGCACCACATCGTTTCCAACGCCTCCTGCACCACGAACTGCCTCGCGCCGCTCGTCCACGTGCTGCTCAAGGAAGGCTTCGGCATCGAGGAAGGCCTCATGACGACGGTGCACTCGTACACCGCCACGCAAAAGACGGTGGACGGCCCGTCCCGGAAGGATTGGAAGGGCGGGCGCTCCGCCGCGATCAACATCATCCCGGCCTCGACCGGCGCAGCCAAGGCCGTCGGCCTCGTCTGCCCTGAGGTCAAGGGCAAGCTCACCGGCATGTCGTTCCGCGTGCCGACCCCGACCGTCTCCGTCGTCGACCTCACGGTCCGCACGGTGAAGGAAACGTCGCTGACGGAAATCAACGCCGCCCTCGAGCGCGCATCGCAGACCTACCTGAAGGATATCCTCGCGGTGACCACCGACGAGGTGGTCTCGTCCGACTTCATCCACTGCAAGCTGTCGTCGATCTACGACGCCGGCTCGTCCATCGAGCTTAACAGCCGCTTCTTCAAACTCGTCAGCTGGTACGACAACGAGTGGGGTTACTCCAACCGCGTGGCCGAGTTGACCAAGAAGATCGCCGGCAGCCTGTAATCCACGGTCAATCTCAACTCTGGCCGCCGCCTTCCGGCGGCGGCCTTTTTTTTATGGCGAAATTCAAATCCATCCGCGACCTCGCCCTGGCGGGAAAGCGCGTCCTGCTGCGGGTTGATTTCAACGTCCCGCAGGACAAGGCCACCGGCGCCATCACGAACAACCAGCGCATCGTCGCGGCGTTGCCCACGGTCAAGTACGCGCTGGCGCAGGGTGCGTCCGTGGTGCTGATGAGCCACCTCGGCCGGCCCGACGGCAAAGTGATCGCGAAGTATTCGCTCCAGCCCGTCGCCGTGGAGCTGGGCAAACTCCTCGGCCAGCCCGTGGCGTTCGCCGAGGACTGCGTCGGTCCCGTGGCGGAACAGGCGGCGGCCGCGCTGAAGCCCGGCGAGGTGCTGCTGCTGGAGAACCTGCGTTTCCACCTCGAGGAGGAGGGCAAGGTGAAGCAGGAGGATGGCACGTCGGTGAAGGCCGATCCGGCCGCCGTCGCCGCGTTTCGGGCCGGGCTGTCGAAGCTGGGCGACGTTTATGTCAACGACGCCTTCGGCACGGCGCACCGGGCGCATGCCTCGGTGGTGGGCATCACTTTGCCGCAGAAGGCCGCCGGTTTCCTGATGGAGGCCGAGTTGAAGGCGTTTGCCGCCGTGCTCGACCATCCGCAGCGCCCGCTGCTTGCGATCCTCGGCGGGGCGAAGATCGCCGACAAGATCCCGCTGATTGAGAGCCTGCTGGCGAAGGCGGACGAGATCATCATCGGCGGCGGCATGGCCTACACCTTCAAGAAGATCATCGATGGCATGGCAATCGGCGACAGCCTGTTCGACACGGCCGGCGCGACGATTGTGCGCCAGCTGGCGGATGACGCGAAGGTGCGCGGCGTGAAGCTCATTTTTCCCGTGGATTACGTCTGCGCCGACAAGTTCGACCCCAACGCCAGCACCCAGCCGGCGTCCGACGCGACGGGCATTCCCACCGGCTGGCAGGGACTCGACGCCGGGCCGCAGTCCATCGCGCTGTATCGCGCGGCGATCCTCCGCGCCAAGACCATCATCTGGAACGGTCCCCCGGGCGTGTTTGAATTTGAGAAGTTTGCCGGGGCGACGAAGGCCATGGCCGCGGCGATCGCCGAGGCCACGGTGGCCGGGGCGATCACGGTGGTGGGCGGCGGCGACACCGCCACGGCCGCAAAAAAATTCCAGATCGCCGACAAGGTCACCCACTGCTCCACCGGCGGCGGCGCCAGCCTGGAGTTCCTCGAGGGCAAGAGCCTTCCCGGCGTGGCGTTTCTGGAGACGTAAGGTCACCCGTCGGTCGGGCTTTACGCCCGACCTGCGGGACAATCCTGTCGGGGATAAACCCCGGCCTACGCCAAGGCCGCTTGCCGCTCAGGATTGATAATTTTCCGTGAGATTTCCCGCCGGCCTGCTTCCCGCTGTTTTCTACTCGCTAGCCGCCACCCGCTACCCGCTACTATCCGGCACCATGTTTCGCAAAAAACTCATCGCTGGTAACTGGAAGATGAACAAGACGCCGGCCGACGGCGCCGCGCTGGCCGCCGAGCTCGTCACGCTGATCGGCAAGCTGCCGGAGGTGGACATCGTCATCTGTCCGCCCTTCACGGCGCTCGAGGCGGTGGGCCGAATCCTCGATGGTTCGATCGTGAAGCTGGGCGCGCAGAACATGCACCCGGACGCGAGTGGGGCGTTCACGGGCGAGGTCTCCGCGCCGATGCTCCGCGCGCTGTTCGCCACGCATGTCATTCTGGGTCACAGCGAGCGCCGCAGCCTGTTCGGGGAGAAGGATGCCTTCATCAACCTGAAGGTGCTGTCGGCGTTCAAGAACCAGCTTCGACCGATCCTGTGCGTGGGCGAGAGCCTCGCCGAGCGCGAGGCTGGTTCGACCCTCAGGGTCGTGCAGACCCAGCTTGAGGCGGGCCTCGAGGGCGTCAGCAAGGAGCAGGCGGCCAGCCTCATTATCGCCTACGAGCCCGTCTGGGCCATTGGCACGGGCAAAGTGGCGACGTCGGACCAGGCGCAGGAAGTCCACGCGTTCATCCGCGGCCTGCTCACGAAACTTTTCACCGAGCCGGTCGCGCAACGCGTCCGCATCCTCTATGGCGGATCGATGAAACCGGCGAACGCACTGGAGTTGCTCGCGCAGAAGGACATTGATGGCGGGCTCATTGGCGGCGCCGCGCTCGAGGCGCGCAGCTTTGTTGAGCTGGTCCAGGCGGCGGCGACGGTCAAGTAGGCTGCGGACAAGCCGCGCTGGGTCTTCGCCCCGCCCGGCTCAAACGCCGTTCAAGGCGCAGAGGGCGCGAAGTTTCTTGCGGCCGCGCTCCAATTGCTCGCCGCGCTCCCAATCGTAGGCATCCATCGCAATCTCGGCGGTAATGGCCCCGGCCTTGAGATGCAGGCGCTGAATCATCTCTTCCATGTCCGGCGGGAAGGGGTGCCCCCCGTGCAGCAGTAGCTCACGGATCGGATGTTCTTTGGGGCGTTCGTCGGGCATGGGAGGGACGCGGGAAGGTCGTCCAAAGCCGTTGGACTTTCAACCCTCGAGAGGTGGGTGAAACTACTCAGCTCACAAGGATTTGCGGATTGTTTTGCGTTCAGCAAACGCGCCCGGATCCGGCGCTCTTAACTGGACCGGATC
>QQNC01000227.1 GCA_003402695.1 Verrucomicrobiota bacterium | reverse complement strand
TGCCGGTGCCGGTTGTTCCCGCTCTGAACAGTCCGCTGCCCCGGGCCAACCCAACCTGCCCGCCGCCCGGGTCGCCGTCGCCACCGTGCAGTCTGCCGACCTCGCCTCCGTCATTGAGGTGACCGGTACCGTCCGACCCGTGCAACGGGCGCTGCTGGCCGCCAAGTTCATGGGGTCGATCGAGGCGCTTCCCATCACGCTGGGTCAGCCGGTTCACGCCGGCGATATCCTCGTGAAGATCGCCGCCGGTGAAATCTCCGCCCGCCTGGTTCAGGCCCAGGCCCAGCTCAATTCCGCCCGCCGCGATCTTGACCGCGAGCGCGACCTGCTGGCCAAGGGCGCCAGCACCGCCGAGATGGTCCGCGGACTGGAGGACCGGTTCACCATGACGCAGGCCATGGTCCGCGAAGCCGAGACCATGCTCAGCTACGCCACCCTCCGTGCACCCTTCGACGGCGTCATTTCCCGCAAGTCCGCCAACGCCGGTGATTTTGCCTCCCCCGGAATGACTTTGTTGGAAATCGAAGGCACCTCTGACTTTCAGGTCGAGGCGGCCGTGCCCGATTCTCTCATCGGCAGCCTGATCGTCGGCTCCCCGCTCACCGTGACCATCCCGGCCCGGGGCGTCCGTTTCACCGGTCCGATCGCCGAACTGTCCTCCGCTGCCGACGCCAGCGCCCACACCGTTCTTGCCAAGATCACGGTGCCGGCCGGCACCCCCGTCCGCTCGGGCGAATTTGCCCGGGTGGAGATCGCCGGCACTTCCGTGCGCCTCCTGCTCGTGCCCTCCACGGCAGTCAGCACGGTCGGCCAGCTGGAGCGCGTCTTTGTCGCGGGCACCGACGGCCGGGCCATCCTCCGCCTCGTCAAGACCGGCGCCACCCGCGGCGTCAACACGGAGATCCTCGCCGGCTTGGACAGTGGCGAGCGCGTGGTCATCGCCCCGCCCGCCGGGCTGAGCGAAGGCCAGATGCTGGAGATCCTGCCGTGAGCACCGGCCCCTACTCTCCGTTTCCCGCGCCCGCGAAATATGGCTTCGCCGGCCGCATGGCGGCGCTTTTCATCAACTCGAAGCTGACTCCCATCATCGTCGCCGCGTCGCTGCTTCTCGGCCTGTTCGCCGTGCTCATGCTGCCCCGCGAGGAAGAACCGCAGATCAAGGTGCCGATGGTCGACGTGATGGTCGCCATGCCCGGCGCCACCGCCCGGGAAGTCGAGAACCGGGTCACGCGCCCGATGGAGAAGCTGCTCTGGGAGATTCCGGGGGTCGAATACCTCTATTCCACCGCCTCCCCGGGGGGCAACATGACCATTGTCCGCTTCAAGGTCGGCACTGACCTCGAGGCCGCCCTCGTCCGCCTCAACCAGAAGCTCCAGGCCAACTTCGACCGCATCCCCCTCGGCGTCTCGCCCCCGCTCGTCAAGCCGCGCACCATCGACGACGTTCCCTTCCTCGCGCTCACGTTCCACAGCAAGCGCTATGATCACGCCCTGCTCCGGCGGGTCGCGGCGCAAGTGGACGATGCCATCAAGGTCCTCCCGGCCGTGGCCGAGACCACCCTCATTGGCGGTGACCGCCGGCAGATCCGCGTGCTGCTTGACCCGCAGCTCCTCGCCTCGCGCAACCTCAGTCCCGCCTACCTCGTGCCGATGCTGCAGCAGGCCAACGCGCAGGCGTTCACCGGCGCGCAATCCTCGGACAACAAGGAGACCCTCCTCCAGACCGGCACGTTTTTCCGCGACGCCCGGGATGTCGGCGCCGTCGTCGTCGGCGTGTTCAACGGCCGGCCGGTCTTCCTGCGCGACGTCGCCACAATTCAGGATGGCACCGAGGAGCCGTCCACCTACGTGCTCTTCGGCCTGGGCGGGAACGCCGCGGCCAACGAACAGGTGGCCGTCACCCTCAGCATCGCGAAGCGCCCGGGGGCCAACGCCGTCGACGTCGTCGCCGCCGTCCTCGCCAAGGTCGACTCGCTCAAGGGCACGCTCATCCCCGCGGACATCGGCATCGCCATCACGCGCGATTATGGCGCCACTGCCAGCGAGAAGTCGAACGAGCTGCTCCTGCACATGGGCCTCGCCGTCTTCGGCGTCGCGATTCTCATCCTCCTCTTCCTCGGCTGGCGCGAGTCGCTCGTCGTGCTGCTCGCGATCCCGGTCACCCTCGGCCTCACCCTGCTCGTTTTCTACCTCTACGGCTACACGCTCAACCGCATCACGCTCTTCGCGCTGATCTTCTCCATCGGTATTCTCGTGGATGACGCGATTGTCGTGGTCGAGAACATCGTCCGCCACATGGGTCTGCCGAGTTGCCGGCGCAAGCGCCTGCTCCAGATCGCCGTGGAGGCGGTCGATGAGGTGGGTAACCCGACCATCCTCGCCACCTGGGCCGTAATCGCGGCCGTGCTGCCGATGGCGTTCGTCAGCGGCCTGATGGGGCCCTACATGCGCCCGATTCCGATCGGCTCGAGCGCCGCGATGTTGTTCTCCCTGCTCGTCGCCTTCGCCGTCACGCCCTGGGCTGCACTCAAGCTCCTGCGCGGACACGGCCGGCGCCCGGCGGACGCCGCCGCCTTCGTAGACGCCCCGCTGACCGAGGAGGAGGAGGCCGAGGACCAGACGATGCCCGATACCGCATTCACGCGGCTCTACCAACGCTGCATGGGCCCGCTGCTGACCCACCGGGGTTGGCGCTGGACGTTCCTGGCCATCGTCGTTGCCGCCACCGTCGGCTCGATGGGCCTCGTCGGGATCAGCGCCGTGAAGGTCAAGATGCTCCCCTTTGACAACAAGTCGGAGTTCCAGGTCATCCTCAACCTGCCCGAGGGCAGCACCCTCGAGCAGACCACCCGCGTCGCCCGCGAGATGGCCGCCGCCATCCGCACGGAGCCCGAGGTGCGCGACTACCAGGTCTACGCCGGCACCGCCTCGCCGTTTAATTTCAACGGTCTCGTCCGCCACTACTTCATGCGCCGCGGCAGCAATGTCGCCGATCTCCAGGTCAACCTCCTGCCCAAGCACGCGCGCAGCGCGCAAAGCCACGACATCGCCAAACGCGTCCGCCCGCGGCTCGCGGCCATTGCCCGCAAATATGACGCCGCCGTCGCCGTCGCCGAGGTCCCGCCCGGCCCGCCCGTCCTCCAGACCCTCGTCGCGGAGGTCTACGGTCCCACCGAGGAGTCCCGGCTGAAACTCGCCGCCCGGATCGGCGACATCTACCGGGCCACGCCCGGGGTCGTCGACATCGACTGGTATGTCGAGGACCTCCAGCCAAAGACCATCCTCCGCGTCGACGCCGAGAAGGCCGCCCTGAACGGCATCAGCACGGGCGCGATCACCCGCACCATCCAGATGGCCGTGCTGGGTTATCCCGTCACCCTGCTCCACTCGCCGCGCGACCGCGAGGACGTCAACATCGTGCTCGAGCTACCCCGCGCCCTCCGGGCCCGGCCTGACGACCTGCTCGCGTTACCCGTGCGCTCCGAGACGAATCCCGCGGCGCCGCTCGTGCCGCTGCGCGCGCTCGTCACCGTGGTCGCCACGTCGGGCGAGCGGAACATTTACCACAAGAATCTGCTGAACGTGACCTACGTCACCGCCGATGTCGCCGGCGTGGTCGAGAGTCCGGTCTATGCGATCTTTCGGATGAACCGGGATCTCGCCGGGCTCGATGGGCGTAACTTCGGCGGCACGCAGAAGGACGTGGCAGTCTACAACGCCTCCATGCCCACCGACGACCGTGAGCCGGCCATGAAGTGGGATGGCGAGTGGCAGGTCACCCTGGAGGTCTTCCGCGACCTCGGCCTCGCCTTCGCCGCCGTGCTCATCCTGATCTACATGCTGATGGTCGGCTGGTTCAAGAACTACGCCACGCCGCTCATTGTGATGACCGTGATTCCGTTCTCGCTCGTCGGCATCATGCCGGCGCACGCCCTCCTGGGCGCGTTCTTCACCGCGACCTCGATGATCGGCTTCATGGCCGGCGCCGGCATCGTCGTGCGCAACTCCATCATCCTCGTCGATTTCATCGAGCTCCGCCTCAGCCATGGCCGCACGCTGGCCCAGGCGTGCCTCGAGTCCGGCGCCGTCCGGTTCCGCCCGATGATGCTCACCGCATTCGCGGTCGTCGTCGGCGGCCTGGTGATTTTGGCGGACCCGATCTTCCAGGGTCTGGCGATCTCCCTGCTCTTCGGCGCCATCGCCTCGCTGCTCATCAGCCCACTGGCGGTGCCGCTGATTTATTACATGACCCATGCCGGGAGCGCCGCGAAACCCGTCCCC
>QQNC01000226.1 GCA_003402695.1 Verrucomicrobiota bacterium | reverse complement strand
CGGTGGGCTTCAACCGCGGCCACCTTCAGTGGGGACCCGGCCGCGGAATCGTTTCTGATCCAGACGGGTAGTGAACATCTGCTCATTGCCGGCGCCGGCCGGCGCGGAACGCTGTACGGGGTCTATACTTTCCTGGAGAAGTATCTGGACTGCCGGTGGTTCAGCCCGGAAGTCAGCCGGATTCCACGGCGCCACCAGATCGCCATCGGGCCAATCCACGACCGCCAGGTGCCGGCGCTGGAATATCGCGAGCCGTATTGTTGCGAGGGGATGAACCCCGACTGGGCCGTGCGCAACAAATGCAACGGTCACAGCACTCCGCTTACGCCCCGGCACGGCGGCGGCGTGAAATACGCCGGGCCGTTTGTGCACTCGTTCAACGACTTGGTGCCCGTCGAGCGGTACTTTGAGGCGCACCCCGAATATTTTTCCGAGGTCAACGGCGTCCGGCTGCGCAAGGAGACGCAGTTGTGCCTGTCGAATCCCGCGGTGTTTGCGCTCGCGCTCGACCAGGTCCGCGAATGGCTTCGGGCCGAGCCGGAGGCGAGTATCGTGTCGGTGTCGCAAAACGACTGGGACAACCCGTGCCAGTGCCCCGCGTGCCGGGCCGTCGACGCGGAGGAGGGCAATTTCAGCGGGAGCCTGATCCGGTTCGTCAACCGGATGGCCGAGGCGATCGAGCCCGGGCATCCGCACGTGGCCATCGACACGCTGGCTTATCTGTACACCCGCCAGGCCCCCCGGCGGGTGCGACCGCGCCACAACGTCATCGTCCGGCTCTGTAGCATCGAATGCTGTTTTTCCCACCCGATGGAGCGTTGCAGCGAAAAGATGCTCTTCAAAAACCGTCCCGGCACCGGGACCACGTTTGTCGAGGATCTGGCGGCGTGGGGCCGCATCTGTGACCGGGTGTACGTCTGGGATTATGTCACGAACTTTGCCAATTACGTCCTGCCGTTTCCCAATTTTGGCGTGCTGGCGTCCAACGTTCGGCTGTTCGCCCGCAACCACGTGAAAGGCTTGTTCGAACTCGGGGCGAATCCGCCGGGCGGGGGCGGGGAGTTCTCGGCCTTGCGGGCCTGGCTGCTGGCCAAACTGCTCTGGGACCCGACGGCCGACGAGCACGCGTTGCTCAAGGAGTTCCTCACCGGGTTCTACGGCCGCGGGGGCGAACCCCTGCTCCGGTATATCCAGGCCGGGATCCAGCTGGTGGAGTCGCGCCACCTACATGCCAGCTGTTATGACCGGCCGGACAGCGCCTACCTGACGCCGGAGCTGCTGGCGTTCGCCGGGGAGTGTTTCGACGCGGCCGAAAGAGAGGCGGACGATGCGGCCGTGCTGGCGCGCATCCAACGGGAGCGATTGCCGATCCGTTTTGCCCAGCTGGCCGCCCTGCCGCTGGATGCGCCGGATCGCGGCGCGCGGTTGGACCAGTTTGCGGCCGATGCCGCGGCCGCCGGGATCACCCAAATGTCCGAGCACATCCCGATGGAGCGGACCCTAGGCTACTTTCGCCGGGGCATTCATCTCACCCATTTCGCGCGCTACGAAGGCGGCTGGAGCCCGTTCGACAACCCGTGGCCGGTGGAGAAATAGGTAAGCGACGGCGAATTCCGCCGCTGCGCTCCTAGCGCCACAGCGGGACCACGTCGTCCTGGCGGACCCAGCCGGTTTGACCGTTGGCGAACGAGAGGCGGACCCAGCCGAGGAAGGTTTGGTCGATGACCGCAATGCTGCCGGGGGCGAGCGTGGTGGTTTTCTGCGTCGTGTCGGCCTCGGTGGGAATCGAGCGGAGGATGCCGCCGTGCCAGGCGATGACGGCGCGGGCATCGGCGGTTTCGCCGTAGGCGAGGAATCCGGTCACCGCGACCGCGCCGAGGAACACGCCGCCGATGAGCAGCAGCAACGCCAGGGCGTTCCGGAGGCGGGAGCGCGAGTGGTAGGCGCCGAAGAGCAGGAGACCGATGGACCCCGCGATGAGGGTCGACGCGACAATGAACCAGGTTTGCCAGCCGGCGGGCGACGCGAGGCGGGCGAGGGATTGGAGCGGGCCGGGATGCGGGAAGGCGGCGAGGGGTGCAGGCAGGTAGCCGGATTTTTCGGCGGCGAGGGTGAACTGCCAGCGGATGTGCTCGTTGTCGGGCGCCTGCACAAACGCCGCGGTGGCGTGGGCCATGGCGAGGTCCCAGCGATCCTGCTGGGCAAGCGCGAGCGAGAGGTTGTAGCGGGCGCTGGCCTCCGCGGGGTTCTGGGCGACGGCTTCGCGCCAGGCTTTTTCAGCGGCGGAAAAATCGGCGCGGCGGTACGCGGTGGTGCCATCCTCCGCGCGGAGTGAGGGCGAAAGCAGTGCGGCGGTGGCGAGCACGGCCAGCAGGAGCGGGAACAGGTTGCGGGGCAGGAACGCGGAGAAGGGGGAGAAGCCGGGTACGCGCTTCGCCTCGAGGGCGGCCTCGGCGCGCGGGACCCAGTCGGCGGGCAGGTCAGCGGGATTGGCGCTGTAGAGCGCGCGGTCGGACTCGGTCCAGAGCGCGGACCACGTGGCGTCCGTCAACGCGGCGGCCGGCGGGGCGGCGTGCAGAATTTCCCAGAGCACGGCGGTGTCGTGCTGCCACGCGAGGAGCAGGGCGGGGCGGCGGGCCGGGCTTGCCGTCTGGAGCTGCCTGAGCGTGGCGGCGAGGCGGGAACGGGCGGTGCGGCGAAAGCGCACGGGATCGGTCTGCCGCGCGCGCTGCAGGGCGAGGATGCCCCAAAACAGTCCGAGTGCGACAAACGGCGCAGCGAGCAGGAGCAGCCATTGAGCAAAGGGCCGCGGGATGGCCGTGCTGCCGGTCGCCGGCAGCGGGTCGCGCGGGATGGCGGCGGGAGCGGTGGGAACTTCGGGGGCGGGAGTCGCGGGCGCGGTTTCAACCGGGGTCGGAGGGGTGGCGCCGGCAATCTTCGGGAGCTGGATGCCGGGGTTCACGGGTGCCGCCGCGGTGATGGTGACCGTGGTGCGCGGCGTGGAGAGCGTCTGGTAGCTGCCGGACTTCGGGTCGAAGTACGTGAAGAAAACCGGGCCGAGCGTGTACGTGCCCGGGCGGGTGGGCACGAGGACGACGTCCTCGGCGAGGGTGGCGTCGAAGAGCTTGCCCTCGGCGGGCGTGCGCTTGGCCTGCGGCTGGACGACCTGGAAATCCTTGGAGACCTCGCGCTGCGGCAGTCCGGCGATTTCGGGCCAGTTGCCGGAGCCGCTCAGCTCGAGCGTCCAGGTGATGGGTTCGCCGACGGCGGCGGTGCTGGGGACGACCTTGGAGATGAGCTTGAACTGGCCGACGGCGCCGGTGAAGCCGGAGACGATGGGCGTGGGCAGGGCGCGGATGATGAGCTCGGGGCGCTTGGTGGTGATGGAAAGTTCCTCGACGCGCTGCTGCTGGAACAGGCCGAAGCCGATGTTGCCGGTGGCGATGCGCACGAGTTGGGTGGCGGGATTGAGCGTGAGCGGGCCGGGGGTCTTGGCGTAGGCGCGGGTCTTGTAGACGATGTTGATGCGCGGCTCGCCGTTGAGGGACCGCTCGTTGGGCTCGGGCTTCGACCAGTCTTCGGTGATCAGCGCGCCGGCGGCCCAGTCGATGTTGCTGGCGAGCTGGTTGAAATTGCGGCGGGAAGCGTCGAGGACGTAGGTGAGGGGAAACACCTCGCCGGCCCAGAGTGTGGTGGAGCCGGTCATGAGCCGGGCATTGACGGTGGAGTCGGGGATGACGCGCGGGGCGCCGCCGGTGAAGGCCAGGACCCGGATCGGGCCCTTGTTGGTCGGCACGGTGAAGGCCGGGATCTGCAGGGTGACGCCGGCGTGGCGGGCACGGGAGTTGTACGTGAGGACGGTCGAGCGGGAGAACGAGCCGTTGGAAATCGTGGTTTGCGACGACTGGCCCGTGAGCGAGAGCACTGATTCCTCGATGGCGGGCAGCTTCGGGTCGCCGTCGGGGGCGCAATCCTCGTAGATGAGCTGGAGCTCGGAGGAATCGTCCGCACCTTCCCAGTGCACGGTCTGGGCGTGGGCCGCGGACAGGGTGAGGGAGCAGAGGAAAATGAAAGCGAGGAAACGGCGCATGAGAGTTACCAGTCTTTGCCTTTTTTCTTGGACGCGACCGGCTTGTTGTCGGCGTCCATCAGTTGGAAGAGTTCGGCGGGGGAATCCTGGTTGCGGAGCTGGTCGAGCTTCTGCAGCGGCAGGGCGAGGGCAGGGTCCACCGGGACCTTGTCGCCCTCCTTTTTCTCGGGAACACCTCCGACCTTCTGGGTTTGATGGGAGGGTGGCTGGGCCTGCGG
>QQNC01000225.1 GCA_003402695.1 Verrucomicrobiota bacterium | reverse complement strand
ATCACCGCAGCGGTGGCCCTGTTGACCTTGGGCTGCGTAAACCCCCACCGGGGCGTCCCGGCCACCGGCCACCTCGCCAACTTCGGGCGAGTCAATGGCTCGCTCTACCGCGGTGCGCAGCCTGACGAGGCCGGTCTGGCGCAACTGCAAAAACTCGGCGTGGCGACCGTCATCAACCTTCGGATGGCCAACGATGTCCGGCCGGATGAGGGCGACTCGGACCGGATCCACGGCATGGTCTACTGGCAGGTGCCGTTGCACGGCTTCCGTGCGCCCACCCACGCCGAAGTCGAACAGGTGCTGGCCTTGATTGAATCGTCCCCGACACCGGTCTTCATCCACTGCGAACACGGCGCGGACCGGACCGGCACGATCGTGGCCTGCTATCGGATCCGGCATGACCTGTGGCCGCCCGCCCGCGCCCTCGCGGAAGCAAAACAGTATGGCCTTTCCGACTGGGAAATCGGCATGAAGCGCTTCGTGACGAATTTTTCTTCCCAGCCGGCCTCCGCCGCGACACCCGGGAAGTAGGGCTGGGCGGGCCCGCGCGGCCGACGACCACGCCCCAAAATCGTCTGCTTTGCGCTTTATCCCTGCCGCTTCCCCGGCAATTCTCCCGCCATGGGTACAAAGTATCTGCCAACCAATCAGGACCGGAAAAACGGCCAGCGCTTTCTCTCGCAGCAGCGGCCGCTGCCATTTTTTCAAAAGCCGGCCGACAAACTGGCCGCTGAAAAAGCGGCGGCGAAGAAGGATAAAAAGAAGTAGGCTCGGGCGCGACCGTCGCGGCGCTACTCCAGCCCGGCGAGAAACCTGATCAGGTTTGCGATGTGGTCGTCCACCGTGACGCCCAGGTGTTCGCAACCCGTGTAAATCGTGGCCCGGTCCACCTTTGCGGCGAATGAGGGCTCCTTTACCTTCTTCCGGATCGAGCTGGCCTTCATCTCGCCGTAGCGCACCGGGTTCAGCTTCCGATAGGCGTAGAAGATCCCACAGAGTTCGTCCGTCGCGAGCAGCGCGGCTGCGAGCTTCGTCCGGGGCAGGGTGTTGCAGCCGTTGTACCCGTAGGCGTGAGCCTCGACGGCATGGATCAGGTCCTCGGGGTAGTCCCAGGTTTTGAACCAGCCCAGCGACTCGCGCGGATGCGTCGCAGGGAATTGCTCAAAATCAAGGTCATGGAGCAGTCCCGTGAGATACCAGAGCACTGGGTCACCCTGAAAGAGTGGCGCATAGCCCTCCAGCGCGGTCGCAACCATCCGCGCATGGTAGCGCTGGTATTCATCGCTGACGTGCTGTTCTAACAGCTGGCGGGCTTCTTCCTTCGTGGGCAGGGGCATGGCAACGGCATAACAGTTAAGGGCCGGGCGTCGAGCGGGCGGTGCCACCCGCGGGAGTTAACGGCCCGAAGTCCGGCATTTCGCTCCACCGGATAAACGCACCGGCGGCAACCGCCGTCCAAGGGAGAGCCGCGCGGATTGCGCTTCACGAGCGCCCGGCGTTGCGGGTCCGCTGAAATTCCCGGCCGCGGGCTATTTCCGGGTGTCGGGCACGCGCGGGGCCCGCGGACTCAGGCCCTCTTGGTCGAGCACGACCGCGCTCACCGTGCCGGCTTCGTTGCGCTCAAAGGTGAGGGCGGCGGCGACCACGTCGTACACAAAATGGTCCGGCCGGTCGCAAAACACCGGCACCGCCACCTGACCGGTAATCTTGGCGAACAGCTGGTAGCCGCGCGGCGCAATCTCGAAGACCACGTTCGGCGACAGCTGGTAGGTACCGGAGTATTCCAGTAATTTTTTCGGCTCAGGAAAAATTACCGTGGGCGCAGGCTCCGCGGTGCGGCGGGCCGGCACCTTGTGGCCGCGCTGCGACAGCGTCAGCGTGTCGACCTGTCCCGATGCAGCGCGGGAAAACTGAAACTCCGCCGCGACTCTTTGGAGCGTAAACCGGTCCGACCCCAGGTAAACGACGGCGCCGAAGGGCTGGCCGGTGAGGCGGATGCGCAGCCGCCCGGTTTCGTCCTGGATCACCGTAAAGCGCTGGGAATCCGTAATGGCATAGACCCCGGTGTAATCCGCGAGCTTGGTCGCCTCGATCGGAACTTCCTCAACGGCATCCCCGGCCGCGGGCTTGGGGGTGAGCTTGCCCGCGAGATAGGGTGCGATCTGCAGCGAATCATTGTTGAGCAGCACGACGGTCACACGGCGGGTGGCAGGCGCCAGTTCGAAGTAACTCCGAAAGCCGCCCGTGCCTCCGTCGTGAAAGTACATCGTCTCGCCGTTGCGGTTCTCGACCAAGACGGCCAGGCCGATTTTCTGCTCACCCACAATCGTGGCCCGCGTTTGGCGGACCAAGGCCCAAGCCGGATAGATCGGGCTATTCGGAGTCAGCAGGGCCTGCCCGAATTTGATCAGGTCGGCCGCAGTGGAGCGGATGGCGCCGGCGCCCTGGAGCGCGCCCATCTGCCAGGGTTTGACCGGCCTGCCGCCGGAATAAGGCGTGGCAAAGCGCGTCTGTTGCGCCGGTGAGAGGGTGATGACCGTGTCGGACAGACCGAGTGGGCCGGTGATGCGCTCCGCGAGCAGCGTCGCATAAGGCCGGCCGTGAATTCGCTCGAGCAGATGACCCAGCAACCCAGCACCGAGGTTTGAATAGGCCACGGATTGCGGGGGTGACGCGACCGGATGGTAGCGATGGAGAAATTCCTCCAGCCGGTCAGTCGTAAAGTTGGCATACGGGTCCAGCGCATCGGTGGCGTCGAGGTTGTCGGGCAGGCGCGGCAGCCCCGAGGTGTGAGTGGCCAGTTGCTCGAGCGTGATGCGCGCGACCTTGGGATCCAGGTTCAACCCGGGTGGGAGGAATTTGGAAATCGGGTCGGTCAGCGCGGCTTTCCCTTCAATGACGGTCTGGGCCAGCAGCAGCCCGGTGAAGACCTTGGAGATGGAGCCGATTTCGAAGATCACCTTCTCGGGGGCCAGCCCCTCGCGGGGCAACGGGGCGCCGATGGCAGCGTACTGGACCTTTTCCGCCACCGACTCGCCAGTGACAAACCCACCGGCCTTCATCTCGGCGGCCGCCCTTTGCAACGTCACGGTCAGCGGTGCTACGGATGGTTCGGCCATGGCCCCCAGCGATGAGACAATCAAGGCGAGTGCCAGGCCGGGCAGGGAAACTTTCATGGTGGCAGTTTGGAATCTCGGCCCCGCTGCGCAACCCTCCAAGTTTGACACCGTCTCGTGGGCCCGGCGGCTACAGCTCAAGACAAGACCATAGGCCCGGGTTGGGGCCGTAAAGCAACCTTGACACGTGACAAGGTACCTTTACATATTGCCGCCATGGAAAATCCCAACGTGTTTGAACATTACGTTCCGCATTCCGGGCAGTATTCCCTGCAGAAGGATCTGCGGTTGAATGCGTGGCTCGCGGTGACAGTCATCGTTTACCTTATCGTCCTATTCATGAGCAAAGGCCACCCGAACTGGAGTCCGGGCCTGCGGGCGTTTCACCTGCTGCTGCCGGTACTGCCTGCATTACTGTACATCAGGGCGTGGGTGAGGGTGGTGCGCGGCATGGACGAATTGCAGCGCGGGATCCAGCTCGCGGCCTTCCTGTTCGCAGCGCTGGGCACGGTCGTGATCAGCATGATCATCTCCACGCTGAACACCGCGGGCCTCGACCTCGGGGTGATGCTCCGGTCCGGCTTGGGGATTGGCGGCACCTTTCTCGTGATGTTTCCGCTCTGGCTCGTGGGCACGGCGATTGCCCAGTGCCGCTACCAATGAAAAACCAACTGCGGGGACTCCGGGCGGGGAAGGCGTGGTCCCAGAGTGACCTGGCGGAGGCGCTGGGCGTCTCGCGTCAGACCATCAACGCCATCGAGACCGAAAAATATGACCCAAGTCTCCCGCTGGCCTTCGCCATCGCGAAGCTCTTCAAACAGCCCATCGAGCAGATCTTTGAAGCCCCCGGCCGAAAGTGAGCCGGGGTTGATCCGACTGGGCCCGGACTGCCCATGCAACCCGGGCCCGCGGATCAGCTGGCAGACTCAGAGGTCGTCGGGTCGATGATGCGTATCACTTCGGACACGCGGTTGGCGGGGAAGCCGCCCTGTTTCGCGTGCTCGCGCACCATCGCCTCGTTCGGGGCAATGTAGATGCAATAGACTTTATCGCCGGTGACGTAGCTTTCGACCCAGTTGATGGTAGGCCCCAGTTTCTGCAGCACGCCGCAGGACTTCTGGGAGATGGCCTGCAGTTGTTCGGCGGTCAGTTTTCCGGCGCCGGGGATTTCGCGTTCGATCACGTATTTGGGCATGACTTGGGGTGGT
>QQNC01000224.1 GCA_003402695.1 Verrucomicrobiota bacterium | reverse complement strand
GCCGTCGCATAACCCCGGTCCTTCATCGCGTGCGCCACCGTCCGCGCCGTCGCCGGCAGCGGATCAAAATAATCCCGCACCCCGTTCTCCGGCGAGGGCACGCCCGTCAGCAGCGCCGCCCGCGCAAACGGCCCGAACGGATGCGGCGTCACCGCCTGCGTATAGTTCACGCTCTCCGCCGCCAGCGCGTCGAGGTTGGGCGTGCGCGCATTGCCATCCCCCGCGTACCCCGCCGCCGCCGCCCGCCACTGGGTCGTCACTATCCAGAGAATGTTCGGTTGGACTGGCATCGATGACGTCAACCCGGGTGGGGTCTCAACCCCGTTTGTCATTCTGAACGCAGTGAAGAATCCAGTTCGATATCGCCGAAACCCACCGCGGAGTCACACTGGATTCTTCGCTGCGCTCAGAATGACAATGAATGATTCCGGTGGTTAACGGCACGCCCCAACCTCTTCCGACCCTCGCCCCATGACAATCCTCGACTCCGAATTCACCGACCTGACCACGCCCACCGGCCCGATGCGGACCTTTGTGTTCCGCCCCGCCGCACCCGGCAAATATCCCGGCATCCTCCTCTACTCGGAGATTTTCCAGGTCACCGGCCCCATCCGCCGCACCGCGGCGTTCCTCGCCGGCCATGGCTTCGTCGTCGCCGTGCCGGAAATTTACCACGAGTTCGAACCCGCCGGCAAAGTCCTCGCTTACGACCAGCCCGGCGCCACCCGCGGCAATGAGCTCAAGACCACCAAGGAGCTCGCCGCCTACGACACCGACGCCCGTGCGGTTCTCGCCTTCCTCGGCGCGCACCCGCAATGCACGGGCCAACTCGGCACGATGGGCATCTGCATCGGCGGCCACCTCGCCTTCCGCGCCGCGATGAACCCCGGCGTCCTCGCCGCCACCTGCTTCTACGCGACCGACCTGCACAAGGGCGGGCTCGGCAAGGGCCTGAAGGACGATTCCCTCGCCCGCATCCCCGAGATCAAGGGGGAGCTGCTCATGCTGTGGGGCCGCCAGGATCCGCACGTGCCGCTCGAGGGCCGCGCCAAGGTCCATGCCGCGCTCTCCGCCGCAAATTCCAACTTCACCTGGCACGAGTTCAACGGCGCCCACGCCTTCCTCCGCGACGAGGGCACCCGGTACGATCCCGAGCTCGCGTCCATCGGCCTCGGCCTCGCCGTCAGCCTCTTCCGCCGCAAACTCGGCCAGGGCGACCAGAGCGTCACAGGAGCCATTGGCGCGAGTGAGACCAAACACTAATTCCCAACCTGTTTTTACAGGAGGTAACGGAGAGAACAGAGAGGTGTTCCGAAACAAATTCGGTTCTGACCTTTGTTCCCTCCGTTACCTCCTGTAAAGAATCCCGAAGGTCTGCCCTTCACTGCAGCTTGAGCGGCAGCAGCCGCACGCGGGCGGCGAGGTCGTTTAGCAGCACGGCGGAATGCTGGGCTTTCACCTCGGCGCCGGTCCGGAGCGTTTTTTGCGGCAGGAAATTCGTCACGAGCGCGCAGAAGTCACTGTTGACCATGATGCCGAGCAGTTCGCCCGTCTTGCTCAGCACAAGGTCGCCGCGCGAGGGCGCGAAGTCGCCAAACAGCCGCTTGAACAGCCGGTTGTCCACGCGCACGTAGCTCGGCTGGGACGCGTCCAGCTTGAAGCCGACCTCGCCGTAGCCCTGGCCCCCGCCGCTCACGAGCACCGCCTCGGGAAACTTGAAGGGCTCGAGCGCGAGCGGGTAAACCTTCACGCCCAGCGCCGTCGCCTGCGCCGGGTCCACCGGCAGCACCAGCACGCGCGGGTCGAGCGAGAGGAATTGCAGCGCGGGCACGCGGCTGCGGTAGGCCGGCGGCTTCGTGAACTCCGCCGTGATCTTCTCCCAGTCGAGGCTGTTTTCGCTGAGCGGGAACGGCGTGTCGTCGAGATGCAGCAGCGCGTAGATTTCCGCCCCGTCGGTGACGAGCACCGTGGCCGTTTCCTTCTCCCGCGTCGCCGGGCCGAACACGCCCTCGCGCACGGCGGTGAACTTCACGGTCACCCGGTTGGCGAGAAAGTCGCTGAACAGCACGTTCGCGTTGATCGGGCGGTTGTCGCGGATCTCCTTCGTCAGCTCGCCGGACTTCTCCGCGAGCTGGCCCACGCCCTGCGCCAGCTGCGTCGTCGCCGCCTGCGCCTTGATCCGGTCCGACCGCTCCGCCTCCACCTGCGTCTTCAGGGCCTCGGCCGACTCGCGCAGCAGCTGTTTTTCCTGCTCCGCGACCTTCACCTGCACGGAAAGCCCTTCGATTTTCTGGCGGGCCTCGGCCTGCGCCTGCGTGAGCGCGGCCAGCGCCTGCCGCTGGCGCTCGGCCTCGGCGCGCTTGTCCTCCAGCTGGCGCTGGATGCGGGCGAGTTCCTCCTTCGTTATCGTGGCGTCCTGGGTGGCCGCGGCCACCTTCTGGGTCAGGTCCGCCGCCGTGCGCTGCGTGGCGCTCAGCGTCGCGGCGAGCTTCCTCTGGTCGGCCTCGAGCTGGGTGACGTTCTGCTCGCGCTGGGCGAGCGAGGACTCGGTGCTCGAAAGCTTCTGCGTCAGCTGCTGGCGCGTGGCGCGCTCGTCCGCGAGCGAGAGCTTCATCGCCTCGACCAGGTCCTGATCCTTCGTGGCGGCGTTCGCGGCCAGCTGCGGCACGGGCGGCTGCTTGGCGCGCGCCGGCTCCGCCTTCTCCCAGCGCGTGAGCGCGAGGAGGTTCAGCAGGAGGAAATCGCAGAGGATGAGCAGCAGGGTCTTGTTCATGACGCGATCTTCACACCGGTCTGGACCTGGCTCTCGAGGATGAGCTGGCGCTTGTAGGGCCGCACGCTGCGGATCTTCACGAGCGCGACGCAGGTGATGCCGAAGAGGTTGGAGGAATAGGCGGCGAGCAGGTTGGGCTCGATCACGCCCAGCACCTGCAGCACGAGCGCGGTGGCGGTACCGCCGATGCCGACGTAGAGACCGCCGTCAAAGAGGTTCTCCTCGTTTTCCATCAGCCGGAGCTTGGTGAGCGGGGGCAGCGGGGAGCGGGCCACCTCGGCGATCTTGCGGAGGCAGATGACATACATGGCGATTTGCAGGCAGGCAAAAAAGCCGATCGAGATGAGGGTGGATGAATCCATGGTGGGAGTGGGATGATTCTTTGGGACAACAGGCAGGGTGGAAGAGGAAATCAGGACAGGCAAAACGAGCCGTACCCGGTACTCGGAGAGCGGCGCGGCCTTGAGCAGGAAGGGTTCGGTCACGACGACCAGCAGCGCCGCGAACAGCAACGCCAGCACGCCACTTTTCATGTGGGGCAGGCCCAGGGCCGGATCCGAGCCGGGAGTGACAATCCAGCGATCGAGGCCCCGGAAGATAAAAAACACCCCGAGCAGATAGCCGAGGTACTTCACCCCGAGCATCACGTGGGGGTGGAACAGCACCAGCGACGCCGCCATGCCCAGCCCCGAGCCCGAGCCGCGGTTCACCGGCACCTGCCGGAGCATCAACTGGCGCACGGCCCCCTGCCCGCTCGCCAGCGCGAGCCGCAGGTCTTCGAGCCCGGATTTGCCGTATTGGATCGAGTAGGAGGCCACCTGGTCGGCCGAGCCGGAAAAAAGCGCCGCCGTGTAAATCACGGGCAACTGGTCCGGTGCGACCCGGGCGAGATGCGCAAATTCCCCGACGCTCTTCGTGTTCTCCGTGCCGCGGAGGAGTTCGCCCAGCTGCGCCCAGTTGAGGCGCTTCCCGAGCGAAAGCAGGTCGAGGTAAAACGGCTCCAGCGCCCCCAGGTCCTTCTGGCTCGTCGCCGTGTCCGCGAGTCCGCGGAGTTCACGCTGCAGGGACGGTGAGAAATGTTCGCCCTGATAAAGCAGCGCACTGAGCAGGATAACCGCGTCGAGCGGCTGGCCGCCGGGTTCCTTCGCGGGGACAAAGCGCCCGGTCGCCGTCAGCTCGCGCGTGCGGAGCAGCGACTGCACGCCCTGCGAGCGCGTTTTTTCCAGGTAGGCTCGCAGCGTTTCCCGGGCCTTTTCGGTGATGAAGAACGTCAGCACCGGGGTGCTTTCCGCGTGGCCCTTGTTCTCACGCAGGTTGAACAGCGGATCGAGAAACGGATCCCACCCGCCCCAGGCGACCAGCTCCGGCGCATGGGCGGACAGATTGGCCAGCGCGGTGTCGAGCGCGGCTGCGCCGGGATCGTTGATCGTCCGCGCCGCCGCGAGGGTCAGCGTGGCGGGACCGATCTTCTCGGCATCCACCAATTGGCGGCCAAACGTCGCCACCGAGCGCGTGCCCGCACCCGCTTCGCGCAGCAAGGCGGGGCTGAGCGACTTCAGGTTCGCCGGCAG
>QQNC01000223.1 GCA_003402695.1 Verrucomicrobiota bacterium | reverse complement strand
ACCTGTTCGCAGGGCTCCGTGAAGAGCGGACCGGCAGCGGTTTCCACCCGCTCGGCTTTGCGGCCACAGAACCAGAGGCGTCCGGCCGGATCGAAGTAGCCGCAGTCGCCCATGCGGTGCCAGACCGCGCCGGTTGGCGCGGAAGGGGCCAGGGGCACAGAAGGGGCAGGGGGCAAGGGGCAAGGGGCAGGATGCGAGGCGGTGCCGGCGGGGATCTTGGCCGCGATGGTGGCTTCGGGGAGGGCGTCGTAGGTCTGGGTGACGACAGGACCCTGCGCGATGATCTCGCCGATTTCGCCGGCGGGGAGTTCGCGGGCTTCGGCCAACGTGGCGAGAGGGGCGTCGGTGATGGCGATGATCTTGACGGTGATGCCGGGCAGTGGCCGGCCGACGCAGGCGCCGCGGACGGAGTTGGAATCGACTTCACCTGCGGAGATCGTGGCGAGGGGTAAGGCCTCGGTGGCGCCGTAAGGGCTGTGGAGTTGGCCGCGGGAGAGAAAGATTTCGGAGTTTTTCCAGAGGGCGGCGGGGACCGGGGCGCCGGCGCAAAGGACGCGGCGGAGGCTGGGCAGGGTGATTTTTTGGGCGAGGCAGTGGTCGCTGATCTTGGCCCACAGCGTGGGTGAGCCGAAGGAGTTGGTGACGTTTTCCTGAAGGATGGCCTGGACAATCCTGGCGGGATCCACCTCGGCGGGGCGGCTGGGATCGATCTCAGGAACGATGGTGGTCATCCCGAGCGCGGGATTAAACAGCGCGAAGATGGGCAGCATCGGCAGGTCGATCTCGCCGGGAGTGATCTGGTAGGTGTCGCGGATGAGCTGTACCTGCGCCTCGAACATGCCGTGCTCGTAGCAGACGCCCTTCGGGGTGCCGGTGGAGCCGCTGGTGAACAGCACGGCAGCGAGGTCGCCAGCCGAGCTGGCGACCTCGCTGCCGGGTGATAGGCGATGAGTGATGGGCGATGGGGCAACGCGGGCGGTGGCGGAGCCGCTGGCCCAGATGCGGACTTGGACGGAAGCGAAGGCGGAGCGGAAAAGGTGACTCGTGAGCTGGGCGAGCGGGATGCCGACGAGGGCGCGGGGTTTCGAGCGGGCGACGCAGGCGAGGAAGTTTTTGCGGCCCATGCCGGGGTCGATGACGACGGGGACGGCCCCGAGGCGGAAAAGGGCGAAGACGGCGGCGATCAGCGGCAGGCCCTGCCGGACCATCACCAAGGTGCGATCACCGCGGGTGATGCCGGCGGCGGTGAGCTTGGCGCACCAGGCGCTGGCCTCAGCATCGAGCTCGGCGAAGGTGAGCGTGAGATAATTGATCGCCCCGGCGGCGGTGCGGCCACGGGGAATCTTGAGCGCGGGGGCCGAGGGCCGGGCTGCGGCCATGAGCGCGAGGTGACGCGCGATATTGGCATTGGCCCGTTCGACAAGCTCAGGGCGGGCGGTCGAGGACATGGCGTCCCGCGATCAGGCGGGATTAAGCGCGGGGATGTCGCGGAGCAGGTCGGCCTGCCACGGGAGCAGGAGCTCGTCGAGCTGGTCGGGCGTGCGGGCGATTTGCGCGAGGACGGAGCGGTTGGCGATCAGCGTGGCCTCGATGCCAAGTTTTTTCGCGACGACATCGCGATCGGTCTTAATGCGGTCCTGCAGCTCGATCTCGCGCTGGGTGAGTGAGAGGTGGTTGGGATCGCGGCCGGGCCGGCGCGGGAGGGTCGTGGGGTCGTGGGCGAGGCCGGCGTGCAGGGCCTCGGCGAACGAGGGAAACAGGCGCGGGTGGCGCTTGCCGAGGTTGACGCGATTTAGGATGGATTCCTCGGAGTCGCCCAACTCGGCGGCCTCAGCGATCTGAATGAGGAGGGCGTTGCCACAGACCTTGAACGGCGGGGTGTCGAGGCGCTGGGCCTGCTGCTCGCGCCAGTGCCAGACGGCATGCAGGGCGCCCAGGCCGGGCCCGCGCAGACGTTCGCTACGGCCGATGCGCCAGTCGATTTCGGTGGCGGGGGCAAAGCCGGTGGAGCCGGATTCAATCTGCGCGCGGCACTGCTGGTCGAGCCAGTCGAGGCGGCCCAGTTTCGTGAGTTCCTTGGTGAGAATATCGCGCAGCGCGGGCAGGTACCAGACGTCGAGGGAAGCGTAGTTGAGCAGCTTGGGAGTGATGGGGCGGGCGGACCAATTGGCCTTCTGGCCGGACTTGTCCACGGCGACGCTGAAATGGTCCTCGAGCAGTGAGGCGAGGCCGATGCGCGGCCGGCCGAGCAGCTGGGCGGCGAGCATGGTGTCGAAGATGCTTTTTGGGCGGAAGCCGCTGAGGTCGTGCAACAGGCGAATGTCGAAGTCGCTGCCGTGCATCAGCAGGTGCTTGTGCGCGAGGCGGGAGAGGAGCGGCTCGAGCTTCAGGCCGGGGGCCAGCACATCCACGAGGAAGACCTCCTGGCCGACGAGGAACTGCATCAGGCAGACCCGCGTCTTGTAGTGGTACATGTTGTCCGCCTCGGTATCGAGGGAGACCTCCTTGACGCGGTCGAGCGCCTTCAGGAGGGGCTCCAGGGAACCGGGTTGGTCGAGGAGTTGGTAAGAGGGCGGACGGGAAGTCACTTTGACGCCGAGCAAACGGCGAATCGGAAGTGGAAGGAAGCGGGAAATCATGCGGCTTGGGGGGCATTCTCCCATCCCGCGAGGAAGGCGGCAATCAGCAAAGGGAGCTCATCGCTGTAACCGCCCTCGAGGAGGGCGGCGGCGGGCCGGCCGCTGGTGCGGAGCCATGTGCCTAGGGTGGCGAAATCATCGATCTCCAGCGTCATGGCGGTGAGCGGGTCATGGGCGTAGGCGTCGAACCCGGCGGACACGAGGATGAGGTCGGGACGGAAGGCGATGACGGCATCGAGCGATTCGCGCAGGGCGGCCATGTGCCGGGCGCGCGGGAGATGCGGGGCGATAGGCCAGTTGTGGCAGTTGTCGAAGGATTCCGTGCCGGTGCCAGGATAGCCGGGAGATTGGTGAACCGAGGTAAAGAGCAGGCCGTCACGGCCGTGGAGGAGGGCCTCGGTGCCGTTGCCGTGATGCGCGTCGAAGTCCCAGATGGCGACGCGGCCGGTGCCGCGGGTGCGCGCCGCGAGGGCGGCGATGGCGATCTGGTTGAGATAGCAGAAACCCATGGCCTGGGAGGCGGTCGCGTGATGGCCGGGTGGACGCATGAGCGCGAACGCGCGTTCGCCGGCGAGGGCGAGTTCGGTCGCGGTCAGCGCGGCGCTGACGGCACGGCGGGCGTGGGCCGCGATGTCCGGGAGGTAAGGCGTGTCGGCGTCGAAGTCACGGTGCTGGCCGAGTCGTTTCAAGAACGCCGGAGTGTGGGCGAGCAGCAGGGTTTCGTCGGTCACCAGTGCCGTGGGGGCGCGCCAGGTCCAATCCGGGTATACGGAACGCAGGTGGTCGGCGCTACGGGTGATGCGCGCGGGCTGCTCGGGCCGCATCGAGGAGCCATAGTCGGCGCAGCGAGGGTCGTGGATGATGATCATGGCGGGGCGAGCGGAAGGATGGCCACGAAGAGGCACGAAAGGCCCGAAAAACCAAGCGTCGGATTGGCCGGGCCACAGCTCGTCATGGCGAGTCTGACGAAGCCGGGCGGGGTAATCCATCGGATGGATTGCTTCGTCGCCCGCGGTGCGGACTCCTCGCAATGACAATCCCTGCACCACCCAAAGACTAGCGGCGGTTTTCTTTTGGTGTCTTTTTGCGCCTCTTTGTGGCCAACTTCACTTCATGAAAGTGGTGGTCCTTTGCTCGGGTGGGATGGATTCGGTGACGGCGCTGTATTGGGCGCGGTCGGTCCATGACGTCGTGGCGGTGGTGAGCTTTGACTACGGGGCGAAGCACAACCACCGCGAGCTGCCGTTCGCGGCGGCGCACGCGGCGCAGCTTGGGCGGCGGCACGAGGTGATCCCGCTGGAGTTTGTGAACCGGCTGTTTGCGTCGGATTTGCTGAAAAGCGGCGGCGCAATCCCGGAGGGGCATTATGCGGCGGAGAACATGAAACAGACGGTGGTGCCGTTCCGGAACGCGATCATGCTCTCGATCGCATGCGGTTTCGCGGAGAGCGTGGGGGCGGAGGGCCTCGTGATTGCGGCGCACACGGGTGACCACACGATTTACCCGGATTGCCGGGAGGATTTCATGGTGGCGATGGGGGAGGCGATGAGGCTGGGCACGTATGCCGGCGTGCAGCTGTTGCGGCCGTTCATCGCGCAGACCAAGGGACAGATCGCGGCGGAAGGCGCGAGGCTCGGCGTGGATTTCGCGCGCACGTGGTCCTGCTACAAAGGTGGGGTCGTGCACTGCGGTGTTTGCGGCACCTGCGTGGAGCGGCGGGAGGCGTT
>QQNC01000222.1 GCA_003402695.1 Verrucomicrobiota bacterium | reverse complement strand
CCGCGGCGCACGTGCAGCAGGATCCGCAGCAACCCTTCGCGGTGTTCGTCAATGCGTGGAACGAGTGGACCGAGTACAGCTTCCTCCTCCCGGAAAAACGCTACGGACTCGGCTACCTGCGGGAACTAAAAAAAGCGCTGGGTTGAGAATTATGCCCTCACCCCCGCGAGACGGAGCCGCTTACTTCAACACCTGCTCGGTGGCGGCGTCAAAGAGGTGGGCGCTGTCCATCCGCAGGGTGACCTTGACCTTCTCATTGACCTCAAAGCGATCGGTCGGCCGCACGCGGGCGATGAAGGAGTGGGCGCCGGTATCGAGGTAAAGATAGGTCTCGGCGCCCATCGGCTCGGAAACTTCGACCGTAACCTCGACCGTGTGCGCGGGTTCCGGCGTGGTGAGGGTGAGCGAGTCGCGTACATCCTCCGGGCGGATGCCGAGCACCAGAGGCTTGTCGATGTAAGCCGCCGCTTTGGCGGCGAGCGCCTCGCCCAGCTGCACGGAGATGGGGGTGCCCTTGGGATTGGTCTCGACGAAGTCGAGGTGGTTGCCGGCGCGCTTGACGGTGCCCTTGAAAAAATTCATCGGCGGGCTGCCGATGAAGCCGGCCACGAAGAGGTTCTGCGGGTGGTTGTAGATCTCCAGCGGCGCGGCGACCTGCATAATGTTGCCGTCCTTCATCACGCAGATGCGGTCGCCCATCGTCATGGCCTCGATCTGGTCATGCGTGACGTAGATCATCGTCGCGCCGAGCCGCGCGTGCAGCTTCGAGATCTCGGTGCGGGTGGAGACGCGCATCATCGCGTCGAGATTGGACAGCGGCTCGTCGAAGAGGAACACCTTGGGTTTGCGCACAATGGCGCGACCGACGGCGACGCGCTGGCGCTGGCCGCCGGAAAGGGCCTTGGGCTTGCGCTCAAGATAGTCGGTCAGCCCGAGCATCGTGGCGGCCTCGCGGACGCGGGCGTCGATCTCGGCCTTGGGAAATTTCCGCAGCTTCAGGCCGAAGGCCATGTTGTCGTACACCGACATGTGCGGGTAGAGCGCGTAATTCTGGAAAACCATCGCGATGTCGCGGTCCTTCGGCAGGACGTTGTTCACTACCCGGCCGTCAATCGTGATGCTGCCGCCGGAAATTTCCTCGAGGCCGGCGATCATGCGCAGGGTGGTGGACTTGCCGCAGCCCGATGGGCCGACCAGCACCATGAACTCCCGGTCCTCCACCGTCAGATTGATGCTGTTGACCGCCCGGACTCCCGGGCCGTTCTTTTCCGCATACGTTTTGACGAGGTCTTCGATGATAACTTTAGCCATGGGGTAGGGAAGAAACTGTCCGTGAAACTCAGGTAATCCCGCGCTGAGTCAATTTTTTATGCAGGCAATATTTCGTTGCCCCACCTCTGACTCCCCGGCCAGATGGCGCCCGTTTTTGCGCGACTCGCGCCACACCGCCATGGCTATCCGAACCAAGACTATTTCCGCGCCGCTAACCTTCGACCTGCCCTTGGGGCTGATCGCGAAAATCAAGGCCGCGCGCAAAAGCCAAGGCCTGAAGACCGCCAGCGAGGTTGTCCGCCTGGCGATTGAACAGTTTGATTTTGAGGCGTGCGCGCCGAGCCGCGAGCCGCACCGCCAGATCTCGGTGCGCGTCACCACCCCACAGCGCGCCATGCTGCAACGCTGTGCCCGCAGCAAGGCCACGAGCGTTGGCGACCTGCTGCGGCTCGCCCTCGCGGACCTCGCCGTCAAGCCGGCCCGCGCCACGCGGCGCAGCTGACCCGCCACCCGCGCCGAATTCGAGCGCGGGGCTTGCCATCACCCGCCACGCCACTTTTTAGTGGCGGTCGCATCCATGACCTCCGCACCGCGTTCACTCTCCACCTGGGCCCATAACATCTCGCCTTCACCGACGCTCGCAGTCGACGCGAAAGCCAAGGCGATGCTGGCCGCCGGCGAGGACGTCTGCAGCTTTGCGGCCGGCGAACCGGACTTCGACACGCCCGAGCACATCAAGGAGGCCTGCATCGCCGCGCTCCGCGGCGGCAAGACCAAGTACGGCCCGACGGCGGGCATGGAGTCGCTGCGCGCGGCCATCGCCGAAAGCTACGGCACAAATTACGGGCTCAAGGTCACGCCGGCCCAGGTGATCGTCAGCCCTGGCGGCAAGTATTCCTGCTACCTCGCGATCCTGGCCACGTGCTCGCCCGGCGACGAGGTCATCATCGCCGCGCCTTACTGGGTCAGTTACCCCGAAATGGTGAAGCTGGCCGGCGCGACGCCGAAATTTGTCCTCACCCCCGATACGGCCGGATTCAAGCTCACCCCCGCACAGCTGGAACAGGCCATCACGCCCCGCACGCGGCTCGTCATCCTCAATTCCCCGTCCAATCCGACCGGTGCCGTTTACACGCGCGCCGAGCTGGCGGCGATCGTCGCCGTCGCGGTGAAGCACAACCTCTACATCCTCTCCGACGAGATGTACGAGCATCTGGTTTATGACGGCGCCAAACCGGTGTGCATCGCGACCCTCAGCCCCGAAGCCGAGGCCCGCACGCTGATTGTGGCCGGTTTCTCCAAGACCTATTCCATGACGGGCTGGCGCCTGGGCATGCTCATCGCGCCGGCGCCCATCACCAAGGCCTGCGTGGAACTGCAGAGCCAGATGTCCTCCAACCCGACGTCGTTCGCCCAGTTCGGCGCGCTGGCGGCCCTCACCGAGAAGGAAAAGACCGCCGCCGCGCTGAAGGTCATGCTCACCGCCTTCGACCGGCGCCGCAAATACCTGCACACCGAGCTCAACCGGATTCCCGGGGTCACGTGCCTGCTGGCCGAGGGGGCGTTTTATCTCTTTCCGAATATCTCCAGCTTCGGGCTGACCAGCGTCGATTTCTGCGCGAAACTGCTCGAACAGGAAAAGGTGGCCGCGGTTCCCGGTTCGGCGTTCGGCGCTGAAGGGTATCTCCGCCTCAGTTATGCCACGTCCGACGAGATCATCCGGAAGGGCGTGGAGCGCCTCGGGCGATTCTGCGCCAGCCTGCAGCGATAATCCGGCCGGTCCGGCGGAAATTAGTCCGTCAAAGTTTGTCCGACGCCGGCACCGTGAGGGGCCGGCCCAGGATCCGCCGGCAAATCGTCTCCCCGCGGGTGAAATCGCGGCAGGTCTGCGGCCGGTCGGCGTATATCGTGCAGAGCTTGGTGACCGGATCGAGGGCCACGCAGGCGCCATCGCCCCGCTGGTCCATGCAACGCGCCCCTTCGCGCTCGACGACAAATTCCTCCGGCACCATGTCGCCGGGGCGCAGCTCGACCACCAGATGACAGCAGCGGCCGCAACCGGCGCAGAGGGGAAGATCAGGGTGCGAAGTGATGGCTGCCACGACGACACCGATGCCGGCGCTTGGCGACCCTTAGTTCAAAGGATCGGCCGCGGCCCGATGCTCAATGTTTCCGCGCGCCGTCCTGCCGGTCATCCCGGTGATCGTCCCTGTCGCCCGGATCTTCGGGCATGGTGCAGGGAAGCTTACCTTGGGCTTCTCTCGCGTGCCAGGGGGCTTATCCGCGGAGAATGGCGGTAGGGTGAAGTTTGTTCTACCCAGACCTTCATCGCCGAAAGCCGGCCGGGCTTGCAGTTCGACCCACGGTCCAAGTTCTCAGCGACGAAACCTGCCCGCCGACGGAATGACGTCTTTAGTGACGACGACGACGACGGACCGCTCCCACCCAAGCGAGCAAACCACCGCCGGTCACCAGCAAGGCCCAGGTTGCCGGTTCGGGCACAACGAGGAACGTGAAATTTCCGGGATTGTTCAGGCCGGTGATGAAGGAACCGTTCAGCAGCGCACCACTCGAATTATATTCGGCGATGACGTTGCTGGCATTGAGGCTCACATAGATGTTTCCGCTGGCATCCACTGCGGTGAAGAAGGGGGCGGAGGCGAAGCTGATCAGCGAGGCATTGATCGCGGCACCGGTGGTGGAGTTGTATTTGCCCACCTTCAGGCCCGTCGGATCGACCACGTAAAGATTGTCGCTGGCATCAATGCCCAGGCCGTAACAGCCGCCGCCGATGGTGATCAGAGAGGCATTGATCGCCGCGCCAGTGGTGGCGTTGTACTTGCCCACGGTGCCGGAGAAGTAACTCGTCACGTAGAGGTTTCCGCTGCTGTCAAAGACCATGCCACGCGTGCCGCCTGTGCCGGCCGTGAAGAGCGCGGCGTTGATCACGGCCCCGCCCGAGGTGTACTCGCCCACGACGCCCGAATTGTCCGCGATGTAGATGTTGCCGTTGCTGGCCACGGCGATGGCGGAGGCCGTGGTAATGCCCGTGATGAGGGCGGCATTCACAATGGTGCCGTTGGGGGAGTACTGACCGACGGTTCCGGCGGTT
>QQNC01000221.1 GCA_003402695.1 Verrucomicrobiota bacterium | reverse complement strand
CAGTAGATCCACGGCCACAGGCGCGGATGCTCTGGATTGAGGCGGTGCTGGATGCGCTTGTAGACGGCCTGGGGACTCGGGAGGTTCATCGCCCGCATCGTGTCGGCGATGAACTGCGGGTCGCCGAACGCCGGGTGGAATTTCCTCAGGTAGTGCGCGGGACGGAAGTAATCCACCGCGCTGGCGAGCTTCTCGAGGAATAGGCCGTTGGGCTCGGCAAAGCTGAAGCGCAGCGTGAGGTCATCCAGTTGCTCGATCTGGCCGAGTTTGCCGGACTGCCGCATGAAACTGGGGTCGGTGAGGGTGTCGGACTTGAAGTAGAGCACCTCCTGTTGCCACCAGAACATGATGTCGCCAGCGGTGAACGGATGCCCGTCGGACCAGCGCAGGCCGCGGCGCAGGGTGAACGTCCACACACGCTGGTCGGGCGACACGGTCCAGGATTTGGCGAGATGCGGCACGACCGGATAACCCTCCGGCGACCAGCGCACGAGCGACACGTAGGACAGGCGGGTGGGGATGATGCCCTCCAGATCCTCGGGGTTGATCGCCACGCGGTGCCAAGTGCCGCCGTAGCGGCCGAGTCCATCCACGCCACCGAGCACCAGCGGCTCCGGGCCGACGCGCTGGGCGAGGGGCGGCAGTTTGCCCTCATGCACAAGCTCGGCCAGGATGGGTGACTCGTGCTTCGGCCACCACGCAGCGCGCGCGCCCTCGGCATAATTGACATCGCGCCAGATGACCTGGGGATGGATGGGATCAATCCGGGCGGCGCGGGCGGTTTGCGCGGCGCTGGCTTCCGCGACCGAGGGCATGGCCGGACGGTGCGTGAGGTCAGGTCGGAAGAGGGCGGCGGTCGCGACCATGAACCCCGTGAGCACAACGGCGACGGCGACCAGGCCCGCGGAAAATTTCAGCAGCAGGCGGAGACGTGGGTGGGAAGATAACATCCAGCGGAGGGCGGATCAGAGCGCGGCCACGCGCTCAAGGCAATCTGCGGCACGGTCATCCGGGGCAAGGCCGAGTCCGGGTGCGGTCGGCACGGTGAGCACGTCGTGCTTGGGCGCGAGCGTTGTGCCCACCAGCGAGTCGGCGAGGAATTGCGGGCCGTTGAGCGCGCACGGCGCCGTGAGCCCGGCCCACGCGTAGAGCTGCACGGCGGCGGCGAGGGAAAAATCGGGGTCGGTCAGGCCCGAGCCGAGGATCATCAACCCGGCCGCGCGGAGCTGGTTGACGATCTGCACGGACGGCCGGAGGCCAGCGTTGCGCGCGGGTTTCAGGGCCATGCCGTCCATCAGGCCGAGCGCGATGAACTCGGCAGCGACCTCAGGTCCGACGATGCCTTCGTCCATGAGGATGGGAAGTGAGCCCTGCTTTTTCAGCGCCTGGTAGCCGCGGATTGCGGTGGGCGGCAAAGGCGACTCCAGCACATCCACGCCGGCGGCGCGCAGCTTGGGCGCGATCGCGAGCGCCTGTTCGGGAGTGTAGCCGGTGTTGGCGTCAGCCCAGAGAAAACCCTCCGGCGCGAACGCGCGCACCCGGCGCGCGAGGTCCAAGTCATACTCAGCGGACTGCGGGTAACCCACCTTGATGTTGAAATTCCGGTACCCGCGGGCGCGGCCTTCGGTGAGCTGCTGCTCGATCACGGCGGGCTTCGGCGAGGCGACCGTCCAGCTGAGGGTGAGCGAGGAACGAGCGCTATCGGGCGGACCAAACAGTTGCCAGGCGGGTACGCCGCGTTGTTTGCCGGCGAGATCGTGGCACGCGAGGTCGAGGGCGGCTTTGCACAGCGGCTGGCCGGTGGAAAACGCCGGACGGATCGCGGTGTTCATCGCGGCGTGGAGGCCGTCGAAGTCGGCGGGGTCGCGTCCGAGCAGCAGCGGCGCGAGATAAAGGCGCAACGTGGTGAGCACAGTCTCGACCGTCTCGTAGGTCCACGACGGCACGGGTACGGCCTGGCCCCAGCCAGTCCGGCCATCGGCGTCGGTCAGGCGGACGAGCACGCTGGGCCGGGTGACGCGGCCATCGGGGCCGGGTGCGAAGAACTTGAACTCACCCGTCACCGCATAGTCGAAGCGGCCGATCTCGACCTTAACAATGGGGCTCATGGGAGCGGTACGGATTGGCCACGAAAAGGCACAAGAAGGCACGAAAATGAAGGCATTTGAATTCGGAGGGGTGAATCAAAAATGATCAAACGTCGGGAATCCGGGGTAGGTTGCGCGCGAGCACGCAACCTACGGTGTTGCCGGATTGAGGGCCGGGTTGCGGAGGAAGCGGGCGTGGACATCACGAATGTAATCGCGGGCGCGCCGGGCGGTTTCGTAGGGGTCCCCGCCGAGGTCGTAGGCCTGGGAGACGATCGGGCCGGTGTAGCCCTTGGACCAGAGCAGGCCGAGGGCGGCGGCGAGGTCGATGTTGCCGTCGTCGAGCGGGCGCGTGCGGAACGGCTCGGCGGGTTTCGGCCAGCCGTTGAGCACGGCGAAATAGCCGATGCGCTCCATACCGGGGGTGGCCAGCAGCGCGGGAAAGTCGGGCACGCCGAGGTGGAAGTGGGAATGGAAGATCGCCACGCCCGGGCGGATGACCTTGGCGCCGGCGTCCTGCAGCACGCGCAGCTCGGCGGCCGGGGTGTCGATGATGAACCAGACGTGGTTATAGAGGTTGCCGCTCATGCCGCGGGCGGCGAGTTCGTCATCGGCCACGCGCACGATGCGGGCGGTGCGTTCCCAGTGACGCGGCTCGGCCTTGGCGGAACCGGCCTCACGGTAGTCCGGCGGGCTCGTGCCGGCGGGATTGCTCATGACGGTGAAATTCAGGAACGCATGCGGGTCGATGGCGTGAAGCCGCTCGATGATGCGGCGCGTGCGCTCGATCTCGGCGTCAATCGTGGGGAACTCCGCGTCGGTCGCGCCCTTCGCGACGACGTACATGCCGGCGTGCTTGATCCCGCTGGCCTTGAACGCGGCGGCGGCCTCGTCCCAGGACTTGTCGTCGTTGGGCTCGATCGGGTGCAGCTCATACCCATCGAAGCCCAGATCCGCGGCGATCGCGAGCCGGGTGTGGTACGGATAATTGCGACGGTGCCCGGCGAAGTGGTTGTTGAAGAGGTAAAGCGGGTTAGGGAGGGGCATGGGTCGGCGCCGGTTGAACGTTGAGGGGTGAAAGTTGAAAGCGGTTGAAAGCCAGAAAGCTCCAGCGCGAAGAAGTGGTTTTAGGTGTGCGTCCGGGTTTCCGCGGCCCGGTTTTTCAACGTTGCACCCGCAATTTATTGTCTTCGTCGCTCACGCAACGACCTTCACCGCCTGTTGCGTCTTGGCGGAGGTGAGGAGGGCGTCGATCACGCCGTGGATGCGGACGTTGTCCTCGAGGGTGTTGGACGGCGCGCGGTTTTCCCGGATGGCGGCGGTGAGCTCGCGGATGGGATGGACGATGGCGTCGTCCCAATTGGGCGGGGCGTCCGGCAGCACTGTGGTCTTCAGCTCATCGGTGCCGACGTAGGCGTAGTGCTGCAGGCCCGGTTTCTCGGGCATCGGCATGAAATAGGAATCGAGGCCGCCTTTTTTCCCGCGCAGCTCGATGGTGTGGCGGGCCGGGCCGTGCTCGGCGGCGCGGCGTTCCCAGAGGATGGTCAGGCCGCTCTCGCAGATGATCTGGGCGCAGTAATGGCCGTCCACGTCGAGGCAGGGCGGCACGCGCTCCGGGGTGAGCGGAAAATAATTCCCCACGGTGCCGAACACCACGCGCGGCCGGAACAGGTCGCCGAGCACCCAGCTGAGCCAGTCGAGGTCGTACGGACCCCAGTCGTAGGTCATGCCGCCGCCGTTTTTTGCCGGATTGTTGCGCCACGGGGGCAACGTTGTGCCGGGCTTGGGCGCGCCGGTGACCTGGGTGTAGGAGACGTGGTAGAGCTCGCCCAGTTCGCGCTGGGCGACCATGGCCCGCGCCTTCAGGGCGATGCCGGCGCCGTGGTAGCGGGAGGAGGCGCAGAGGACCTTGAGCTGCGGCACGGTCTTCTGCACGGCGCTGACCTCACGCACCTCGGTCTGGTTCAGCATGAAGGGTTTCTCGCAGAGCACGTGTTTGCCGGCGCGCAGGGCGTCGATCGTCATCGGCTTGTGCAGGAACGGCGGGGTGGCGATGTACACGGCGTCCACCTCCGGGTCGGCGAGCAGCTGGTGGTAGTCGGCGTAGATTTTTTTCACGCCACCCGCGGCGACCGCGAGCTTGGCGGCGGCCTCCGCATTCACGTCGGAGATGGCGACGGCGGTGGAGCCGCGGCCCTCGGTGAAGACGCGGGCCATGTAGTTCGCGATGACGCCGGCACCGATGATGCCGTAACGGATGGGTTGGTCGGCCATGAGGGGGACTGAGGGGACTAAGGGGACTAAGGGGACT
>QQNC01000220.1 GCA_003402695.1 Verrucomicrobiota bacterium | reverse complement strand
GGAGAGGTGGCAGAGTGGTCTATCGCGGCGGTCTTGAAAACCGCTGAGCCGCAAGGTTCCGGGGGTTCGAATCCCTCCCTCTCCGCCAGCCTTCGCCGAGCCTACGGCTGGCAGGCCAACCGCAGGAAGCACCGGAAGCTACTGCAATCCTTCAGATCCCATCCCACCGAGGCAAACGCTGCCCGCCGTAGGGATCGGCAAAGGAGGGCTACCTCCCCGCCGGAAGAGGTACGCTCGCGAGCCGCAAGTGCCCGACGGGCTTACAAAAAAGCCGGCCCAACGGGCCGGCTTGTAACCAAGGATTCCTGCGGCGCTCAATTCCGCCGCGAGGACAGCAAATACAGCAGGTACAGCAGCGAGCTCACGAACGCCGCCACGTAGGTCAGCGCCGCGGCGTCCAGCGTCTGGTTGACGCCCGGCATTTCATCGCGATCCAAAATGCCCAGCTCCACCAGCTGCACCTTCGCCCGCCGGGTGGCGTCGAATTCCACGGGCAGCGTCACCAGTTGGAACAGCGTGATGACCGCATAGCAGATGATCGCCACATCGAGGAACATGCCGGTCAGGCCGCGGGCGAGGAAGAAACCCGCCAGCATCAAGATCGGCACCACGCGCGAAACGAAATTGGTCGCCGGCACCAGCGCCATGCGGAAGTGCAGCATGGAGTAGCCGACCTTGTGCTGGATCGCGTGCCCGGCCTCGTGCGCCGCCACCCCCAGCGCCGCCAGGCTCGTGCCCCGGTAATTCTCCGAGGAAAGCACCAGCCGTTTGTTCAACGGATCGTAATGGTCGGTCAGGTGACCCTCGATTTCCGTAATCTCCACATCGGTGATGCCCGCATGCGCCATGACCGCCGACGCCGCCTCGCGGCCGGTGATGCCGCCCCGGGAGAGGATCTGGGCATTGCGGTTGTAGGTGCTCGAGACGCGGTACTGCGCATACAGCGCCACCGGGATCATGACGATGATGAGGATCATCAGGACGCCCGGGGATAGAAAGCCCCCGCTCAGGATGGAGGTGGAGGCAGCGAGGAAGGTGGAGGTGATCATGGGAAAATAGGTGATGGGTTATGGGCGATAGGCGATGGGTGGTCGGTATGGGCCGGTGACACTGCACACCTTAATCAAGATCCCTGATTTGCCAGTGAAAATCCGGCGTTTGGAAAGGCCGTGGCGGTTTCCACCGCCCCGGCCCGTGACCCCGGGTTAACCCAGCTTCGGCACATCGACCCAGCGGCGGTCGGCCCAGGACTTGAGCCCGAGCTCGGCCAGCTGCACGCCCTTCGCGCCCTGCAGGAGGTCCCACGGGAACGGGTCGCCCTTCACCACATGCTTGAGGAAGAGCTCCCACTGCACCTTGAACGCGTTGTCGAACACGTCGTTGGTCGGCTGCGTCACCCAGCCGTCGTTGAACTTGATCGGGCTGTCGATGTCGGGGTTCCAGACCGCGCGGGGCGTCATCGAGCCGTGCTGGATGACGCAGTTGCGCAGGCCGGCGACGGCCGAGCCGTTCGTGCCGTCCACCTGCAGCGTGAGCAGGTCGTCGCGACGCACGCGCACGGCCCACGAGGAGTTGAAATTGCAGATCACGCCGTTCGTCAGCTCGAAGGTCGCATAGGCCGCGTCGTCCGCCGTGCACTTGTAGGGCTGGCCGGCTTCATCCCAGCGCTGCGGGATGTGCGTGGCGCCGAGGCACGAGACCGATTTCACCTCGCCGAAGAGATTCTGGATCACGTACTGCCAGTGGCAGAGCATGTCCACGATGATGCCGCCGTCGTCTTCCTTGCGGTAATTCCACGAGGGGCGCTGCAGCTTTTCCGTCTGGCCGGGGAAAACCCAGTAGCCGAACTCACCGCGCACGGAGAGGATTTTTCCGAAGTAACCGGTATCGATGAGATACTTCAGCTTGAGCAGGCCGGGCAGCCAGAGCTTGTCCTGCACCACACCGTTTTTCAGGCCGGCTGCGGTCACTTCACGATAGAGGGCCAGCGCCTCCGCAGAAGTCGTGGCGGTGGGCTTCTCGCAGTAGATGTGTTTCTTGGCGGCGATCGCCTTGCGGACGCCGACCGGGCGCTGGCCGGTGAGCGTGGCGTCGAAGTAGATCTGGTTCGCCGGGTCGGCGAGCGCGCTGTCGAGGTTCGTCGTATAGCGCTTCAAGCCCGCGCGGGCGGCGAGCGCGGCGAGCTTGCTCTCGCTGCGGCCGACGAGAATCGGGTCCGGCATGATCACCTCGGCGTCGCCGAGCTTGATGCCCCCCTGGTCAATGATCGCCTTGATCGAGCGCAAGAGATGCTGGTTGGTGCCCATGCGTCCCGTGACGCCGTTCATGATGATGCCGACTTTGTGCGTGGTCATGTAAGAAAAGAGGAATGAGTTGGGAGTAAAAGGGTACCGGGAATATCGGGGAATTTATTTCGCCAGATGCTGGGGCTGCGCGCCGGCGGGCAGCGGGGGAATGTCACCGGTGCCCGCGGGCGGCAGCGCCCCCTCGAGTTCCTGCCGCCAGTGGGCGACGTCGCCGCCCGGGCAGTAGACATAAATCATGTGCATCGGCTCGCTGCCGGTGTTGGTCAGCTGGTGAAACTGGGTCGGCGGCATGAACACGGCCTGGCCGGCCTTGATGGGGCTGCGCTCCGTGCCGACGCAGATCTCTCCCTCGCCCTGCACGATGTAATAAATCTCCTCCTGCGTCTGGTTGTGCCACGGCACTTGGCCGCCATGCGGCTCGAGGACCGAATAGCCCATCGCAAAACCCTTGGTCGGGATGACTTGGCCGCCCTGTCCAGCCAGGCCGCGGCCCATGCGGCGCGCGGGGAAGGTGCGTCCCGGAATCTTGGCGAGGTCGGCAATAATCATAGCCGGAAAGGTGTTGGGGAGTCAGGGGCGCGGGGCGAACTTTTTTTGTAAAATTTGTCGCCCATGGAGGTCGGGCTTCACGCCCGACCTCTGACACCGGATGTCGGGGATAAACCCCGACCTACACCCGGATTCAGACGGCCAGCCCCGCCCGCACCAGCAGCGCCTTCGGGTCCGGCTCCCGGCCCATGAACGACCGGTACAGCTCCATCGGGTCGGCCGAGTTGCCGCGGCTGAGGATTTTTTCGACAAATTCCGCGCCGACCGTCGCGCTGAAGATCCCCTCGCGCCGGAAGCGCGTGAAGGCGTCCGCGTCGAGCACTTCTGCCCACTTGTAGGAATAGTAGCCGGCCGCGTAACCGACGGGATCGGCGAAGATGTGCGTGAAGCGCTTCGCCACGGTCGGCGCCGGCGGCTCGGTCGGCACCAGGCAGTCCGCGACCATGGCCCGGGCCAGCGGCTCGACGTCGGCCACGCCGGCAAACTCCGCCGTGCGGATGTGCATCAGCAGATCCATCTTCGCCAGCGCCACCTGGCGCATGGTCGTGCTCGCCGAGCGGAAATTTTTCGCCGCGGTCATCTTCTGAAAGATATCCTCCGGGATCGGCGCCCCCGTCTCATGGTGGCGGGCGAACAAATCAAGGCTCGCGCGCTCCCAGCACCAGTTTTCCATGATCTGCGAGGGCAGCTCGACGAAGTCCCACGCGACGTTCACCCCGTTGAGCGACTTGATCTCCACCTCGCCCAGCAGGTGGTGCAGCAGGTGGCCGAACTCGTGGAAAATGGTCTCCACCTCGCGGTGCTTGAGCAGCGCCGGCCGGTCCCCCACCGGGGGCGTGAGATTGCCGCAGATCAGTCCGAGGTGCGGCGCGCGCGCCCCACCCGCTCCCGGTCCACCGGTGAGCAGGTAGTTCATCCACGCCCCGCCGCGCTTCGATTCACGCGGATACCAGTCGGCGTAGAACGACCCCAGCGTCCGCCCGCGGGCATCGAGCACGTCGTAGAATTTCACCTCGGGGTGCCACCCTTCGACGCCCGGGCGCTCCGTGATCCGCAGCCCGAAAATGCGCGCCGCCAGCTCGAACATCCCCGCGAGCACGCGATCCATCGGGAAATACGGCCGCAGCACCTCCTCATCAAACGCGTAGCTCGCCTGGCGCAGTTTCTCCGCCCAGTAGCCGACTTCCCACGGTGCGAGCCGCGCCACAGCGCCGCCGGTCTGCCGGGCCTTGAATTCCTCCAGCTCCCGCGCCTCGCGGGCAAAGGCCGGCGCCGCGCGTTTTTGAAAATCCTCCACGAACGCCAGCGCCCGGGCGCCGGTTTTCGCCATGCGGCGCTCGAGCACCAGGTCCGCAAAGTGGGCCTTGCCCAAGAGCGCGGCCTTCTCGGCGCGCAGCGCGAGGATGCGCGTGATCAGCGCGGCATTGTCCTGCGCGCCCGTCGCGCCCACAGCGACGGCGGCGGTCCACATCTCGCGCCGGAGGTCCGCGTCATCGAGATAGGTCATGAACGGTTCCTGCGACGGCATGTGCAGCGTGAACCGCCAGCCGGCCAGCCCCTTCGTCTCGGCACTGCTGCGCGCGGCCGCCTTGGCATGCGGCGGCAGGCCCGCCAG
>QQNC01000219.1 GCA_003402695.1 Verrucomicrobiota bacterium | reverse complement strand
TCGACCTTGCGCGACGCCGGCTCGGGGTGCTGGCGGTAGAAGAGGGCGGTGTGGCCGACGGAGCCGACACACACGCAGCGGCCCTCATCGGCGATCTGCGCGCAGAGCACGGCGCGCTCGTCGCGTTCGGTGCCGAGGAAACGGAGTTTCACCAGCTCATGGCTGCGCAGGAATTTCTGCAGCTCGGCCAGGAACGCCGGCGTGAGTCCGCCCTTGCCGAGTTTCAGCGAGGGTTCGAGGGTCTGGCCGAGGCCGCGGAGGTGGGCCTTTTGCGCGCCGGAGAGGGGAAAGTCGTACATGGGAAAGGCAGGATGGCAGAGCCGGGGGTGAAAGGGAAATTTTTAAGTAGGCGGGGTTTTCGGGAGAGGACGGATAAGGCCTATGCGACCTATGGCAGGCCGACCTCAGGCGCCGAAATAATCCAGCGGTAGCTCGCGCCACTGGCCGGCGGGCAGGTCGCCGAGCTCGAGCGGGCCGAAGCGCGCCCGATGCAGGGTGAGGACCGTGGCGCCCGAGGCGGCGAACATGCGCCGGACCTGGTGGTAGCGGCCCTCGGTGAGCGTCAGCTCGGCCTCGCGGGCGGAAAGGAGGTTCAGGGTCGCTGGCGCGCAGGGCGCGTCCTCGCCGTCGAGCAGGAGTGTGCCACTGGCGAACTGCGCGATGAGTTCGGGTGAGAGGTCGCGGTCCACCGTGGCGCGGTAGACCTTGGGCACCTTGTGCTTGGGCGAGGTCAGGCGGTGGACCAGGGGCGAGAGGTCGGTGAGCAACAGCACGCCGCTGGTGTCCTTGTCGAGCCGGCCGATGCTGGTGACCGATGGATTGCGCTGCCGCCAGCGGCTGGGAATCAGCGAATAAATGTCCGGGCCCTCGCGGCCATCATGCGAGCAGACCAGGCCTACGGGCTTGTGGAGCAGCAGGAGCAGGCCCGCGGGATGGTCGAGGGACTCGCCGTCCACGGTCACGTCGGCGGGATCGGCCTTGGCACCATAATCCTCCGCGACTACCCCCTTCACGGCTAGGCGGCCGGCCGCGAACCAACCCCGGGCTTCCCGGCGGGAGCAGTAGCCGAGACTGGAAAGAAGCTGGTCGAGCCGGCGCATGGCGTCACTCAACCATGAAGTGGGTGCGGAACACGAAGAAATTGATTCAACTCCGGTGTAAGTTCGCGCGTACTAGGCCTGATGAAGTTCCTTTTTCCGCTCCTGGCCCTGCTGCTGGCTGGCGTCTCGCTGCTGACGATGGTGCGCGCGCCCGACTGGATGTGGACGTGGAAACTAACGATCCTGACCGGCGAATTCGGACACTGGTTGGCGCTGCTGCCGCTGGGGCTGGCGCTGGCGAACGCCGCGCGGCCGGCCAGCGAGGGCCGCACCCTGACCCTCGCGCTGTGCGGGATCGCGTTCCTTGGCCTGCTGCGGCCGGTGTACAGCGCCTACCGGCAGTCGGCGCATTTGCCGGCGGAACTGACGGCGGCGTTCGGGGACGCGGCGCCAGCCGGACCGGCGTTCGAATTCAGCCGGCTGTACCGGCTCGGGGGCGTGGCGCCGGCGGCGATGACGACGGAAGTGTTTGCCCGGCCGGGCGGGCAGGAGCTGAAACTGGATTTTTATGCGCCCCGGCGGGCCGCGGCCGAAAAATTCCCCAACCCGGGTCCGCGCCGCGGCGCACCCTGCCTGGTGGTGATCCATGGCGGCGGGTGGGATGGGGGCGACCGGACCCAGCTGGCAGGCTGGAATTCCCGCTGGGCGGCCCGCGGTTATGCGGTGGCGGCGGTCAGTTACCGGCTGGCGCCGCACTGGATCTGGCCGGCCCAACGCGAGGACGTGCTGGCGGCGATTACCTGGCTCAAGGCGCAGGCGGGGCCACTCGGGATCGATCCGACGCGGCTGGTGCTGGTCGGGCGTTCCGCCGGCGGACAACTGGCGGCGGCGGTGGGTTACGGGGCCCGGGATCCCGCGATCCGCGGCGTGGTCGCACTGTATGCCCCCCATGACATGCCGTTTGTGTGGTCGGTTTCCCGGGAGGATGACGCCCTCAATTCCGCCAAGCTCATGCGGCAGTATTTCGGCGGGCCGCTCACGGAGGGGAACCGGGCCCTGTACGTGTCCGCCAGCAGCCAGTCGCTGGCGCGGACGGACTCGCCGCCCACGCTGTTGATCCATGGCGAACTCGACACGCTGTCCTGGGACCGGCACAGCGAGCGGCTGACCGCCCGGCTGGCGGAGCTGCACGTGCCGCATTACTACCTGCGACTGCCCTGGGCCACGCACGGGTTTGATTTCAACCCCGATGGGCCCGGCGGCCAGCTGAACGACTATGCCATCGACCGGTTCCTCACGGCCGTAACGCGGTAGAAACCGCGCGATTTGGCTCGGCAAGGGTACCGGCATTTGGGATGCCTTGAGTTCGGCGTATCACACCACTTTTTATGTCACTCTGGGAATACAAGGTCATCACCAGCGGCAAGGGCGGCTTCGCCTCTCCTGCGCTGTTGGAAAAATTTCTGAACGATCTCGGCCGCGAGGAATGGGAGATCGTCCACTTCCATTCGCAGCCCGATAACCTGCTCGCCTTCACGGGCCTCGTGCAGCGCTCGACGCAGCGCGACTGGTCGCTGGAAGATGCGGTGGCCACGGCGGCGAAGGCCGAGGCGGAGAAACTGCGGGCGGAGTTTGCCGCCAAGTTTCAGGCCGCCGCCTCCAACGCCCCGGCCGCCGAGGAGAAATCCCCCAGCTTCCTGGAGGAGAAGACCGCGCCGAACGACGGCTTCCGCAAGCCGGTCGACACCTCGAGCGACGGTGACCCGGATGCGCCGGAAGGCGAGAAGGACGAGTGGGACCAGCTCAACGAGGAAAACGAGCTCCCGACCTTCTTTGACGCGCTCAAGCCGCACATGCGCCGCAACCAGCGCGGGCCGGGCATGGCGGTGGGCCTCGATTATCTGGCCAAGAAGTGGGACCTGTCCGAGGAGGACGTGAAGGGCGCGCTGGTCGAGTGTGGGTTGCAGATTCCCGCCGACGACAACGCCGACCCGGTCTACGTCGAGTATGACGGCGATCTTTTCTGGGTGAACATCAACCGCCGTGGCGAATTGTGGATCAACACCCGCGAGAAGCCGCGCCCGGTGTTCCGGGTGGTGCAGGGCACGCGTGTGACGCCGGAGGCCGTCGCGCCGACCGGCGTGGAGCCGGTGGCGGGTGGATCCGCGCCGACGGCTGCGCCGGCGGACGCACCGGCCGAGCGGAAACCCGAGCAGCAGAATCAAAGACCGAAGCAAGGTGGGGCCCCGTTGCCGGAAGGCCTGGCGTTGCTGGAACGGATTCGGCCGCACATGCGCCGCAACCGCCACGAACCCGGCGGCTCGGGCAGCGCGACGTTCCTGTCGCGGGCGCTCCGTTGCAGCGAGGCGGACCTGGCGGCGGCGTTTACGACACTGGGCCTCGTGGTGCCGGCGGCGGCGGCGGACAAGCCGGTGACGATCGAGGTCGGCCCGGATCTCTGGTGGCTCAATCTCGATTCGCGGGGTGGCCTGTGGATCAACGGCCGGGAAAAACCCGCGGGTGAAGCGGCGGCGAAGGAAGCGGAGCTCCCGCTCTCCACCGCGCCCGCCGCGGACCGGCTGGCGGCCACTTCCGGCTCCGTGTTTGCCGGGGTTCGCCTGCTACTGCAGGAAACCAAGACGGGGGCCGTGGCCGGCAAGACCGCCCGCCTCGCCGAGAAGCTCGGGAAATCAGCCGAGGATTTTGTGGCCGCGCTCGTGGCGGCCGGGCTCAAGGTGCCGGAGAAGGCGCGCGAGAAGCCGGTCTTCGTCGAGCATGCGGGCGAGATCTTCTGGCTGAACAAGAACGCCAAGGGCGAACTCTGGCTCAACGCGAAGGCGTCGAAGTACCCCGAAGGCGACGGCGAGGGCAAGAAGCCGGCCGGCCGCGGGAAAAAGAAGCCGGAAGCGAAGGGGTGAGCCTGCGCAGCTGAAGGCGGCGGGTGGAAAGGTGAAAGCCGGAGGCGATGAGCTTCCGGCGTTTTCAACCTTTAGCTTTCCTCCTTCAACCGCCGGCGTCCGTCACGCCTGGATCAGGCCTTTGCGGATGGCGAAGCGGACGAGGTCGGTCTGCGACTGCAGGTTCAGCTTGCGCATGAGATTGGTGCGGTGCGTCTCGGTGGTGCGCGGGCTGAGGAAGAGCTTCTCGGCGACCTCGGAGTTGCTCAGGCCCTCCGCGGCGTACTGCAGCACCTCGCGCTCGCGCGGCGAAAGCGAGGCGAGGGAATCGGCGGCCTCGGCGGGTTTGCTGACCAGGACGCTGATGGCCCAGTCGGAGAGCGGCGCGCTCAGGAAGCGGCGATTGGCCAGCACCTCGCGGGCGGCGTGCAGGATTTCAGCGGTATCGGAGCCCTTGAGCAGGTAGGCCATCGCGCCGCCGCGCAGCGCCTCGACCACGTAGGGCTCGTCGTTGTGCATCGAGAGGATGAGCACCCG
>QQNC01000218.1 GCA_003402695.1 Verrucomicrobiota bacterium | reverse complement strand
CGTTTCGAGCAGGGCCACGGTCTGGAACGGCAGTTCGCCGAAGCGGTCAATCAGTTCCTCTTGCAGGCGGCGCAGCTCGTCTTCGTCTTCGCCGTTGGCGAGCCGCTTGTAGAGCGTCAGCCGCTCATGCACATCAGGGCAGTAGTCGCTCGGCAGCAGCGCCGGGGTGTGCAGGTCGATCACCGACACTACTTCGAGCGGCTGCGTCAGGTCGGGGATCGCCTTGCCTTCCTTGAGCGCCTTCACCGCGGCATTGAGCATGTTGGTGTAGAGCGAAAAGCCGATATCGTGGATTTCACCGCTCTGGTTTTCACCGAGCACTTCGCCGGCGCCGCGAATTTCCAGGTCGTGCATGGCGAGGAAAAAGCCGGAGCCGAGTTCTTCCATCGCCTGGATCGCGTCGAGCCGGCGTTGCGCCTGGGTCGTTGGCTTGGCGTCTTCGTGCGTCAGCAGGTAGGCATACGCCTGGTGGTGCGAGCGTCCGACGCGGCCGCGTAACTGGTGCAGCTGGGCGAGGCCGAACTTGTCGGCGCGGTTGATGATGATGGTGTTGGCGTGCGGGTTGTCGATACCGGTCTCGATGATGGTCGAGCAGAGCAGTACGTTGTGCTTCTGCTGCGTGAATTCGCGCATCACACGCTCCAGCTCGCGCTCCGGCAGCTGGCCGTGCCCGACTGCGATGCGCGCTTCCGGCAGCAGCGCGTGCAGGCGCTCCTTCATGTTCTCGATGGTGTCGACTTCGTTGTGCAGGAAGTACACCTGTCCGCCGCGCTTGAATTCGCGCAGACAGGCTTCGCGCACCTGGCCGTTGGACCAGCGGGTGACGAAGGTCTTGATCGCGAGCCGCTTCTGCGGTGCGGTGGCGATCACCGAAAAATCACGCAGGCCTTCGAGCGAAAGTCCCAGAGTGCGCGGGATCGGCGTTGCAGTCAGCGTCAGCACATCGACCTCGGCGCGCAGTGCCTTCAGCGCTTCCTTCTGACGCACGCCGAAGCGATGCTCTTCGTCGATGATGACAAGGCCAAGGCGTTCGAACTTCACGTCCTTCTGCAGCAGGCGATGGGTGCCGATCAGGATGTCGATCTTGCCGGCAGCGAGATCGACGATCGCCTGTGCCTGTTCCTTGGTACTGCGGAAGCGCGAGATCTCGGCGATCTTCACCGGCCACTCGTGCGCCACCTGCGCGAAGCGGTCGCTGAAGGTCTGGAAGTGCTGCTCGGCAAGCAGCGTGGTGGGGCAGAGCAGTGCGACCTGCTTTCCATCGGCAATGGCGACGAAAGCAGCGCGCAACGCGACCTCGGTCTTGCCGAAGCCGACATCGCCACAGACCAGACGATCCATCGGTTTGCCGGAGCGCATATCCGCGATCACCGCGTTGATCGCGGCGAGCTGGTCGGGTGTTTCCTCGAAGCCGAAACCGTCGGCAAAGGCTTCCATGTCGTGCGGCTTGAAGCTGAACTGGTGGCCGCTGCGCGCGGCGCGCTGGGTGTAAAGGTTCAGCAGTTCGGCTGCCGTGTCGCGCACCTGCTCGGCGGCCTTCTTGCGCGCCCTTTCCCACTGGCCGGAGCCGAGCTTGTGCAGCTCGATCGCCTCGGGGTCGGCGCCGCTGTAACGGGTGATGACGTGAAGCTGCGAGACCGGCACGTAGAGTGTGTCGCCGCCGGCGTATTCGAGGTGCAGGAACTCCTCGTTGCCGGTGCCGTAGTCCATGTGCACCAGGCCCTTGTATCGGCCGATGCCGTGCGCCTCGTGTACCACCGGGTCGCCGATCTTGAGTTCCGAGAGGTCGCGCAGCCACCCTTCGAGGCTGGAGCGGCGTGCTTCGTCGCGGCGTCCGCGCGGGCGCGCGGTGGCGGCGTAGAGCTCGTTCTCGGTAATGACGGCGATGCGTGCGTCGGGCAGCGCAAAGCCGCCGGAGATCGGCCCGGTGCCGAGCATGAAGTCGGCTTCGCCTGCGACAAAGCAGGCGAAGTCGGCGCTCGGCGCAGGCACCAGCCCGTGTTCGGCAAGATATTCGGCAATGGTCTCGCGTCGTCCGGCAGATTCTGCCATCAGCAGCACGCGTGATCCATTCGTTGCATGGCTGATGAGGAAGGCCTTCAAGGCGGAGAGTGGCTCCTCGGCCTTGCGGTTCACCGCCACGTCGGGCAGCTTCATTGACGCCGAGGCGTCGTTGGCTGCCGTGGTGATCCGTAGCAGCGGATATTGTTTTGCCGCGACGAAGAACTGTTCTTCGGTAAGGAACAGCTCGGTCGGCGGCATCACCGGACGCGAGCGATCGCCGGAGATCATTTTGTAGCGACCGGCCGTGTCCTGCCAGAACTCGGCTGCGGCAACGGCGATGTCCTGGTGCTGCACAAGCACCGTGTCTTTCGGCAGGTAGTCGAACAGCGTTGCGGTTTCGTCGAAGAACAGCGGCAGGTAGTACTCGATGCCGGCTGGCGGCGTGCCATTGGAAACGTCGCGGTACAGCGTGATGCGCGAGGCGTCGCCTTCGAAGGTTTCGCGGAAGCGCTGGCGGAACTTGGTGCGGCCTACCTCGCCGATCGGGAACTCGCGCGCCGGCAGCAGACGGATTTCGGGCACCGGGTAGAGCGTGCGCTGCGAGTCGACATCGAAGGTACGCAGGGTTTCCACTTCGTCGTCGAACAGCTCGATACGGTAGGGCAGCGCGGTGCCCATCGGGAACAGGTCGATCAGCCCGCCGCGCACGCTGTACTCGCCGGCCGCGACCACCTGCGTCACATGCTGGTAGCCGGCGACGGTGAGCTGTTCGCGCAGCTTGTCGATGTGCAGCTTCTCGCCCTTCTTGAGGAAGAAGGTATGCGCCGCGAGGAAGGACGGCGGCGCGATGCGCGCCAGCACCGTTGTGGTCGTCGCGATCAACACATCGCAATCGCCACGGGTCACGGCGTACAGCGTCGCCAGCCGTTCCGAGATCAGATCCTGATGCGGTGAAAAATTGTCGTAGGGCAGGGTTTCCCAGTCCGGCAGCAGATGCACGCGCAGCGCCGGTGCGAACCAGGCGATCTCTTCACACAGCCGCTGGGCGTCGAGCGGGCTGGCGGTGATGACGGTGAGCAGGCGGCCGGGAAACGTGACTTGGGCCAGTTGCGCAATCGCCAGCGCGTCGGTGGAATTCACCAGCGGCGGCAGGTCGAGGCGCAAGCCGGCCTTGGCTGAGCCAAATGAGGTGATCTGCGGCAGCAGCGCAGGTTTGATATCTGGCACGGAAGCGGGAGCTGATGGGCTGCGAAAAAGAGGGCGGATTATACCGGCGCACGCCCTGATGATTGGCGACAAAGGTGGACGAAGACGTTAGGGCGAACATTGCCACGATTACACGGCGCAGGAGACAGCGCGGCAGGCTTTACAATCCGGCCATGTCAGCTGATTCAAATTCCAACCCAAGCTATTACGCCCTGGTGCCTGCTGCAGGTGGCGGGACACGAATGGGCAGCGAATTGCCCAAACAATATTTGTCTCTGGCGGGACGTCCGCTGCTATGGCATGCCTTGAGCACGCTGTGCTCAGTGCCGCAGATCAGGAAGGTATTTGTTGTCCTCGCGCCGGACGACAATCATTGGAACAAATTCGACTGGTCATCGCTCGGCGACAAGCTGATGCCGCTGCGCTGCGGCGGCGCGACGCGTGCCGCCAGCGTGACCAACGGCTTGCGCGAAATCGCCGATCAGGTGGGAGGCAACGACTGGATACTGGTGCACGATGCGGCCCGTGCCTGCCTTCACGGCGCGCATGTGGAGGCCTTGATGCAGGCAGTGGGCGACGATCAGGTCGGTGGCATTCTCGCGGTGCCGGTTGCCGATACCCTGAAGCAGGGCAATGCCGATGGTCGCATTGATCACACGGTGCCGCGCGATGGCTTGTGGCAGGCGCAGACGCCGCAGATGTTCCGCCATGCGATGCTGCTTGCTGCACTGTCTGCCGCAAAGGACGTGACCGACGAAGCAAGCGCCATCGAAGCCTTGGGCCATCGCCCGCTGCTGGTTGCCGCTGACGCGAGCAATCTGAAAGTCACCTGGCCGCAGGACATGCAACTGGCCGAACTGATACTGATGCAGAGGGAAGCAACATGAACGATATCCGGGTGGGCCAGGGCTTCGACGTGCATGCGCTGGTCGAGGGCAGGCCGTTGATCATCGGCGGCGTCAAGATTCCTTATCCGCGTGGCCTGCTCGGCCACTCGGACGCCGACGTGCTACTGCATGCGCTGACCGATGCCCTGCTCGGCGCTGCGGCGCTGGGCGACATCGGCCGCCATTTTCCCGACACCGATCCGCAGTGGAAAGGCGCCGACAGTCGCGTGCTGTTGCGCGCGACGGTCAAGCTGCTCAGTGACGCCGGCTGGCGCATCGGCAACATCGATTGCACCATTGTCGCCGAAGCGCCGAAGATTGCGCCGCATGCCGCCGCGATATGCGCCAACATTGCCGCCGATCTCGGCATCGATATCGGGCGG
>QQNC01000217.1 GCA_003402695.1 Verrucomicrobiota bacterium | reverse complement strand
TCACCGGGAATGCCGGCAATGTGCTCCTCGACGAGGGTTTTGCCCGCGGTGAGAAAGTTGAGCCGGTTCGGGGAGAGCAGGTGCTCGAGCTCCAGGCCATAGACACGCGAGGCGTCCGCCTTTTTGACGTAAAAATAGTCCTGGTTGTCGTTGTAGGCGTTGACGACGCGGATGCGGAACGGCGTGGAGTTGCCGAAGCTGCAGAAATCCACGCGGTCCACGTAAACATGCTCCATGATGGAGTGGTCCCCGTCGACCTTGAGCAGCGCGTAGACGCGCTTCAGGTCTTCGTACAGCGCGGCCATCTCGTCGGCGCGGTAGATTACGCTGTCCCAGAGCGTCGGTTTGCCGGCGGCGTCGGTCAGGGGCATCGCCTCCTGAAAATCGTGCAGCCGTTCGTAGGTGACCGGCAGTTCGCGCTCGCGCTTGTAGCGCGCGAGGTAGCCGCGCAGGCCGGCGAGCACGGGGAAGCACGGTTTTTTCTGCGTCGGAGGAAAGGGATTGGTCATGGCCTCCATGCCGCCACCCTTGGGGCCCGCGGGCATGGTGGCGAGCCGGCTCTGGGCTGGTGCGCGGAATATCCGCCGGTGCGCGCGGTGAAATGGCGTTGGCTCCACGCCGGCAATGGACCCGTTCCCTGATGAGTTTGCCCGGCGTGTGGCCGGCGCTGGTGTTGGCGGCCGTGGTCGGGCAGACGGGGATGAATTCCGTGGGACAGCGCGCCCACCTCCTCAATCCGTCGTTGCACGAGCTCGGCTGCGGCCCGCGGGTCGCGGTCCTGCTGCCGGGCTAGCCGGTGGTTGATGCGATGCCGGATTTCTACCCCCCCGGCACCGCGGCCCGAGCCGCCGCCACCCTCGGTCCGGCCCGGTGCGACCAGCCTCACCCGCTAAGCGCTAAAGTGTTGGGCGAGGGCCGGTGAGACCTTGGGGACCGCGCGCAGGGCGCCGCCGGCGCGTAACGACTCCGTGGCCATGCAGCCGGTCGCGATGCTCTCGCGGGCGGCGAGGGGCGAGGTGTCGGTCTTCCCGCCGTTCCGCGCGAAGCCCAGAAATTCCCCCATGATCCGCGGGTCGGCGCCGCCGTGCGCGCCCTGGCTGACCGGAATCCGGTAGGTGCGGTCGCCGCGTTCATCATAACCCTGCTTGCGGCGGTTCCACACGCGTACGCAGGTGCCGGGCTCACCGTTGCCAAAATTTTCCATCCGCCCCTCGGTGCCGATCACCATGTAATTGCGCCAGTAGTCAGGGGTGTAGTGACACTGCGCGTAGGTCGCGAGGACCCCGTTATCGAGCTGCATCTGCACGGTGCTGAGATCCTCGACATCAATGCGGTGGTTGAGGCCGCGGGCCCGGGTCGGCGGAAACGCGGTGAGCTGCATCTCGCCCGGACGAAGGCGGCTGAGGCCCTGGGGAGCGGGTTTGCGGCCGGGCAGGTTGCCGTAGAGCGAGAGGGCGCCGAGCGCATTGACCTTCCGGCTGTAGCCGCCGCAGAGCCAGTGGATGATGTCGAGGTCGTGGGCCGCCTTCTGCAGCAGCATCCCGGTCGTGTAGCGGCGTTCGGCATGCCAGTCGCGGAAGTAAAAGTCGCCCCCGTGCCCGACAAAATGCCGCACCCAGCAGGCCTTCACCTCGCCGATGGCGCCCGCATCGATCAACGACTTCATCTTTCGCACGAACGGCATGTGCCGCATGTTGTGCCCGACATAGAGCCGGGCGCGGGACTTGGCGGCGGCCCGCAGGATGCGGTCGCAGCCGGCGATGGTAAGAGCCATCGGTTTCTCCAGATAAAGCGTGAGCCCGCGACGCATCATCGCCACCGCCTGCTCCTCGTGCAGGAAGTCCGGCGTGGCGATGATCACGGCGTCGAGCTTCCGGTCCAGCAGCGCTTGGTAATCCCCCGTGGTGAAAGTCCCGCCACCATAGTCGGCGCGATTGCGCGCGAGGGTCGATGCGCTCACATCGCAGCATGCGACGACGCGCGAGCCGCGCCCGGGGCGGTGCGCGAGCGAGCCGAGCAACTGGCCGCGGCCACCGGAGCCGATGATGCCAATCTGCAGTTCAGGGTTTTTGTTTTTCATGAGTCGGGCCGTGGGGAGGGGGAGGAAGGCGGGGCGGTGGCGCGGATTTCAGGCCGGGGCAGGGAGGCGGTGTTTGCGCCGGTAGGCAAGCGGGCGCTGTTGGCCGGCGTAAGTTTGAAACGCTTGGTAAAAGGGTGCGACCGAGGCGAAGCCGCTCTCGAGGGCGACGTCGACCACCTTGGTGTCGGTGGTGATGAGCAGCCGCTGGGCGTGGGAAACGCGGAGGCGCGTGACGTATTCCCAGACGCTCACGCCGCACTGTTTCTTGAAGACGCGCATGAGGTATTTCGGGTGCAGCCCCGCGTCGGCGGCGATGGCCGGCACGGTGAGCGGATCGCGGTAATGCTCGGCGATGTACCGGGTGACGCGAGCGATCTGGCCGACACCCTCCGGGCCGGCGTGCAGGCGGTGGCGGGGCCGGGCGGTGGCGAGGGCCAGCCGGTGGAACCGCGCCTCCATCTCCAGCAGCAGCACGCGGCGGCGGCTGGGGTGCCGGCTGTTGGCATCCTCCAGCCAGCGCTCCAGCAGCGGCCGGTCGGCGGCTTCCGGACGGGCGGAGACGATTTCGCCGCGGAGCAGCCGGTCCTGCAGGCCATGGGGGAGTTGCCACTGCAAAAACCACGCAAGCGGCAGGGTGATCCAGATGCCCGGGTCGACGATGCCCGGCGCGATCGTCTGGTGGGGCACGCCGCCCCAGAGCACGGTGAAGCGGCCGGCGGCCACCGGCGTGATCGCGCCGCCGTGCAAATACGAGAAACCACCCGTGAACAGGAAGTTCACCTCAATGTCGGGGTGGGTGTGGGGGGAGGCCATGAAGCCCACGTTGCGCAGCCGCCAGATGCGGAAGCCCAGCTCCGATTCATGCCGGGTGGCGGCACTATGGGCGGAAGCGGGGGGCATAAAAGTTACTTAACAGGAAAACATTGGGAGTAAACGGAAAGAAGTTTCTGAATAGTTCGATTATACTGGCGCCATGGACCAACGCTTTCACGACCACCACACCCAGCCCCCCAAGATCGAGCGGACCGACGCGAAGGTCCCGAGCGAGCTCGACGAGTACCTCTTTGACCTGAACGGCTTTGTCATCATCCGCGGCGCGCTCTCGAAGGCGGAGGTTGCCGACTGCAACGCCCGCATCGACACCATCCCGCGTTCGCTGCCGCGGCTCGGCTGGCATGGCTGGGTGCAGCGGGAGGACCATCCCGAGCACCGCGGCATCAGCTACCAGCAGGTGTACGAGTTGGGCGGGGCGTTTGAGCGGATGATCGACCACCCGAACTACATCAACTACGTGCTGCGCTTCCTCGGCGGGCAGGAGACGTTTGATTACCACCACGGGCCGCTGTTCATCGACGAAAACTTCTTCACGATCCGCGGCCCCGGCGAGGCGATCACGCTGCACGCGGGCGGGCACGACCGCTGCAAGCGCATGCAGTTCCGCTATCACAACGGCCGTTTCCACTGCGCGCAGATCAACGTGCTCATCGCCCACACCGACATCGGGCCGGGCGACGGCGCGACCATGGTCATTCCCGGCTCGCACAAGTCCAACCTCGTCCACCCGGAGTTTCTCAACCCGAAGCGCGGCGAGGAATGGATGGAAGGCAAGGGCGGCTCGGTGGACGGCGTGGCCGGCGCGCAGGAGGTCCACATGAAGGCGGGCGATGCGATCGTCTTCGTGGATGCGACCTGCCACGGCTCGGCCAAGCGTGTGAACCCCGGCGAGCGCCGCATCACGGTCTACCGCTACGGCTCCTCCTGGAACCGCACGCGCTGGGGCTACCATGCGTCGCCCGAGTTGCTGGCCCGGGCAAACCCCTTTGCGAAGAAGGCGATTCACCCGCAGGAATACATCCGCCCACCCGGCACACCGACGCGGTGGTGAATTTTGACCCGAGGGAGGCGAAGCCCGGGTCAGCGCTTCCGCGATTTTTAGGGGGAAGTGGGGAAACCCGGAATCCAATCGCTGGCCGTCGGACGGGGCGGGTTTCTTGGTTTTCTGGCTTCCCGCTTCAGTCCAGGGGGTGTTAGCCCGCACAAGAATTGCCCATCTCTCCGCAAGGAGTGCGCAGCGGGGCCTTGGCAAAGGGGGTAGGCTGCAGGCATGAAAACGATCCTTGTCCCGGTGGATCTCTCCGCCGCCACGGCCCGGGTGTGTGCGGCTGCCTGTACCCTGGCCCGTCTGCTTCAGGCCCGCTTGGTGCTGCTGCACGTCGTGCAGCCCCAGCCCCTTCTGCCGGGTGACCTGTACGCGTTTGATGCCGGCGCGGTGGCCGACGCCATGGCCGAGCGGGAGGAGATCCTGAAACACAAGTGGCTGGAATCCGAGCGGCTGGGTTACGACATCGGGTTTGAACGCGCGCTGCTGGACTGGATCCGCAAGCACCGCGAGAGCTGGCGTGCCG
>QQNC01000216.1 GCA_003402695.1 Verrucomicrobiota bacterium | reverse complement strand
TTGCTGCTGCTGCCCTATCCGCTGCAGCATCACATCTTCGAGCTGCGCTCCACCGCCTGGCAGATGGGCACCGCCGTGGGCGACAAGTCCAACGCCACTGTGCCGTTTTCCCTTTCGTACGTCGCCAACAACCTCACCCACGCCGAGAGTTTCTTCCTCGCCCGCTCCACGGATCAGCCGAATTCCCTGACGCTTTCCCTCCTGGGCGGGATCGGGGTCATGTTTTTCCTGCTGTTCGCCGTCAAGCGGCTGCGGACCCTGCGCACGGAGCCGCCGGTCGTGGTGGCCTCGATCATCTTTGCGACGGGCTTCATCGTCCAGTTTGCCGTCTTCATGGGTTACTTCTGGGGCCAGTTCGATGATCCCATCATCCGCCGGCTCAGCCTGCCCACGCATCTCGGGATGGTGATCGCGGTGATGACCGTCCTGCCGCAATTCGCCGCCGCCGGCTTTCAGCGCTTCCTCCTTTGCGTGGCGGCCTTCGGGCTGATTGCGAGCGGCGTGCCCTCGATGGCCGAGCATGCCTACTCCCAGGAATACCTGCCCGGCAAGGAGACCGCATGGCGCCGCCAGTTCATGGCGGACCAGCCACGTCATGACTACCTCATGATCGACAACGACGCGATCCTGTGGGTCTCGCACCTCGTGTCAGCGACCACCGTCCCGCAGGCGATCAAGCGCCGCGATGCGGTGGTGTTCACCCTGCGCAACCACACGTTCTCCGATATCTACGTGTTCCAGCGTTTCAACATCCACGAGACCACGGGGGTACTGACCCTGCGCGACGGCGATGACCTCGGGCCCGATTTTGTGCTGGAAACGGTGCGCGAGGAGCGGCTGCAGACGCTGACGCTGACGCGCATCAGCCGGGTCAAGGAGGTCCGCGAGGGGCAGGCTTCCCTGACGGCGCCCGATGGCCACAAGCCGCCGGTGGTGACCCCGAATCGCGCCGAGATCGAAAAGATGCGCAAAGCCTACCTCGAGAACTTCATCAAGCAGCTCCCGTGAGCCCACCGGCCCGTCCGACCGCGCGATGAATCTGTTGAGCCCATTTGTCCGGGATCCGGCGGCGAGGAAACGGCTGCTGCTGTTCGCGCTGTGCGGCGTGCTGGCCGTGGTGACCGGCTTCGTGGCCGTCACGCCCCGCCGCGCGGAGGTGCTGATCGTCAACGGGGGCTACTACTACATGCTGGGCCTGTTCGGCCTGGCGGTTTTTTTCGCCGTCCGGGTGGCCCGGGCGAGGCGCGAGGTGTGGTCGGGCTGGCTGCGCCGCCCGGGCTGGCCCGCGCTGGCGATCGCCGTCGCGACGGCGTTTGCGCTCTGGTCCGACCCGTTCCAACACAAGGTGCTCTTTGATGAATACGTCCTGCAGGCCACGGCGTTTCACATGCACATCACGAAGGAGATCGGCACGGTCATCCGGGCCTACGACATCGGCGGCACCTGGCTGCCGATCGACACCTTCCTCGACAAGCGGCCCTACTTTTTCACGTTCCTGCTCTCGCTGGTGCACGATCTCGCGGGCTACCGGATCGTAAACGTGTTTTTCCTCAACGCCGGCTTCACCGCCGCCTGCCTCAGCCTGGCCTACTGGTTTGGGCGCGAGCTGACCAACCGCGCCGGCGGGCTGCTCGTGGTCGTGTTGCTCACGACGATGCCGCTGTTCGGGCAGAACGCCACCTGCGCCGGCATGGAGATGCACAACCTCACCATGCTCCTCCTGGTGATGGTCCTCGCCCTGCTTTACCTGCGCGCCCCGGACGCTGACCGCCTGGCCCTGCTCTGCCTCGCGACGGTGCTGCTGGCGCAGAGCCGGTATGAGTCGGTGATCTTCGTCGTGCCGGTTGCCGTGGTCATTGTGGCCGGGTGGTGGCGCGGGCAGTGCGTGCTGCTGCCCTGGGTGGCGGTAGCGACGCCGCTGCTGCTGGTGCCTTATGCCTGGCACAACCGCTACGTCTCGGCGGCGCCGCTGTTGTGGCAGCTGGGCGAGGGGCAGAAGTCGCGTTTCAGCCTGGAGTACCTTGCGGGCAATTGCTGGAACGACCTGCAGTTCTTTTTCAGCTTCAACGACGCCTACGCCAACTCTTGGTATCTTTCGGCGCTCGGCTGCGCGGGTCTGGCCTATTTCCTATGGAGCGCGATCCGGTGGCTGCGCCGGCGGCCCCCGCTTTCCCCGGTGGCGTGGGTGGCCGTGCTGTTCGGCACGGCGATCGCCGGCAATTTTGTCCTGCTGCTGTTTTATTATTGGAGCCGCCTGACCGATTCGATCGCGGCTCGCTTCGCCCTGCCGGTCTGCGTGCTGTTTGCCCTGCTGGCGGCGGTGCTCGCCCGCGGCCTCGAGCGCCGCTGGCCGGCCATGCGCGTGGCGTTCCTGGGGGCCGGGGTCTACCTGCTCTTCTCGTCCGTGCCGGCCATGGCGCACCGGTTTTACACCAGCCAGAACCTGGTGATGAAGGAGGTCGACTGGGAGCACGACTTCGTGCTGCCCCGCCAATCCGGCCCGGTGCTGTTCATTTCCAACAAGTCCACCATTCCCTGGGTCCTCTGGCGGATCCCGTCCCTCATCATCGGGGTCGCGCGCCAGCGGGGCGACCAGCTGCGCTATCACATGGCGCAGGGCACGTTTCACGAGGTTCTGGTCGCGCAGGCGCTGCGCCCGACCACGCCCGAGGGGAAATTCGGCGTGGATCCCGATGACGTGCTGCCGGACAACTTCCGGCTCGAACTGCTCGCGGAAAAACGCTTCGGCGGCCGCATGGCGCGGCTGAGCCGGCTGGTGGCGGTGGATCCCGAGCCGGCGGGGGCCGTCCAGCCGAAACGTCCGCTGCCGCCGCCCAGCTTGACTCCCGACTCATGAGTGAGGTCCGTGACAGCGGAACGGCCGCGCCGGTCCCGGCCCCGGGTGGGCGTTTTGGGCGGATAGGCTGGGGGCTGCTCGTGCTCCTGACCGTGGGGTACTTCGCCGCCTTCGTGTACGCGCCCAACCTGTTTTTTGCCCTGGGCGTGGCGCATTACGACGGGTGGTTCATCGACACGTTTGCCCTGCTGGCGTCGAGCGATGCGGTCACCCGCGGACTCGATCCCTATGCCCCGAACCCGCTCGATTATTTCAACCGGCCGCACGTCTATTCGCACTGGTGGCTGCACCTGCGGGACCTGGGGCTGACCCGGGCGGATTCCTTCCGGCTGGGTCTTGGCCTGGTCATCACCTTCCTCGTCGCGGCGCTCTGGCGGCTGCGGCCGCGGGTTCCGCTCCAGCTCTTGTGGTATCTGGCCGTGTTCTGTTCCTCGGCGATCCTGCTCGCGCTGGACCGGGGCAACAACGACCTCGTGATTTTCCTCGTGCTCACGCCCTTGGTGCCCTGCCTGCTGAGTCCGCGGCCGGGGGTGCGGTTGCTCGCGCCGTTTCTCGTCACCGCGGCGGCGATGTTAAAATATTATCCCGCGGCGGCGGGCCTGGTGTTGCTGGCGCAGGCCGGGCGCCCGGAACTGCGGTCCCGGCTGTGGATTAGTTTTTTGCTGCTGGCGGCGGCGGGTGGCAGCGTGGCGGGGGACCTGGCGGGTTTCGGTCCGGTGGCGCCCCAGCCGGCGGGGTTGATGACCTTCGGCGCGACGGGATTTTTTCACGAGCTCGGCTGGATGGGGCTGGGCCCGAAACTGGCCGTGGCCGGCCTCGGCCTGGCCGGCATGGCTTGGGCTTGGCGTCGGGCGGCGCTGGGTGACTGGGAACCGGCGGCGGCCCAACGCTCCGACTGGCTGCACTTCATTCTGGGGGCCGTGCTGCTCACCGGCTGTTTCTTCACGAGCATGAATTTCGGCTACCGCTGGGTGTTTGCGGTCTGGCTGGCGCCCGCGCTGTGGGTGCTGCCCCGGGATCCGGATACCCCCGCACCCGTGCGCCGGCTGGCCCGGGCGACGAGGTGGCTCCTGCTGGTCATGCTGTGGTGGCCGCCCCTCTGCTGCGTGATCGTCAACCAGTTCATCGGCGTCGTGCCGAGCCCCACGATCATGGTTCTGGCCAAGCTCTCCTTCCTCGTGGAGCAGCCCTTCGACTGGGCGTTTTTTCTCTGCCTGCTGATCTTCCTGGCGCATTTCACCCGCCGCCGGCTAACCGTGCTCCGCGGCTCAGCGTGAGCGGCGACCCGCGGTGCGGTCGATGAGCGCCTGCCACTCGGCCAGCGAGCCAGCGGTGGCCGCGGCGATTTCCGCGGCCGTGAGGCGATAGATGAAAATCGAGTAACCGATGTTTGCGTCCGGCGACCGCACCCGCAGGTAGTGGCAGAGCCGGGCGAAGCGCAGCAGGTCGAGCCGGGTCTCGGCGCGCCGCCATTTGTCCGGACTTGCGGCCCGGTCCATCTCCGCGCGCTGTTGCGGGTCGCCGTAGTAAGCCAGCAGGGCCGGTTCCAGCACCCGCGCCTGCTGGTATTCCTTTTCCAACGCGTCGGTCCATGGCCCGCGGATCGGACTGTAGACGTGCTCCAGCATGGTCGCGCTGATGCAATACACGCCCGGCTCAAGCGGGACCCA
>QQNC01000215.1 GCA_003402695.1 Verrucomicrobiota bacterium | reverse complement strand
GGCGATGGCGGCGAGCTTGCAGGCGAACAGGGTGATGAACGTGGCGCGGGACACGGATCAGAGGCGATGGGTGATGGGGTTCGGAATGCCGGCGTCTGTCGGCACTCAAGGTCGCCATCTGGACGAAGGGTGACCAAGCCCGAATGTCACCTACACGTCGGCCTCGACTCGCTCGGCGCTGAGGTTCCGCCAGCGGGCGAGAACGCGGCGGTAGATGTCGTCCGGCGCGAGACCGTGGGCGGCGCGGAGGATGTCGACGCTGCTGCCATGCTCGATGAACTTGTCGGGCCAGCCGATGCGCTCCAGGGAGACGGGGCAGTCGGCCTCCTGCAGCACCTCGAGCACCGCGCTGCCGAAGCCGCCGGCGATCACATGGTCCTCGAGGGTGACCAGCAGGGGAATGCACGCGGCGTGGCTGAGCAGGAGGGTGCGGTCGAGCGGCTTGACGAAGCGGGCGTTCACCACGCCGACGGAAATGTTTTCCTCGGCCTCGAGGCGCGCGGCGAGCTGGAGTGCGTCCGCCACCATGTTGCCCAGGGCCCAGAGCATGATGTTGGAGCCTTCCTTCAGGACCTCGGCGTGGCCGATGGGGAGGAGGGCGGGCTGCTCCTTGAGCTTCACGCCGGTGCCGGCGCCGCGCGGGTAGCGCACGAACGCGGGGGTGCCGAGCTGCAGGCTGGTGTGCAGCATGTCCACGAGCTCGTCCTCGTGCCGCGGCTGCATGATCGTCGCGTTGGGGACGCACCGCAGGTAGGCGAGATCGAAGAGGCCGTGGTGCGTTGGCCCGTCGTTGGCTGAGAGCCCGGCGCGGTCCAGGCAGAACACGACCGGCAGGTTCTGGAGCGCGATGTCGTGGATGATCGGGTCGTAGGCGCGCTGGAGGAAGGTCGAGTAGATCGCCACGACGGGCTTGATGCCCTTGGTGGCGAGGCCGCCGGCGAAGAGGACGGCGTGTTCCTCGGCGATGCCGACGTCGAAGAACTGCCGCGGCAGCCCGGCGGCGAGGTAGGAGAGGCCGGTGCCGCTCGGCATGGCGCCAGTGATGCCAACGATGTTGGCGTCGGCCTGGGCGAAACGGAGCAGGGCCTGGCCGAAGACGTCCTGGTAATTGGGCGGCGCGCCGGGTGTGAGCTTCTTGCTTTCGCCGGTGTCGGGATCGTAGGGGCTGGCGCCGTGGAATTTTTCCGGCGAGTTGACGGCGGCCTCGAGGCCCTTGCCCTTCTTGGTCAGCACGTGGATGAGCACGGGCACATCGCAGTGCTTGGCGAACTCGAGGTTCTTCACGAGCGCGTCGAGGTTGTGGCCGTCCACCGGCCCGAGGTAGCGCAGGCCGAATTTCTCAAACAGGGAGGACTCGACGAAGAAGTCCTTCGTCTCGCGTTTCCACTTGTGGTAAACCCGGTTCATCTCGACGCCGGCGGGGAAGCTCGTGAAGAACGCCTCCACGTCATGGTGGAGCTTGTTGTACGTCGGGTTGGTGCTGATGCGGTTGAGGTACTGCGAGATGGCGCCGACGTTCTTGGCGATGGACCACTCGTTGTCGTTGAGGATGACGATCAGGCGGTTGGTGGAGCTGACGACGTTGTTCAGCGCCTCAAGGGTGATGCCGCAGGTGAAGGCGGCGTCGCCGCAGACGGCGACCACGTGCTCGGAGGAGCCGCGGAGGTCGCGGGCGGTGGCCATGCCGAGGGCGGCGGAGAGGGCGGTGCCGGCGTGGCCGGCGCCCCAGGAGTCCTGCGGATTCTCGGCGCGGTAGAGGAAGCCGCTCGCGCCGTCGGTCTGGCGGAGTTTCCGGAAAAAATCACCGCCGCGGCCGGTGAGGAGCTTGTGCACGTAGCCCTGGTGGGAGACGTCGAACACGAACTGGTCCTCGGGGGTGCTGAAGACGCGGTGCAGGGCGAGGGTGAGCTCGACCACGCCAAGATTGGGTCCGATGTGGCCGCCGTTCCGGGCGGTGACGGTGATGAGGGTGTCGCGGATTTCCTGGGCGAGTTGAGGAAGCTGGTCGACGGCCAGGGCCTGGACGTCGGCGGGGCCGTGGATCGTGTCGAGGAGAGGCGAGGTGGAGGGAGAGTCGTTCATCAGCGGTGACGGAAACGTTGCGGCTCAGCTTTCGCGGCCGGCCTCCAGCTTGGCAAACGTGACGCCGTCCTTCGATTTCTTGAGCTGCTCGATCTTCAACTCGGCCTCCTTGAGGCGGGCTTCGCAGAGCTTGAGGAGCTTGTTGCCCTCCTCGAACTTGGCCAGCAGCTCGGCGAGCGGGACTTCGCCGGATTCCATCGATTCGACGATGGTTTCAAGCTTGGTCAGGGCGGTCTCGAATGAGAGTTTGGCGTCTTTGGGATCCACGACCCGCAACATGGGTGGGTGGCGGGGTATTTCAAACAATCTTTGGGCGGGGATCCATCGGGGGATTCGGATGTTTTGCCCACGGAACACACAGAACGCACTGAAGCATACAGACCTGAAACAGGAGGTATTGGATGGATGGGGCAGGGTTCCGTGTCGTTCCGTGTGTTCCGTGGGCAACAAAAGCTCGGGGCATGGTGGGGACGAAAGTTCGTCATCCCCTTGGCATCTTTGGGCTGGCGAAGGCGGTGGTTATGGGTGGATTGGGGGCATGAGTCTTGTGCTTTGGATCGTGGCGGCACTGATGGTCTTGCGGCTGGCGGGCGAGTTGGTGCTCGCGGCCCTGAACCGGGCGGAAGTCCGACGTCACGCGGCGAGTCCGCCGCCCGCGGTGGCGGCGGTCATGGATGGGCCGACCTACGCCCAGTCGGTCGCTTACACGCTGGCGAAGTCGGATTTTGGCACGATCAGTGGGATTTTCGACGCCTTGGTGCTGGCGATGGTGATTTTTGGCGGCGTGCTGCCCTGGCTGTTTGCGCACATTGCGGACTGGGGGGCGCACGGCGCGGTCTGGAGCCATGTCGTTTTCATCCTCATCACGGGCGGATTGCTGGCGATCCCGGGCCTGCCGTTCGAGTGGTGGGCGCAGTTCCGACTCGAGCAGAAGTTCGGTTTCAACAAAAGCACGCCGGCGCTCTGGGTCAGCGACAAGCTCAAGGGCATGGCACTGGCCGTGGTCATTGGCTATCCGCTGCTCTGGCTGCTCCTTTCGCTCGTGAAATGGGTGGGCGAGAGCTGGTGGATCTGGGGCTTCGCCTTGGTGTTCGGTTTCCAGCTGCTGATGATGGTGCTGTATCCGAAGCTGATCATGCCGCTGTTCAACAAACTCGAGCCGCTGCCCGAGGGCGACCTGCGGACGCGGCTGCTGGCCCTGGGTGACCGCACGGGCTTCCGGGCGAAGACGATCCAGGTGATGGACGGCAGCAAGCGCTCGGGACACTCGAACGCGTTTTTCACCGGCTTCGGCCGTTTTCGGCGGATTGTGCTGTTCGACACCCTCATCACCCAGCTTACCCCCGAGGAACTCGAGGCGGTGCTGGCGCACGAGATCGGGCATTACCGGAAAGGACACATTCCGAAGCTGGTGGCGGTGTCGGCGCTTTCGACGCTGGCGGGTTTTGCCGTGATTGCCTGGTTGGCGCGCAGCCCGTGGTTCAACCTCACGTTTGGGTTTCCGGCGGATGAGCTGGCGCCGACTTTCCTGCTGTTCGGGCTGCTGAGCGGGCTGGTGACATTCTGGTTCTCGCCGCTGATGTATTTTTTCACGCGGAAGTACGAATACGAGGCGGACGCGTTTGCGCGCGACGCGATGGGCGGGACGGCGCCGATGATCGGCGCGCTGCGCAAGCTCACGCAGAAGAACCTCAGCAACCTCACGCCGCATCCCTGGTTCAGCACGTTTTTCTATTCGCACCCGACGCTGGTGGAGCGGGAGCGGGCGCTGGGGGCGGGGAAGTGACATTTACCGGAGGAAGCGGAGGGAACGGAGATGCAGTGCCGCCGTCTTGCCCTCCGTTCCCTCGGTTGCCTCCTGTGCACAGTGATTGTGGTTTTGGGGTTGCGGGCTGAAACGCTCACGATCGCCACCTACAACGTCGAAAACTACGGTCCGGCGAACCGGATGACGGAGGCAGGCTACCGGCAGGAATATCCCAAGCCTGAGGCGGAAAAGCGCGCGCTGCGCGGGGTGATCAAGGGGCTCAAGGCCGACGTGCTGGTGCTGCAGGAGATGGGTGGACAGCCGTACCTCGATGAACTGCGGCGCGACCTGAAGGCCGAGGGAACGGATTACCCGTATGCGGTGCTAATGGTGGGTGCGGATGCCGACCGGCATGTGGCGCTACTCTCGAAACGGTTGCTGAAGTCGATCACGCCGCATCCGGAGCTCGCGTTCGCATATTTGCACGGCAGAGAGCGGGTAAAACGTGGATTGCTGGAGGTGACCGTCGCGACGGTGGCGGGCGACGTGACGATCTTTGGGGTGCATTTGAAGAGCCGTTACACCGACCGGCCGGACGACCCGATGTCGGCGCAGCGACGGATCGGAGAAGCGGCGGCGGTGCGGGATTGTGTGCTGGAGCGCGTGACCGACCCGGCGAGGAGCCGGTTCCTCATTCTCGG
>QQNC01000214.1 GCA_003402695.1 Verrucomicrobiota bacterium | reverse complement strand
GGACTTGAAGAAACCGTCCCGGCTGAAGTCACCGAGTGCCGCGGCGACCCACCAGCGGAGCTGCTTGAGAATCCCGGTGGGACTAAAGGTGAAGATGTTGACGAAGAATTTCAACCCGTGCCAATCCATGCCGGTCGGGAGGACGACTTCGCCGTCGTAGTCCTTGTGCGTCGTCGCCTGGTGGTGGCGGATGTGACTGGCACGGTAGCCGATGGGGTCGAACCAGCCGAGGAACGAGTAGATCTTCAGGAAAAACGTATTCCAAAACTGCGTCGCGAAGGGCGTCTTGTGGCAGAGCTCGTGGCAGGCGATGCCGCCGAAGAAGCTGGCGTTGGTGCCATGGGCGAAGAGCGCGAGCAGCAGCAGCGGCAACGCCCAGGGCCAGTTGTCGGCGTGGACGTTGCGGTACGCGTACCACGACAGGGTGCCGGTGACGGCGAAGATCAGGAGCGGCGGCACCGCTTGGAGGAAGCCACGGGCGTCACTCTTCTTCATGAGCTGGCTCATGACGGCCTTGTCGATCTTGCAGCGGTACCAGTTGATTTTGATCTGTTCGTTCATGGGGGGATTGTTGCCCGCGACTCACGCGAATGGACGCGAATTTACCGGAAGAATCGCTGACGGGATCAAGACCTCAGGCATTCGCGTTCATTCGCGTGGTTAGCGGGCAGAATCGGGTCACGGCAGCGTGAGCGTACGGAGGCGCCAGCCGGTGGCGAAGTAGAAGGTTTGGCCGATCCACGGACCGGGGCAGTCGAGTTGGTCGCCGGCGGGGGCGCGCCAGACGGCTTCCATTTCACAGGTGCCGGGTTTCACGCGGTAGAGCGTTTTCTCCGTGATGCCGTAGACCGCGTCGGGACCGCGGAAGAGCGTGAACTGGATCTGCTCCGGCATCCGGCCGAACTCGGCGGGGATCGTGGCAATGGAAAGGACCTTGCGGGCGACGGGATCGACGAGCGCGATGCGCGTCGGGCCGGCGACCTCGGCGCCGAGCAGTTCGTAGGTGTAGCGGGTATGGCCGAGCAGGGCGTAGACGAGACCGTTCTCCGCGGGGGCGAGGGCGACGACGTCGCTCATGTCCTTCAAGCCAAAGTCACCGGTGTAGACCGCCTTGTCCGCGATGGGGTCCCAGAGGATGAATGCGCCATTCTTGGCCTTCGGCTTGGTGCCGGTGCCACCCTCGATGCTCATGCCGACGAGCAACTGCTTGGGCCCGGGCAGCCAGAGCAGGGCGAAGGGTGAGCAGTCCGGCACGAGATTGCGGTGGCTGGCGGAGGCGAGGGACTTGGGATCGAGCCATGCGAGCGTGCCGCCCCAGGTGCCGTAGTCCGGCAGGTTGCCGACCCACATTTTCTCGTGCACGGGCGAGCCGTCGGGCTTGGTGAGCGCGGGGATGATGGCCATGCCGATCGGGCGGATGCCGACGTCGTCGAGCCGGCCGATGTCGCGCGGGTTGCCGTCGGAGTCGGCGCCGAAGCGCCACGGGCGTTTCGGGTCGTAGAGCGAGATGTTGGAGTGCGGGTAGGAGCCGAAGCACATCGTGCCGTCGCTGAAATTACCGATGGTGTACGCCTCGCCGAGCATGAGGCTGCAGCGGCCGAGGTTGATCATGCCCGAGCCGTCGGGCGCGCAGCGGAAGATGTGTTCCGGGAGGAAGCTCGAGCCGTAGATGTTGTTGTCCAGGCCGCGGTGGAGCACGAAGAGGTTCGAGCCGTCGCCGTGCCAGTCGAGGTTGATCAGGCGCGGGGCGACGGTGGGGTTCGTGCTGGAGAGGCGGAGCCGGCGGAAGGTGCCGGCGCCGCCCTCATCGCCGTCATCCCACGTGGCGATGCTGCCGTCGGGCATGGGCAGGGTGTCGCGGAAGGGCACGGTGACGCTGCCCGCCGAGAAGAACGGCGGCAACGGGGGCGGCAGGTAGGCGGCGGGCTCGAGTTGGTCGCCGCGGAGGCGGAAACTGCCGGTGTGGGTCTCGACGTAGAGCAGACCGTCGATGCCCTTGTAGAAGAGCACGTGCTGGGCCTTGTCCTCGGGGTTGATCACGGGACCGATGGTCTTTTTTGCGCCGGTCTTGGGGTCGATGAGGATGAGGTGCGGGTGCACGACCTTGGTGAGGGCCGCGAGCGTGCCGTCGGCGCCGCAGATCGGATAGAGGTACTTGTCGGTGTCATCCATCATCCCGAAGCGCGTGAATTTTCCCGTGGCAGGCTCGAAGCGGGTGAGGGTGCAGTCGGGGTAGGCGCCGATCCAGAGGGCGCCGTCGGGCGACTCGGTGATGCCGGTTGGGAACGTGGCGTGGTCGCCGTCGATCACGCCGAGGTCCTCGAGACCGCGCTCGGGGCGGGCCGGGTCATAGCGGAGGAGGTGGCCGGTGAGATGTTCGCCGATATAGAGGGCGCCGGAGCGGGGGCTGCGGAAGGAGGCGGTGGGGTACTGCATGCGGCCCGGGGGCGCGTTGAACTGCCGGCAGTGCCCGGTGGCGAGGTCGATATCGAGGACAAAGAGACCGCCGTTGTTCTGGCCCATGGAGGCGAGCAGGGACGCCTTGCCGTCGGGACCGCGGCCCGGGTGAAGGCGCACCCAGTTGACGGCTTTGATCGGCACGCCAAGGTCGCGCACGATGATTTCTCCGGCAGGGGTGGCAGGGGCGGCGGACATGGCGAGGGCGAGGGAGGTGAAGAGACCGGGGAGGCGGAAAATTTTCATTCGGGCAAAGTTAGGACACGCAGTCGCCAGCCCGTAGCAAAGTAAAATTCGCGTCCTACGATGGGGCCGACGACGTCGATGGCATTGGGGTCGGCGGCGGTGAGCCAGACCGTGCCCTCGCGGTTGGGCGGCTTCGCTTCCTGCCAGACGCGCTCGACCTCGCAGGTGCCGGGTTTGATTCGGAAAATGCAGCAGGCCGTGGCGCCATACACGATGCCGCCCGGGCCCGGGCGGAGGGCGAAGAGACCGTGCCAGGAGACCGGGCCGAAATCCTTGGGCAGCCACGCGCTGGCGATGACCTTCCGCTGGGCGGGATCGATGAGGACGAGGCGCGGGGTGATGGCGGGGGCGCCTTGGGAAACGACATGATCGCCACGGCCCAGCAACGCATACACCAGCCCGTGGGGGGCGGGGGCGAGCGCGGAGACATCGGCAAGGTTGTCGAGGCCGAGGTCGCCGGACCAGACCACCGCCTCTTTCACCGGGTCCCAGAGGGCAAAGGCGCCGTTGAGCCGCGCGGGTTTTGCGCCCGTGCCGGCCTCGATGCTGAAACCGACGAGGATCTGTTTCAACCCGGGCAAATAGAGGAGCGAGGCGGGCGAAAGGTCCGGGACGATGGCCCGGAAGGATTTCTTGTCGCCAGTGGCGGGGTTGTAGCGCGCGAGCGTGCCGCCAACCAGGCCGTAGTCGGGAGCGGAGCCCATCCAGAGGGTATCACCCTCCTTCGCCGAGCCGGCGGCGGACCGGCCCACCGCGATGAGGGCGTTGGGGCGGTAGCCGATGGCGTCGAGGCGGCCGAGATCGCGGGGATTGTCGTTTACGCCCGTCCCAAAGTGGAGCGGCTGCCGCGGGTCGTACACGGAGAGCCGCGCCTCGGGATAGGAACCGAGGTAGACTTTGCCGTTGAGCGTGGCGAGCGAGTAGGCTTCGCCCATGGCGAAGGTGTGTTTGCCGAGGTCGTGGAGAGCGAGGGCGGGGCGGCTGGAACGGTCGGGGATGGGCCTGGGGGTGCTGATGGAGCGTGGGCCCTCCTGCGCCCCGCCGAGCGGGACTTCGGCGGGCGAATCCCCCGTGGCGCGCCACAGGTGATTCGGCATATAACTCGATCCATAAAGATCCCCGCCGGGTCCGACATCGAAGGCGTGCAAGTTCGAGCCGCCGCCGACCCAATCGAGCGTAAGCAGGCGCGAGGCCGTGAGCGGGTTGGTGTTGGCCAACAAGACGTGGCGCGGGGCGCCGGCGCCGACATCGTTGTCATCGGTGAAGTGCGCGGTCCAGCCGCCGGGCATGGCCAGCGGGGCCTGGTCAAAATGCCGGCCGGCGACCGGGATGCCGGCGAGCAAGGGTGGAATTTCGTCCACCGGGGTCAGATTCAGGCCGTCGATGCGAAATTTCCCCTTGGACGAATCGAGGTAGATCCGGCGATCGATGCCCTTCACGAGCTTCAGGAACTGGGTTTTGTCGGTCGTATCGACGATGGCCGGCCCGGCCTCGCGATGTTTGCCGGTGGCGGGATCGATGAGGACGAGGTGTGGACGCACGACCTTGACGAGGGCCGCGAGTGAGCCGTCGTCGCCGGCCAGCGGGTAGAGATACTGGTCAACATCGTCCATCGGGCCAAAGCGGGTGAACGCGCCGGTAACGGGATCGAATTTGATGAGCCGGGCGCCGTTGCAGGTGCCGATCCAGATGGCGCCGTCGGGCGATTCCGTCAGCCCGGTGGGGAAAATCGCGCCGTCGGGATCGATTTTGCCGAGGTCCTCGACGCCGCGTTCCGGGTGGTTGGCGTCGAAGCGGTGGAGATGAGCATCCCAAGCGGAGCCGATGTAGAGGATGCCGG
>QQNC01000213.1 GCA_003402695.1 Verrucomicrobiota bacterium | reverse complement strand
GGCGAAGTATTTTCCTGCCCGGTCAAGGACAGCGTCGAGGGCTATGTCCAGTACAACGCCCCGACGGTCTACCTCGGCACCTCGTTCGACAGCATCCGCCTCGGCTTCAAGCACGGCAAGATCGTGGAGGCGACGTCGAGCAACACCAAGCGCCTGAATGAAATCCTGAGCAGTGACGCGGGTGCCCGGTACATCGGCGAATTCGCCATCGGTTTCAACCCGTACATTCTCGAGCCGATGCGCGACATCCTGTTCGACGAGAAAATCGCCGGCAGCTTCCACTTCACCCCGGGCCAGGCCTACGACGACGTGGGCAACGGCAACAAGTCGCAGGTGCACTGGGACATGGTCTGCATCCAGCGGCCGGAATACGGCGGCGGCGAGATTTGGTTCGACGACGTGCTGATCCGCAAGGATGGCCTGTTTGTGCCGAAGTCGCTGCACAAGCTGAACCCGGCCTACCTGCTCAGCAAGGTGGCGTGATGCAGGCCTTCATTCAGGCGCTCCCGAAAACGGAGACTCACCTCCATGTCGAGGGCGCGCTGCCGTACGAGCTGCTGACCGCGTGGCAGCCGGCGAACTACCCGGCCAACCCGCCGTTCCGCCGTGCGGACTACCGCTACGCGACGTTTCCCGACTTCGAGCGGATTTTGCTCGAAAACGCGCTGCCGTGGTTCACCACCCCGCAGCGCTACTACGAGGCGACCAAGGCGATGTTTGCGAAGCATGTGGCCCAGAATGTCCGCTACGTGGAGACGAGTTTCCACCTGCCGGTCACGAAATTCATTCATACGCCCGGCCCGGAGATCATCGCGGCGATCCGCGCGGCGGTGCCGGCGGGACTCGAGGTGAGGATTTTCACGGGCATGTTGCGCAGCGACCTCGCGGGTGATCTGCGCCCGGTGATCGACCAGCTCCATACCTGGGACGGACTGGCGGGGGTGGACTTACACGGCTTCGAGCAAATGCCCACCGAACCCGCCACCGCGGCGGTGTGGGCGAAACTGCGGGCGGCGGGTAAGGTCACCAAGTGCCATGCAGGCGAGTTCGACGGGCCGGCCCGGGTGCGCGAGGTCATCGAGGTCCTGGGCGTCACGCGCATCCAGCACGGCGTCCGGGCGATCGAGGATCCGGCCGTGGTGCGGCTGGCGGCGGAGCGCGGCGTGACCTTTGACGTCTGCCCGATCAGCAACATCCGCCTGAAGGTTTTCCCGAGTTTTGCCGCGCACCCGATCCGGCGGCTCATGCAGGCCGGGGTGAACTGCACGGTGAGCACCGATGATCCGCTGTGTTTCGCGAACACGCTGAACGACGAATACACCGCCCTGGCGGCCGAATTGCAGTTTACGCGGGCCGAGCTCGCGCAGGCCGCCCGCAACGGCTGGGCCGTGGCAAATATTTCGGCGGCCACCCGCAAAGCCGCGCTGGACGAAATCGCGCGGGTCGAGAAGCTGTAGGCGGCTCCGCTTGGGGCCGTTCCACGTGAATACACTCTACACCGTTCCAGACGGCATCCGCCAGCTGCGGGCCGACAAGGCGCTTTCACTGTCGCATCGTGACCACAGTCGCGTGGCGTTTCGCCGCGCCTTTGACGCCGGCCTCGTCACGCGACGGGGCCAGGTCCTCGTGCCGGATACGCCGGTGGTGGGCGGCGATGTGCTGGAATTTTCCTTTCCCGACCTGAAGCCGGCCGACCTTAAGGCCGTGGACATCCCGCTCGACGTGATTTTCGAGGACAAGCACCTGCTCGCGGTGAACAAGACCGCGGGCATGATCGTGCACCCGGGCGCGGGGACGGGTGAAGATACGCTGGTGCACGCGCTGCTGGCGCATTGCAAAGGCGGGCTCAGCGGCATTGGCGGGGTGGAGCGTCCGGGGATTGTGCACCGCCTCGACCGCGAGACGTCGGGCATCATCCTCGTGGCCAAATCCGACAAGGCCCATCGCGGGCTGGCGGAGCAGTTTTCCGAACGGGCGCTGCAGAAGGAGTATCTCGCCCTGGTCACGGGCGCCACCGCGCTGATGAGCGGCTCGATCCGGAAGGCGATCGGGCGCAACAAGCAGCACCGACACAAGATGGCGCCGGTGGAGGCGGAGCAGGGCGGACGCGATGCGCACACGGATTGGGAAGTGGTCGAGCGGTTCGGCCCGGTGGCCACGCTCGTGCGCTGCACCATCCACACCGGTCGCACCCACCAGATCCGGGTGCACATGAAATCGCTCGGCCATATTTTGCTCGGCGACGTGATCTACGGCTGGAAACCCGATCCCGGCCTGCCGAAGCAGCCGGAGCGCGTGATGCTCCATGCGGAGCACCTCGTGTTTGCCCACCCGCTCACGCACAAGACCATCGATCTGCGCGCGCCGCTGCCGCCGGACATGACGGCGATGCTGAAGCAGCTGCGCAAGGTGGCGGCGGCCGGCGCCAAGGCCCGGAAGCTGATCGCCCAGCCGGTCAAACCCCGCGGCAAGCCCAAGCCCCCGCCGTTTCACCCGCACGAGTCGCGGCTCTGAGTCCGTTCCGGCCATGGATCCACTTCGACAGGCGACGAGCGATCTGACCAACGAGTGGGCGCGGCTGCTGGCGCCGCATTTTGGTCCGAGCGGCAGCATGGATCTCGACCTGCCCGACTGGCCGCAGGCCGAGGGCCCGTCGTATTACAACCAGTTCAGCCATTTTGCCTTCCTGCAACTCGCGACGGGCGAGGTGCCCGGGGCGGAACCTGCGGAGCGGGCGCACTACCTGAAGCTCGCGCTGCACAACATCGACTACGCGCTGGGGATGACGGCGGCGGATTTCCACACGCCGCACTATTCCCGGGGACGGGAGTGGGGCCGGCATATCGGGGAGTGGCTCAACTATTACCTGCTGTGCTCCCTGGAGGTGATGGAGCGCCACCAGCTAGGCACGGCGGAACTGCGCATGCGGTTGAGCACCGCGGTGGCGGGCGCGGTGGGTGAGCTACACGCGAGGTTTGTGGCCAAATATGCCGCGGCACCGACGGAGTTTGTGGGCAACCACGACACCTGGCACGGGCTGCTGTTTTACCGGGCGGGCCGGCACTTTCAGCGCCCCGAGTGGCGGGAGTATGCCCGGGTTTTTTTTGCGCGTTGCGTGCTGCCGTTCCAGACGGTGGACGGGTACTGGCCGGAGGGCCACGGCATCGTGGTGGGTTACGCCCTGATGACCGCGCAGGCGGTTTCACTCTACGCCGAGCTGTCGGGCGACGAGGCCGCCCATGCCGCCATCGGGCAGTTCTTCGGCTTCCACGAATTCTTCAGCCTGCCCGATGGCACGACGGCGGTGGCGGTGGACGTGCGGATGCGCGCTACCCGCATGCCGTTCCTGTTCCTGCCGCCCGGGTTTATCGGCTGTGTCGAGGGGCGGGAACTGGTCCGGGCGCGACTGGAGTCGGCGCGGATTTATTTCCGGGAAGCGGGCGTGCACGACAACGGCGCCCAGAGCTTCGCTTTCTTCGCTTCGTTTGCGGAGTACGTCTTTAAACCGGATGTTCGGCCGCGGGAAATCAAGGTCGGCCGCCCGGCGACCCTGCCGGCAGCGCGACTCTCCCGGGGTGACTGGCGGGCCTATCTGGGCTGGCAGTTGGTCCCGGAGCATCCCAGCCGCTTCGTGCTCGACAGCCAGAATTTCGTCGAGCTCTGGCACCGGCGGGCCGGCTATCTGGCCGGGACGGGCGGGAGCAAGTTCATGCCGCGGTTTTCCACCCTTCGGCGTACGGATGCAGGGCGGGCGTACATCCCGGAACGGGGGGAGCGCGGCAAAATAAGCCCGGATTCCGCGGAGGGAATCTTCGGTTTTGGTCCCGATGACATTACCGTGGAACTGGGCCTCAGCGATGAGACGTGCCGGTTAACCGTGCGACTGGTCCGCCCCACGCAGGTGGGCTACGAGGCCGCGCTCATGGTCGCATTCCGGCCCGGGGAGACCCTGCAGCTTGATGGGTTGAGCCAGACCCTGAACCCGACCACACTGGTACATTCCAACGGGGGCGGGAAACCAGTGAAGGAAATGATCTGGCGAGGGCTGACCTGGCGACTGCCCGCGGGTGCGGTGCTCGATTATCCCGTCGTGCCGCACAATTCGTACACCCAGGACGGTCTGCCCAAGCCGGAGGATTATGTGGGGCGGATCAGCTTTCCGGTCACAATGAGGGAGCAGGTGCTGACCATTTTCTGAATGTACGTTGCACGCTCGCGGGCAACGTTGCGCGCAAGCGCGCAACCTACGTCGAGAGCGCTTCAGCGGCGAGGCCGTAGCGCAGGTTAAAAAGCGAATGGCGGAAGCTGGTGAACCTTCCGCGATCAGCGACCGCGATGAGCGTCGCGAGGGCCGTGGGAAACACGTCGGCGCGCGCGGGCGGGAGTCCGGACACCTGCTGGCGTGCCGCAAGGGGTAAGGCACCGATCTCGCGCAATTGAGTTCGGATCGTGGACACGACCAGGTCCGGGGGCGTGGCGTCGAGGGTGATACCCCGCTGGGCGGCGAGAATGGTACGCACGGTCGTGAACGTTCCGCCGGTGCCGACGGCGGTGG
>QQNC01000212.1 GCA_003402695.1 Verrucomicrobiota bacterium | reverse complement strand
TTCAAACCGAGGCGGCGGGAGAGTTCGAATTCGTTAGCGGGCGAGTAATTTGCCTCGCGCAAGAGGGCGAGGAGGCTTTCGCGAAGAGTCATGGATGAGGGCGGCGCGGCGCGCGGGCCGTGCTTTCGTTGTTGGCCTGACCAAAGGCCCATGTCTATCGTGGCGCGATGAAAATCGTCCATGTGGCGAGTGAATTTTACCCGTACGTGAAGACCGGCGGTCTGGCTGATGCCGTGGCTTCGCTCAGCGGGGCGCTCGCGGACAACGGCCATGAGGTCTCGGTGTTCCTGCCCGGTTATCGCGCCGCCCTGGAGCACCAGGACGCGGCGAAGGCGGAGCGGATGCTGCGGCTGAAGATCGAGATGGGCGACCAGTTCCTGTCCGGCGACGTGCGGATGTTTTCGCCGAAAAAAAACCTGAAGATCTATCTCCTCTGCCGGGACGAATTCTTTGACCGGCGCAATCCGTATGGCACGGGCGAGCGGGATTATGAGGACAACGCCGAACGGTTCATCTTTTTCTGCAAGGGCGTGGTGGAGACCCTGCGGCTCGCGGATTTGCAGGCCGATGTGGTCCACAGCCACGACTGGCAGGGGGCGCTGCTGCCGATGCTGTTGCGGGACGCGGAGCGGCGTCACGAGGTGACCCTTGCGGTGAAAACCGTCTTCACCATTCACAATATCGCCTACCAGGGGTTGTTTCCCCGCACGGTGTTTGCCCGGACGAATTTGCCCGAGGACTTCAATAGCGTGGATGGACTCGAGTACTACGAGCAGACCAACCTGCTCAAGGGTGGCATCCTGTTTGCCGACCGGGTGACGACGGTCAGCCCGCAGTATGCGCAGGAAATCCAGACCCCGGAATTTGGCAACGGGCTGGATGGCGTTGTGCAGACCCGCGCGGACGACATTGTCGGCCTGCTCAACGGGGTGGACATGGCCGTGTGGAATCCGGCCACGGATGCGCTGCTGCCGGCGCGCTATTCGGCCACCACTCTGGCCGGCAAGCAGGTTTGCCGGGCGGAATTGCTGAAACGGTGCGGGTTCACGTCGGGCTACAAGGGGCCGGTCTTTGGCATGGTGTGCCGCTTTGCGGAGCAGAAAGGCCTGGATCTCCTGCTCGCGAACAAGGATTTTTTCCTGAAGCACGACTGCCGGCTGGTGGTGCTGGGGGCGGGGGAGAAGCGGTATGCGGCGGCACTGCAGAAGCTGGTGGAACAGGCCCCGGCGAAGATTTCCCTGAGCGCGCAGCAGGATGAGTCGATGAGCCACCTGATTGAGGCGGGCAGCGACTTCTTCCTGATGCCCTCGCTCTTCGAGCCGTGCGGGCTGAACCAAATGTATTCGCAGGTCTATGGTACCGTCCCGGTGGTCAGCCGCGTGGGCGGCCTGATCGACACGGTGACGGACGCCGATGAATATCCCGCGACGGGTACCGGCCTGATGGCGGCGCCCACCGCGGAAAGCCTGCGAGATGCGCTTAACCGCGCGATGAAGCTGTTTGCGGAACCCGCGCGCCTGGCGGCCGTGCAGCAACGAGGCATGGCGAGGGATTTCAGCTGGAAGATCGCCGCGGCCGGCTACGAAAAACTCTATCAGGAGTCGGTTTAGCCCGGGGCTTGCAATGGGTTCGCGCGGACACTCAGTGATGACGTGCCATTGACCCCGACACTGCTGTGGTTTCGCCAGGACCTGCGCCTGCAGGATAATCCCGCGCTCCAGGCGGCGCTGCTGCGCGGCGCCCCGGTGATCCCGCTCTATATTCTGGATGAGGCGGGCGAGGGCCCGTGGCCGATGGGCGGGGCTTCGCGCTGGTGGCTGCACCACGCGCTGGCGTCGCTCGATGCGTCGCTGCGCGAAAACGGATCCCGGCTGGTCCTGTTGCAGGGCAACACGCGCGCCGTGCTGCGGGATCTCGTCAACACGACCGAGGCGGGTGCGGTGTACTGGAACCGGCGCTATGAGCCCGCCAGCATCGCGCGGGACCGGGTGATCAAGACCGAGTTCGCGGCGGCCGGACTCGATGTCACCAGTTTCAACAGCGCGTTGCTGAACGAGCCGCACACGATCAAGAACAAGCAGGACCGGCCGTTTCAAGTGTTCACACCCTACTGGCGGACGTGCCTGACCCTGCCAGTGGCCCCGCCGGTGAAGTTCATGCCCCGGTCGATCCCGGCGCCGGCGCAGTGGCCACGGTCGCTGGATCTGGCGGAACTCGCATTATTGCCCCGGGTAAAATGGGCGGCGGGCCTGGCCGAAACCTGGCAGCCGGGTGAGGCGGGTGGGGCGAAACGTCTGCGGCAGTTTGCGGCCTCCGCGATGGAGTCCTACGCCGATGACCGCAATCGGCCGGATCGCGACGGCACGTCCATGCTGTCACCTTGGCTGCATTTTGGGGAAATCGGCCCGCGCCAGGTCTGGGCGGCGGTCAAGGCCCGGTCGAAGGACACCGGGGTGTTCCCGCCCAGCAATGGGGCGCGAGTGTTCTTGAGCGAGGTGGGCTGGCGGGAGTTTGCGCATCACCTGTTGTTTCATTTTCCGCATACGCCCGAGCGGCCCCTGCGCGAGGAGTTCGCCCGCTTTCCCTGGGCGGAGGATCCCGGTGGGGCGAAGCTGCGGGCGTGGCAGCGCGGGCTCACGGGTTATCCGATCGTCGACGCCGGCATGCGTCAGCTCTGGCAGACCGGCTGGATGCACAACCGCGTGCGCATGATTGTGGCGTCATTTCTGGTCAAACACCTCCGGCTGCCCTGGACGCAGGGCGCGGCCTGGTTTTGGGACACCCTGGTGGACGCGGATCTCGCGAGCAACACGCTCGGCTGGCAGTGGACGGCGGGCTGCGGGGCTGATGCCGCGCCCTATTTCCGGGTGTTCGCGCCCGTGCTGCAAGGGGTGAAATTTGACCCTAACGGCGACTATGTGCGGCGCTGGGTGCCGGAACTGGCGCAGCTGCCGACCGAACACCTGCACGCGCCCTGGGAGGCACCGCCCGAAGTGCTCGGACGGGCGGGGGTGCGATGGGGGGACAACTACCCGCGGCCGATGGTCGATCATGCGCAGGCCCGGGCGGCGGCGTTGGCGGCCTTCAAGCAGTTGCGTGGCGGGCAGATGGCGTCGGGTGCGCCGCAGGACTCACCGGGTTAAACTCTAGGCTTCCCTTGGTGGACGGCGGATGTTTTGTTGGGAGTTTATGGAGAAAACCTTCGTCATTTTTAAACCCGATTGCATGGCGCAGCGCCATGTCGGCAATGTGCTGGCCCGCTTTGAGGCCGCCGGCTTCGACGTGATTGGCTGCAAAATGACGCGCCTCACCGCCGCGCTGCTGCGTGAACATTACGCGCATGTGGCGACCAAGCCGTTTTATCCCGAGATCGAGCAGTTCATGAGCTCGCGTCCCGTGATCATGATCGCGCTGCAGGGCGCTAACATCGTGCAGCAGGTGCGCGACCTGCTGGGGCCGACGGATTCCCGCAAGGCGGCCAAGGGCACCATCCGGGGCGATTTTGGCACCGAGATGATGAAGAATGTGGTGCATGCCTCCGACACCGTGGAGAACGCGCAGGCCGAGCTGGCCCGCTTCTTCAAGGCCGAGGAGCTGTACACGGTCTGATTGCATTTTGGCGGAACGTCGGCAGGCTTTTCTGCTTAGGCAGGAAAGACCATGGCCCGGATCATCATCGACGACGACGACGTGCTGCGCGAAATTCTCGCGCGCATGCTCACGGAGGCCGGACACAATGTCACGGCGACGGCGAATGGATTTGAAGGCGTGCAGGCTTTCCGCGCGGAACCGGCGGATCTGATTCTCACTGACATCATGATGCCCTACGGCGGGTTGCCCACCATCCGCGTGCTGCGCGGGGAGTTTCCGAACTTGAAGATCATCGCGATGTCCGGCGGCGGACAACCCCGGCTCGATATTGCCAAGGGGCTGGGGGCAGACCGCAGCCTCGCCAAGCCGTTCACCTCAAAGTTGCTGTTCGACGCGATCAACGAAGTGCTTCCGGCCAATCCCGCGCCCTAGGCGCCGGCGGGTTTACCGGCGATATCCGGCGTCAGGGTGAAACTTTGACCGTCCGATTACATGCGGAATCGGCCACTGGGAGCGACCGGACCCGGAATTGTAATACACTGGGGAAAAACCCGCGGGGAGCCCGAATGGATTTGCCCGGGACCCGGCTTTTTCGTACCAGTGGAGCGTGAATTCCGCCCCAAGAACGAAGGCATTAGCCCTGCTTCGGGCCCTGCTGATGGTCGTTACTTATGGGGTGGGTGCGGTCGCGGCTCAGGGCGCGCACTATGTCCGCGGCCGGCAAATTCCCGAGGTCCGGCTGCGCAATGGAGCGGTCCTGCGCGATGTCACGGTGGTCGCTGTTGGCGCCACGACGATCATCGCCCGGTGGGAGGGCGGGAAAGGTACAATTTTACTCACCCAGCTGCCCGATGAGATGCGGGCCGATCTGGCCCCGGCGGAGGTGAAGCCCCCACCGGCGGTCGCGCCGGCACCCGGCGTGGCTGCGGTCCCGCTGGATCCCAAGCTGGCCACGGCCGAGCTCCCCAC
>QQNC01000211.1 GCA_003402695.1 Verrucomicrobiota bacterium | reverse complement strand
GAAACGCCGGCGCGTGCGCGAATCGGCGGTGGCGCGTCGCTCGCTGGCGAAGTTAATCCCGAACTGGACGAAGCTGCGGAGCCGCGGGCTGCGTGCGCATGCGACGCCAAGATCGCGGATGCCATTGTGGGGGCACACGTTTCAGGAACTGAGTTTGAGCGACGGCTCGGCGTGGGAATTGCCGGCGACGATGCTGCGTCCGCCAAAAAACGAGGCGGGCGTACTGGTTTTCTTTGATGACCGCGGCCGCTGGACGGCCCTGCAGCAGTGGGGCTGGCTCAACCGCGCGGCGGGGGAATTCAGCCGCGGGGGGCGTCCGAGGTCCGTGCTGACGGTGGATTTGCCGGGATGGGGCGACACGCGTCCGCTGCCGTCGCCGTATGATGTCGTTGGCTGGGGCGGGGTGGACCGGTGGACGGGTTACGTCAGCGCGGCGACGGGCGAGTCGGTGATGGCGATGCGGCTCCGCGACGCGGTGCGGGTGATTAATTTTGTCCAGCGGGTATGGAAAGTCCGGGGCGCGCGCATCACGGTGGGCGGTTACGGACTCGGTGCGACGGTGGCGGGGCTGGCGGCGTGCCTGCACGGGGGACTCGGCGGGGTGCTGCTGCTGGATCCGCTTGCAGAGTTTGCGTCGCTCGCAACCGCGCCGAAATCCATCTGGCCGCACGATGCGTATTTTCCGGGCATCCTCGGCGCGGCCGACCTGCCTGAGGCACTCGCGCTGCAGCCGGCGCCGGTGCTGGTGGTGGGTGCGCGCGATGGGGCGGGCCGGACCCTCGGAGTGCGGGCCCGGAAGGTGTTTCGCGGAAAGCACGTCACGGTGCTGCCGGACAAATTTTCGGGTGCAGTGGAGGCTAAAGTTCTGCAATGGTTGCAGACGGAAGTTTGACCCCAATGGCTCCGCTTAAACTCATTGCCTGTGACGTGATGGTGGGTTTGCCGCGCAAGCCGTATCCGCTGTTCCGGCCGGACGCGGCGGACCTGGACCGGGAGCTGGCAAGGTTGGAAATCGCGGCGGCGGTGGTGCGTCACCGCCAGTGCATCGAGAATTTCCCGTACTGGGGTAACGACGTGCTCGCGCGCGAGGCGGCGGGACGCGCGGCGTGGATCCCGGCGGTGTGCCTGACGCCGGATGGGGCGCCGGATGGCTTCTCGCTCGAGCAGACGATGGCCCGGGCGTTGGCGCAGGGCATGCGCGTGGCGTGGATCAGTCCGCGGGAGCACATGTTCTCGGCGCGGCCGTGGTGCAGCGGAAAGCTTTACGGGGCTTGCAGCGCGGCGCGGCTGCCGCTGCTGGTGGATTACCGGGGCATCACGCTCGATGAGATCGAGGAAATCCTGACGGCATTTCCGCAGCTGCGACTGATCGTGACACAAGTGCCGCGGCTGGGGCGGCACCGCTCGCTGTATGCCTTGCTGGAGCGGCATCCGAGCCTGCACCTGTGCCTGAGCAGCGCGTACTCGGTGCACGAAGGGATTCCGGACCTAGTGGAAAATTTTGGCCACGCGCGCTTTGTCTGGGGGACGTCATATCCCGAGGCCGAGGGCGGGGCGTCGGTGGCGCTGCTGACGTACGCCCCGATCACCGAGGCCGCGCGCGCGGCGATCGCGCACGGCAACATCGAGCGGCTGCTGGCGGAGGTGAAGCCATGAGCGCGCCGGATATTTTCCAGGCGGCGGGCCGCGCAGGCCGGCCGATCGCAGGCGCGGTGCTGATTGATGCGCACGCGCATTTTGGGCACGGGCCGGATTTCCCGATCCTGCACCCGACGGCGAAATCGCTCGTGGCCTCGATGGACCGGCTGGGGATCCAGCTCTCGTGCGTGAGCTCGATCCAGGCGATCTTTGGCGACGCGGAGCAGGGCAATCCGCACGTGGCCGACGGGATCAAGGAATTTCCGGACCGGATTTTTGGCTATCTTGTGGTGGATGTCGGCTACCCGGAGAAAGTCGCGGCGCAACTGGCCGGCGGACGCGCAGCGGGGTTTCGCGGCGTGAAGGTGTGGTCGTATGGCGCGCGGCCGGGTCTGCCCTACAATCATCCCAACTACGAACCGGTGTTTGCCTACGCAAACGAGCACGCGATGCCAGTGCTGGCGCATGTGTTCGGGCCGGAACTCGACGAACTTGAGGGCTACATCCAGCGCTACCCGCGCATCCGCTGGCTGCTGGCGCACATCGGGTCGGCGGAGTTGGAGAAGTATATGCGGTTCGCCCGGGAGTATCCGACGGTTTACGTGGAACTGTGCTTGTCGGCGTGTCCCCGCGGGCTGATCGAACACCTCGTGATGGCGGGACTGGAGGACAAGATCGTCTGGGGCAGCGACGCGGTGTTTCTCGACCAGGCTTCGCAGCTAGGACGCGTGCTCTTCGCACAAATCCCGCTCGAGGCGAAGCGGAAGATCATGGGCTTGAATGCGCGGAAGGTGCTGGGGTTGTAGGGCGGGTTTCTGACCCGCCTTTCCCAAGAATACCTTTCCGCGGATTTCGCGGAGGAACGCGGATGTTCGGAAATTATCCGTGTCTAGCCGCGTGATCCGCGGGAAAGTATTTTCAGAGCGAAGGCGGGTCAGAGACTCCGCCCTACTTCAATTCACTTCCGGATGCGCTCGAGTGCTTCGCGGATGCCGGCCGAGTCGGGATACTGGCGGAGGACGGCCTCGAAATGCGGGATGGCCTCTTGCTCGCGACCGATGGCGACGAGGGCGGTGCCGAGTCCGCTGTGGGCGGCGGCATCGTTGGGGAGGGTGCGCAACGCCGACTCGAAATGCGGGATGGCCTCGGGGGCCTGGCCGGCGCGGTTGAGGGCCCAGCCGAGCGTGATCTCGATCTCGGCCTGGCCGGGCGCGATCCGGGCGGCGTCCTGCAGGTAAGGCAGGGCGTCGGCGGCGCGATCGTCGGCGAGCAGGATCGCGCCGATCCGGTAAGGCGGCTCGGCGAGGTCGGGGCGCAATTGTTTGGCGAGCAGATACTGGGCGAGGGCCTCGCGGGGCTTGCCCTCTTCCTCTAACTTGCGGGCCTGGCCGAGGGACGCTTCCAGGGCGTGGGGGTCGCCGGCGAGGGATTTGAGGTAGTAGGCGTTGGACTCGGGGATCCGGCCCTCCTCGCGGAGGGCGGAGCTGATGCGGCGGTAAATATCAAAGCGCCGCGGATGATCGCCCATCGTGGCGATCATGTGCAGGCCGAGCGTCTCGGTGTTCCGCCAGACGGCGGCCTGCGCGAGGCTCAAGGCCGCGCCGGCGGCGACTGCGCCGGCGGAGGCGAACAGGACCAGACTGCGCCAAGGCCGGCGGGACCAGGCGCGGACGATCACGACGGCCAGGCCGATGGACCAAGGCACGGCGGCGAGGTAGCTGTACCGGTCGCTCGTAAAGTGCGGGTGTTCCGTGAGGCCCAGCATGGGGGCGAGCACGAGCAGGTGACACAGCCAGAGCAGCCACAGCCCCGGCCACTGGCGGCGGCGGAAGAAAAACAACCCGGTCAGCAGGACGACCACGGCGAGGCTCAGGATAAACTCGAAGTCGCCCGGGGAGAACTCGATCAGCCGGGTGTAAAAGGGTGAAAGGTGGAACGGCAGCAGCGGCTTGCCGAGATAGTAGACCCAGACGTAACACGCCTGCATCAGGCGGGGGCCGACGCCAAATTCCGCGAGCGTGACGGGTGGCTTCCAGCCGGCGGCGGCCACGTTGGTACGCGACCAGAGCGTCAGGCCGAGAATCACGGCGGTGACGGCGAAGAACGGAATTTTTTCCACCAGCAATGGCCGCAGGCGCTGAAGCCACGGCGTTACCGGGGCCGGCCGCAACCGGGCCGGCAGGTACCAGTCGAGCACGAGCAGGACACCGACGTAACTCAGGGCGAGCGGGTAGGTGAGCAACGACAGGGCGAGGGCGGCGACGGAGACCCACCGGTAGCGGCGGGCGGACTTCGAGCCGGGTTCGCACTCGATCGATTTTAAGTAGCACCACAGCGAGACGAGAAGGCAGCAGGCGGTCTGGGCGTAGATGCGGCCCGAGGCCCAGGCGACGACTTCGACGCGCAGCGGGTGCAGCGCCCAAATGAGCGCACCGAGGGTTGCCGCCACGGTGGCGGGCCCGCCGCGGGCGTGGTCCTCGTGGGCGAGCCAGATGCGCAGCGCGGACTGGATTACGAAAAAAACCAGGACGGTGTTGAGCAGGTGGAAGAGCACGTTGCCCAGGTGGGCGGAGTAGGGTGTCAGGCCGAAGAGGTCGTGCTGGACCGTCCAACCGAGCCAAGTGAGCGGAAAGTAACGGCGCGAATAAGCCGTATCAGTGAACATCCACCGCAGGTTTTCCCACGTCAGCCCGCCGAGATGCGGGTTCTGCTGGAGGTTGTAGTCGTCATCCCAGAGCACGAAGGCCCCGTGGCGTGTCCCGCCGAAAACCGCCCAGACGGCGAGGGCGCAGACGCCGAGCGCGGCCCATGTTTGCCAGCGGGAAGGGGCGGATTTGCGCGTGGCGGAAGCCATGGGAACGGAGGAAACGCTTTCGCCCATCGGCAGCGCAAGACCTTTGTCCCGACTTCGCCGGGCCCGCGGCGGG
>QQNC01000210.1 GCA_003402695.1 Verrucomicrobiota bacterium | reverse complement strand
GACGAGGCGGGCGCAGGTTTCCTCGCGGGCCTGGGCGGTGGGTGCGCAGAGCGTGATCCGGCCGCCGTAGCCCTCGACGTTGCGGATCTTTGCCGGGGAGGAATTCGACGGCATCACGATGTAGGCGGGGATGCCGCGGAGCCGGGCGGCGCGGGCGAGCGCGGCGGCGTGGTTGCCGGAGGAGTGGGTGGCGACGCCGCGGGCGGCCTCGGCGTCGGTGAGGGAGAACACGGCGTTGACCGCACCACGGGACTTGAAGGCGCCGGCCTTCTGGAAGTTCTCGCACTTGAAGAAGAGCTTTCCCCCGCAGCGCGCATCGAGCGAGGCGCTCGTGAGCACGGGCGTCCGGTGGATGTAGGGCCGGATGCGGACATGGGCGGCCCGGATGGCGGAGAGGTCGAGAGCCATGGGGGAAGTAACAAGGGACAAGTGCCAAGTGGCAAGAGGTCGGAGAGTTTTAGCCGCAAGGAGGCCCTTGGGCCCTTTTGTGGCTAACCTTCCGGTGGCTTGCAGGCGGCGGGCGACGGGACAAACTCGGCTCATGGTCAAAAAACTTCTCCACACCCGGATGCGGGTGAACGATCTCGGCTGCACGGTGAAATTCTACCAGGAGGCGCTGGGCCTGAAGCTGACGCGGCAGCACACATCGCCGCGCGGGGCGCAGCTGGCGTTCCTGTCGACCCCGAACAGCGACGAGGAAATCGAAATCTGCCAGCTCCCGAACAGCCCCAGCGTGGCCGTGCAGCCCGACCTGATGCACCTCGCGTTCGAGGTGGACGACCTCGCGGCGTTCACGGTGCAGCTCGAGCAGAAGGGCTACAAGCTGAGCGATGGCCCGACCCAGTCCGGCAGCGGCTCGGTAATCGCCTTCATCGACGCGCCCGAGGGCTACGAGGTGGAGCTGATCCAGCGGGCGAAGTGAGGGGCGGATCACAACCCTCGCAATTTTTACCGCGGATAACACGGAATTACCCGGATCAGAATTTCGGGAATCTAAAACCGCAGAACTTTTTACCGGAGGAAACCGAGAGAACGGAGTACGGCCTAGGGCCGCTCTGTTACCTCTGTTTTCTCCAGTTCAAATTCCGGTCTCCGAAATTCGCGCTAACCGGTGTCCATTCGTGGTTAAAAATCACCCGAAGCGGCGTTCGTAGGCGAAGAGGTATTGCTGGGCGAGGCCGGCGAGCGGGCCGAAGTGGGCGCGGCCAAACTGGGCGATCTGGGCGGGTTTCCAGCCGTGCAGGCCATAGCGGGCGGCCATGGCCTTGAGAATCCACGTGTCCACGGGAAACGCCTCGAGCCGGTTGGCGCCAAAGAGCAGGACGCAGTCGGCAATTTTCTCGCCGACGCCGGGCAGCGAACAGAGCCGCTCCTTGGCCTCGGCATACGGCAGGGTCCCGGTGGTTTCGAGCCAGCCGGGGTGCGCCGCGAGGAATTGCGCGGTTTGGTGGATGAACCGGGCGCGGAAGCCAAACTGGCAGGCACGCAGCTCGGCCTCGGGGATCAGGGCGAGTTCGGGCCAGGACGGCAGTCGAAAGGCTGACGGCAAAGGGCGATAGGCGATTGGCGAGGGGTTGGATTCGAGCGGCGTCCCGTGGCGCTCCGCGACGAGGGCGATCATCTGCTTGATCTGGACGATTTGTTTCGTCGCACTGCAGAGAAAGCCGAAGAGCGTTTCACCGAAGGGCTGGCGTAGGATACGCAGGCCGGGAAAGGCGGCGAGACAGGCGGCCAGGTGGGCGTCACTGCGCCAAGGCAGTGAGTCGGCGAGTTCGCGCGGGTCGCGCGCGGCGTCCAAATAGTGGGCGCAGGCGGGGCCGGCGGCCGCCGCCAGCGCGACGGGGGCGGACCAGTGCAGGAGGCCGGCGGGGTCGAGTCTGAGCCGGACAACGCTGTGGTCAAAAATGCCGGTCCAGATCCCGTCATCACAGCGCCAGCGGAAGGCCTGGCCGCCGTCGAGGGTCTCGGCGAGGACGTCGGCGGAGAGCGGCAGGCCGCGGTGCGCCAATGGCTGCCAGCCGGACCAGCCGGCGCCGGCTGCGGGGCCGCTCACTTGTCGGGCTTTTCCCAAAGGAAGCTTTTCGCCGCCCCGAGCAGGCGGCCATCGGTCGTGACGACCTCGATCTTCCACGCCACGGGATGGACCGTCTCGCCGGCCCAGTCGGCGCCGGTGAGGCCGAGGTTGAAGACCGTGTCACCCGCGGAGAGGGCCGTCATGAAGGTGTAGGTCTTGGCCTTGGGCGAGTCGGGGGTGATGAGGGTGAGGACGACCTTGGCCGCGGAGAAGGCGGGGCCGGAGTGGGTCACGCGGGCGAGAAAATAAAAACCGGAGCGGATTTCCGGGTGCGAGCGAAGCACGACTTGAGAGCCGGTGTTTTCCTGACCGTCGAAATATTCGGAGATGCGCTTGAACGATTCCGCGTCGCGCCATTTCGGCCACACGCGGACGAACTCGACCTCGGCGGCGCGGGCAAGACCGGCCGAACCGAGCAACAGGGCGAGCATGAAGACGAGGCGCATCAGGGGGAAGTTGAGCCGGTGGCCGGGTGGGCGCAAGTGCGGGGGCGGGTAATAGATTTTACCGCGAAGATCGCCAAGGCCGCGAAGGCCAAGTCGTATTTATCGCGAAAACGCGGAGGACCGGAAACGCAGAATTCGATCCCGATCCGGAGGATTATTCCCGATTTCGCCCCTCCGCGCTTCCGCGATCCATTCCGGCGCTCGATCCTTTTGCGCTCTGGGCGTTCTTCGCGGTAAGCTACCGTTTCAAATGCGCGGCGCGGGAGGATGAAATCAGTTGCGCAACTCGATGACCTGGTAGCGGTGGATGCCGAGCGGGGCGGACTGCCAGTTTTTCACCGCGGGGTGGATGAGATACGAGCGCCCCCCGACCATGATCGGAGCGAGCGGCGCCTCGTTGAGCAGCAGAGTCTCGGCCCGCTTGAGCAGGGCGAGACGGGCGGCCGGGTCGGCGGTCTGGCCGGCCTGCTCGATCAAGGTGTCGTAGTCCTTGCTGCCCCAGCCGGTCCAGTTGTTGCCATTGCCGGTGGTGAAGGTGCCCAGGAAGGTGATGGGGTCGGGGATATCGGCGGTCCAACCCTGGATGCCGAGGGTGAAGTTGAGGGACTGTTGATTCTGGAGTTGGGTCTTCTGCTCGTACGGCTCGATGGTGATGTGCACGCCCAACTCCTTTTGCCACATGGCCTGCAAGGCTTCGGCGACCTTGGGCGTCTTTTCGTCATTCAGCACCTGGAAGGGCAGGCTGGGCAGGCCGCGGCCGCCGGGGTAGCCCGCCTCGGCGAGCAGCGCGCGCGCCGCGGCAAAGTCGAAGGGAATGCCCGTGGGCGGCGTGTAATCGCCGCAACCAGGCGGGGTCAGGGTTTGGGTTGGGAGACGGGAGTCATTGTAAATGCTCCGACAGATGGCGGCACGGTCGATGGCCTGCGCGAGGGCGCGGCGGACCTTGGGGTTGTTCAGGGGCGGCCGGGTGGAGTTGAAATTGACGTAGAGCAGGCTGAGCAGTGGATCGAGCCGCAGCTGACCGGGCGACGACTGCTGGTAGACCGGGATTTTGGACGAGGGCACGCTGTAGGTGAGATGCACCTGGCCCGCGCGAAAATTACGCTCCTCGGTGTCGGACTGCTCGGTCGGGAAGAAAATGACGCGCTCGAGGCGGTTGTGGGCGGCATCCCAGTACCGCGGGTTCTTGGTCACGACGATGCGGGAGTTGGGTTGCCACTCGGTGAGGATGAAGGGCCCGTTGCCCACGAGGTTGCCGGGGCGGGTCCAGGCGGTGGCGCGGTCTGTCATGCGGCCGTACTTCTCCACGGTGGCGCGGGGCACGGGCATCCAAGTGTTGTGCGCGGCGAGGGCGAGCAGGTAAGGCGTGGGCCGGACGAGGGTAATGCGCAGGGTGTGGGCGTCGAGGACGGTGACGCCGACCGAGGAGAAATCCTTCAGCTTTCCGGAGTTGAAGGCCTCGGCGTTCCGGATCGGCCACAACATGTACGAATAAACCGAGGCGAAGTCGGGGGTGAGGATGCGCCGGAACGAGTAGGCGAAATCCTCGGCGGTGACCGGGTCGCCATTCGACCACTGCGCCGTGGGGCGCAGGTGAAAGGTGTAGACCAAGCCGTCGGGCGAGAGGTCCCAGCGCTCGGCGACGCCGGGCAGGGCCGCGGAGGTTTTTTCATCCAGGACGGTGAGGCCCTCAAACAGCGCGACGGCGACGTTCATGTCGGTGTACGCATCGATCAGGTTGGGGTCGAGCGTGGCGGGCTCGTTCGCGTTGCCGATGAGGAGCGTGTGGGTACGGATACCTTCCTCGACGGGCGTCTCGCGCTTGGTGCAGCTGGCGGTGAGCAGGGCGGAAAGAACGAGCAGGGCGAACAACGGGCGGAGACGCATCGCCCTGATCAAAGCAGGCGGAGTGCCTCATGCCAAGGTTCGCAATGGAGCCGTGGCGCCCTCGCCGCGGCCAGACAACACGGCGGAGCGCCACGTTCCCATGCGGTATCGGGTGGGCGGGCACGTCCCGGACCCGCATTTCGGGGCGGACGTGGGGCGCCT
>QQNC01000209.1 GCA_003402695.1 Verrucomicrobiota bacterium | reverse complement strand
TCCGCGCCCGCGCTCGTTCCCCTCACGAAACGACTGACGATCACCGGCATCAATTGTTCGCGCCCGTGGCTGCACAACCTCCTCGAGGACTATGCCAAAAACCGCCGCGTCGAGCTGCCCGGCTGGGCCGCCGCCGTGCTGTAATTTCGGAGGGTTCAGAATGCGGGCGGAGGGAGTCGAACCCTCTTCTCATGCTTGGGAAGCACACATAATACCGGTATACTACGCCCGCGTCTCTGAAACGGCCTCCAGTGCTACCCGGCGCTTCCTGACGGTCAAGCTCGCAACCTCCGCGCTGGCCTCCTCACCCCTCCCGCCTCCACCTCTCATCAGAAATGATTCAGCATTGCCTGTCCCGCTGCTCCATTAGACTATCTAGGTAGAATGCAGTCCTGCCCTTTTTGCCGACTTACGCTCGTAGTTCTCGGGGGCCTCATCCTGGTCCGGGCACCCCTCCCAGCCCAACAGTACGACAACCAGCTAAACGTCGGCGTCCGCACCCAGCTCGACCGCCAGAAGCGAGTCTGGGAGGGAGTCCATTCCCACAAAGCAGCGGTGACTGAGCATGGAAAAGTTTACGGGATCCTGATGATCCAGCCGACGAACTCGATTCGGAAACTCGTGAAACCGGTCAGCGCAGTGGCCATCAGGGAGGAACTGATGCGTCAGCTCGCCGCGCAGGGCTACCATCACGTCGAGCCTGGCCAAAAACCCGAGATTCTGGTGAGCGTGATTTATGGACGGAGCAATCTGCCCAATCCCTATCTGACCAACACCATCGACGTCGACACCATGGGTCCGGAGTACGAAACGTCGGCAAGGGATTACGAATCCGACAAAAGCATGCCTTCCGCGCCGCAAGGGATCGTCATCAACGACCCAAATCTGGCCGCGCGTTTGTCGATCCCGTCCGTCAGTCACAAAGCCACCAAGGCTTCCTTCGAGAAACTCTTCATCCTCGTCCGCGCCTTCAAATACCCGCCGCCCCCCGACCTCACGAAGAAGCCGGAGGTTCTCTGGGTCACCACCATGTACGTGGATGATCCCGACCACCGTGACCTCAATGTCATCGTCAAACAAATGCTCGAGGCCGGCGCGCCGTACTTCGACCGGGAAATCACGGACGAGGAAGTGGAAATCCTGAAGCCGCTCCCCGCGGGGCACGTCAAGGTCGGGACACCCGAAGTGGTTCAGCCGAAAAAATCGTAAGCCAGGCGGTTTTCGCCGACCCTTGGCTCGCGCGGGTTTGGGAAACGAGGTTGGCTCCGGCTGCGCGCCCTCCCCGTCCTCCGCCCTAGCGAGCAAATCCCCATGCCCGCTCTCACTGCGGTTGAGCTCTACGATTCGATTGCTTGGGCCGGAGGCACGAAAAAGGCCGTCTCGCGACGGCCTGGGAATGAAACCGGGATCGGTGGTCCGACCTCACGTCTTCATGATCTTGCGTGCCGCGGGACGGCTCTTGACCGGGCCCTTGTCCCCCTTGGACTTGGCGGCGCGGGCCTTGGCGGCGGTCTTCCGACCGCCTCTGCTTTTTTTAACCATGGTGACTTCCTGGGTGGTTGGGATTGCGGGTTATCTGAAGACGGAAGTGTGCGCCGTCCCCCGCGTCATGGCCATACGGTCTAACCCTACTCGCCCGGATTGGGTCATGGGCTTGGCGTGATGGGTTTTGGGGTCAGACTAGAAGACCGTGACTTCCGGCCTCAGCCCATCACCTCAAACTCCTGACCCGTGAAACCGGCTGCACCGGTTTCACGCATACGACCGCCGGCCATCGAGCGCGCTCTTCAGCGTGACCGAGTCGGCGTAGAGCACGCCGCCGCCGCTGGGCAGCCCGAATCCGATGCGCGTGACCTTCACGGCCCGGCCCGTGCCCGCCAGCTGTTCCGTAAGATAATGGCAGGTCGCCTCGCCCTCGACATCATTGGAGAGCGCCAGGATCAGCTCCGTCACCCCGCCTCCGGCCACGCGGGCCAGGAGCGAGGCGAAGTTCAAATCGCCCGGCCCCACCCCATGGATCGGTGACAGCTTGCCGTGCAGCACGTGGTAGGACCCGCGGTAGGCGGCGCTGCGCTCGAGGGCCACGAGGTCGGGCACGTGCTCGACCACGCAAACGATGGAGGCGTCCCGGTGTTCAGCGGCGCAAATGGAGCAGAGCTCGCTCTCGGCGAGATTCCCGCAGCGCGAGCAGCGCCGCACCGCGCGGGCCGCCTCCTCCAGCGCCGCGACGAGCGCGGGCAGTCGGTCGGGTTTTTCCACGAGCAGGTTCAGCGCGATGCGCTCCGCGGAACGGTAGCCGAGGCCGGGCAGCTGCTTCAGGTGCTTCTGCAGCTTTTCAAACGAGGAGCCCATAAATTTTCGAATTTCGGTTTTCGCTTTCAGACCCGGAGTCCTTGCTGCCGTTCTAGGATTCGCCAGTCCGATCCAGTCCTCAATACCGATTCCGGTCTTTTGGCTTCAAGCGGAGTGACGTCACCCGGCGCGCCGCCCTTCCGAATTCGAAAATCGAAAATTCTCAAAACATTCCCGGCGTCTGGAAGGCCGAGGTGATCTTCTGCATCTCGGCGTCGTTGTAGTCCTTCGCCTGCTTGGCCGCATCCTGCATCGCCACCAGCAGCGTGTCCGTGATGAGTTTTGCGTCCTCCTTCAGGAAATCCGGATCGAGCACCAGCGCGGTGAACTTCCCCGCGCCGTTGATCTTGAGCTTCACGGCCCCGCCGCCACTCGTGACCTCGATCTCTTTCGCCTCGAGGGTGGTTTGGAGCGCCTCGATGGAACGCTGCATTTTCTGCGCCTGTTTGAGAAGTTTGCCTACGCCGGACATGGGAATGAGGGGTTAAAGGTTGTGAGCCGGAAGTTGAGTGAGCCCCGGCAAGTTAACGCGACAACAAATTTGCGTAGCCCTCGCGAAAACTCGGCCAGAGCGGCTTCCAGCCCAGGACGGATTTCAGCTGCGCATTGGCAATGATCCGGTCCGGCACGGGGGCGCGGCCTCCCGCCGGCTCACCGGTAAACCGCGGTGCCGGCAACCCCAGCCGGGCCGCCAGCCAGGCTGTGATCTCGGCCTTGGTCGCGCCCCCGTCGTCCGCCACGTTAAACAGCCCGTTTGTTACAGTCGCCGGCGCACTCAGCGCGGCCCAAATCGCGGTGCAGACATCGTCGCGATGGATCAAATTCAAATGGTGCGTCCCCACCCCCGCCACCTCGCCCGCCTGCACCTGCTTCAGCAAATGCGTCCGACCCGGGCCGTAAATCCCCGCCAGCCGCAGCACCATCCGGCGCCGGACCGCGCTCGCGCGCAGCAACGCCTCGGTCTCCACCAGCACCGCCGTGCGTTCGTCCCGGCCGGCGGCGGGTGAGGTTTCATCCACGCGTGCGCCGCCATCCTGCGGATAAACCGAGGTACTACTGGTATAGGCCAGCGTCTCCAGCGCCGGGAGCCGCTCGGCCCACGCCAGCACCGACTTCATTCCCGCCAGGTAGCTGCGGCGGTAGGACTCGGCCCCGCCGCCGCCCGAGCTCACACAATTCAATGCGAGCTCAGCCGACCCGACCGCAGTGTGCCAGTCGTCGCCGGATAATTCGGCCACCACCGCCGCCACCCCGAGGGTTCGCAGGCCCGCGGCCTTTTCCGCGTTCCGCGTCAGCGCGGTCACCCGCAGTCCGCGACCGACCGCCTGCCGCGCAATTTCGCCGCCGGTATACCCGCAACCAAATATGACTAAGTGTTTTCCGGCAATATTACCGTCGGCATCCGCGTTCATGCGTGTTCAACTCACACCATGCCTTCCGTTCGCGCAATCCCCGCGGAGCGTTTTGTATCCGACTCCCTCATCAACGGGATTGCCAAGTTCAGCAGTTAGCGTTAGCCTTTATTATCAGGGGTTTAGCCCCGAAAACCACCCTGCGATGGCCCTCCGCCCACTCGCCTGCCCGCCCGGTCATTTCGTCCCGGAAGTGACGGGGCGAAGCTTTACCCGAAACCCCCCATGTGCGGCATAGCCGGTTTCATCAGCCCGCTTGATTCCCCCGACGCCCGCACCGCGGCCGTTAGCCGGATGTGCGCGGCCCTGCTGCATCGCGGACCCGATGACGCCGGGCTCGAGACGCTGGGGATCGCAACCCTCGGCATGCGGCGGCTCGCAATCTTCGATCCGGCGCACGGCCACCAGCCGATGGCGACCCCCGATGGCCGGTTCCACCTCGTTTTCAACGGCGCGATCTACAACTTCCGCGCCTTGCGCGACGAACTCCGCACGGCGGGCTATCCGTTCAAGACCCACTGCGACACCGAGGTGCTGCTCGCCGCCTACGCGCACTGGGGCGAGGCCGCCCTGGGCCGCCTGCGCGGCATGTTCGCCTTCGCGATCTGGGACCAGCGCGAGCGCTCCCTCTTCCTCGCGCGCGACCCGTTCGGCATCAAGCCGCTCTACTACCGCCACGATGACCAGCGGCTGGTGTTCGCGTCCGAACTCAACGCCCTGCTCAAATCCGGCTCCGTAGCCGGGGCGATCGACCCGCTGGCGGTCGTGGATTACCTCGGCTGGTTGGCGGTGCCGGCCCCACGCACGATTTACCGCGAGATTTTCTGCCTCCGGCCG
>QQNC01000208.1 GCA_003402695.1 Verrucomicrobiota bacterium | reverse complement strand
ACCATCGCGACGAGGTTCAGCGCGATCGCCGTCCAGATCCACGGCACCAGCGCGTGGTAGCCGTGCAGCCCGAGAAACAGATAACGCGCGGACACACCGTGGGTCGTCCCGGAGTAGAACTCCTTGAACACTTCGCACAGCAGCAGGAACACATTGATGATCATCGAGACCTGCACGATGCTGCGCAGGGTCAGCAGCGCCTTGTCGGTGATCCGGTAACGCGTGAAGTGCCGGATGATCTGCAGCGCGAGGATGATGATCGCGGGGCCCGCCGTGAACGCAGAGGCGAGAAAGCGCGGGCCGACAATCGAGGCGTTCCAAAACGGCCGGCCGCCGAGGCCGACATAGAGGAAGGCCGTGACGGTGTGAATCGAGACCGCCCAGACGATCGCCGTGAAGACAAAGGGGATGTAGAACCACTTGCCCGGCTTCCGGTTTTGATAGCGGCAGTACAGCAGGTAGCCGCAGATGTGGACGTTCAGCAGCAGGTAGCCGTTGAGCACGATCACGTCCCAGCTCAGCATCGAGCGCGGGAAGTTCAGCTGGCCGATCCCGGGGATGAGGTGCCAGAAGCGGTCGGGCCGGCCGAGGTCCACGGTGACAAACGCCAGACACATGATGATCGCCGCCACTGCCAGCAGTTCGCCGAAGATGACCAGGTCGTGCAGCTCCTCGTTGTCGTAGATGTAGACGGGGATGACCATCATCACCGCGGCTGCCGCCACGCCGACCAGGAAGGTGAAGTTGGCGATGTAGACGCCCCACGAAACCTCGTCGCTCATGCCGGTGACGATGAGCCCGTGGACCAGCTGCTTGGCGTAGGCGTTGAGCCCGAGCAGGCTGATGACGGTCAGCAGGCCCATCCAGGCGTAGTAGCGCCAGTCGCCCACGAAGGCGATGCGGGTGCACCGCCGGATAAAGATCAGGTAGTTGCGGGCCGCGGTGATCATTTGTCGAAGTAGTAGAAGAACCGCGGCGAGGTGCCCATTTCCTCCTTCAGCTGGATGAAGACCCGCTTCTCGCGCATGATGTAGGAAACCTCGCTCTCCGGATCCAGGATGTTGCCGAACTTGCGCGCGCCGACCGGGCAGACCTCGAGGCAGGCCGGGTACTTTCCCGCCCGGGTGCGCTGGATGCAAAAGTGGCATTTCTCCATCACGCCCTGCTTGCGCGGCCGGTTGCCGAGGTAGGCCATGTTGGGATTGAGGCGTTCCTTCGGGATCTCGGGCTTGGTGAAGTTGAACCGGCGCGCCCAGTACGGGCAGGCGGCCTCGCAGTAGCGGCAGCCGATGCACCAGTCGTAATCAATGACCGTGATGCCGTCCTTCTCCTGCCACGTGGCATTGACCGGGCAGACCTTCACGCAGGGCGGGTTTTGGCACTGCTGGCACTGCACGGGCATGTAGAAAAACCCCTTTTCCGGCACCGACTTCGCCTCGTAGGTGTGGTCGCCCTTCTCCACGTCCATCGAGCCATGCGGCATCTTCAGCACGCGGATGTACTGGATCTCGGGGTTGCGCGACTGGTTGTTCTCGTTGACGCAGGCATGGACGCATTTGCGGCAGCCGATGCAGCGCGTGAGATTCAGGCAGTAGACAAATTCCACGCCGTCCATCGGCTTCAGGTCGCGGACGTGCGGCCGGATGCCGTACTCCTTCTGCACCTCCCGCTCGATGCGGCCGATCACCTTGGTCATGTCGTCCGGCGTGAGCTCCTTGTAATATTTCTGGAGGAACTGCTCGGAGGACGAAAAGTCCTCGAGCTGCCGGAGCGGGGCCAGACTGGCCGCCAGCGCCGTCAGGCCGCCAAAAGCCGCGGCTCCACGGAGAAAATTGCGGCGCGACATCGACGTGTCGGAGGTCTTGTCGTCCGGAGGTGGCAGCGTCGGCGTCATGTCAGTGAGTGGTTTCGTGCGGCGAGGAGGTCCCCGCGGGGCCATGCAGGGAATGCGGGGCCGGCGCGGATTCCCGCGTGGGGATGCGCGGGGCGTGCGGGTTGTGGCAATTGGCGCAGCTGAGCCGGTCCGCGGTACCGAGCGAGCGGTCCCAATATCCGCTGGTGCGGCCGTGCGCGCCGGCTTCCCAGTCGCGCAGGTTCGGGCCGTGGCAGCTGCCACAGAGCTGGGGAATGTTGTCAAAGCCCACCTCGCGGCCGTCGCGCACCTGCAGCGTCAGGAGGTTCTGCTCGTTGTGGCAGTTGTAGCAGAGATTGTTCCGGTCATGCGAACCGTGGCCCATCACGACGTCGGAGTGTTCCTTCGGCACGATGATCTTTTGGTTCGCATCGTAGCGGATCGGCGGCGGCTTGCCCTTCTCATGGCACCCGTAGCAGTCGTAATCCGAGAGGTCCTCGTTGGCCTTGACCAGGTCCGCGTACGTCCGCCGGGAGGCGGTGCGGTCGAGGAACTTCACGTCGACCAGCGGGATCTCTTTTCCCGCGGCCGGACGCGCCGCGCTGTTGACGATGAAAAATCCGCCCAGCCCGAGAAAAACCACGGTCAAGGCTCCGAGCCAGTACTGGGTGACCGTATCTTTAGACACCGGGGAGGGGGCGGTCTGAGGGTGGACCGGCGGGGTTACTTCTTCATCGAACGGACCAACGGCACGAGGGCCTTGATCTCATCATCCGTCATGCCCTCGATCGGCTTCATGGTGACCTTGCCGCTCTCGTCCTTGCGGCCGACCTTCACGGCCTTGAAAATATCGTCGTCGGTGAACTTGGCCTGCACTGCGGCCTCGCCGAGATCGAGGATGCCGAGCTTGTGGCCCATCTTGGTGTCGCCCTTGCCGTCCGGGCCGTGGCATTTGGCACAATATTGCTTCCAGTTGGCGGCGGCGTCCGCGCCCTGGAGGGAGAGCGCGAGGGTGGCAAAACCGAGGACAAGCAGGCGATGGAGGTGGGTCATGGTAGGGAGTTTGGGTTGGGCCGGGACTGCACCGTGAAGGGGTCACCCGGCGACAGGCCCACTATCGCCGAAACGCATTTCTCCCGCTCACCGCATTTTGGCCGACACTACGCATATATTGAGGTTAGATCCCCACACGGACCCGTTTCCTCACCGCCCGTAGGACAATAAGTGCGTACCTCTCAGCAAGAAGCGCAGGGCCATTTTCGGGACCTCACTATAAGCTCACCACGTGAACTCCCTCGTCAGCCCGCAGCCCGCAGCCCCTTCCTTCGCAACCACCCTATCCTCCGGTCTGCCGGTGGCCATTATCGGTGGTGGCATCACCGGTCTCTCGACCGCCTGGTACCTGCGGAAGCTCGGCGTGCCCGTGGTGGTGTTTGAGGCCAAGGGCCAGCCGGGTGGGGTCATGGCCTCCCGCCGGGAAGGCGACTGGCTCCTCGAAACCGGGCCCAACACCCTCTTCGAGAATTCGGCGGCCATTTCCGATTTCCTCCGCGGCGTGGGCCTCGAAAACCGACGCCTGGTCGCCTCGCCCGAGGCGAACAAGCGCTACGTCGTGCGCCACGGCCGGCCCGCCGCCCTGCCCGCCACCCCGATGCAGTTTCTCACCAGCTCGTTCCTGTCCGTGCGCACCAAGCTGGGCGTTCTCGCGGAGCCCTTCCGCGCCCGCGGCCCGGCCGAAGGCGACGAATCCGTCGCGCAGTTTGTCACCCGCCGCCTCGGGCAGGAGTTCCTGGATTTTGTGGTCAACCCCTTCGTCGCCGGGGTCTACGCCGGTGATCCGGGCGCACTCTCAGTCCGTCATGCCTTTCCCAAGCTCCACGCCCTCGAACGCGACCATGGCTCGCTCATCCGGGGCGCCCTGCGCCGCCGCACCGCCACCGCCGGGCCCAAGGGCAGCATGATTTCCTTTCCCGAGGGACTCGCCGAGGTGCCCCTCGCCCTCGCCTCGCAACTCGGCAGCCACCTGCGACTCAACCACACCGTCACAGCAGTGCGCCACATGGGCTGGCTCTGGCAGGTCGACTTCACCTCCCCCCAGAAAACCGGCAGCGAAAATTTTTCCGCCGTCATCTGCGCCCTGCCGCCCGACGCCCTCGCCGCCTTACCCTTCGAGGGTGTGCCCGAGGCCGGGGCCCTCGCCGTCATGCGCGAAATTCCGCAGCCGGCCGTGGCATCGGTGTTCCTCGGGTTCCGGCGCGAGGATGTGGCGCATCCCTTGGACGGCTTCGGCATGCTCACCCCCGCCGTGGAAAAACGCCGGATCCTCGGCACCTTGTTTTCCAGCACCCTCTTTCCCGGCCGCGCCCCGGCCGGCCATGTCGCCTTCACCACGTTCGTCGGCGGCACGCGCCAGCCGGAATTGTGCAACCAGAATGACGCCGCGCTGGTGGCCATGGTGCAGGAGGAACTGGCCGATCTCCTCGGCGTGCACGGGACACCCGTGATCAGCCGCATCCAGCGCTGGCCGCGGGCGATTTCCCAGTACGTGGTGGGATTCCAGAAATTCAAGGACGCCTGCCGTACCGTCGAGGCCGCCGCCCCCGGACTGTTCCTCGGAGGCCCGTGCTGTGACGGTGTTTCCCTGTCTAATTGCATCGGCGCCGGCCAACGTCTCGCCGAAGCCGCCAGCCGCCGGATCGCCCGGCTCTGAGCCACCGGGTCAAACCGGCTGGCCCAGCAGGTTCGCCACCGGGCAGCGCCGGAGTCCGGGCACTTCGACCGGCTGCTGCTCTGT
>QQNC01000207.1 GCA_003402695.1 Verrucomicrobiota bacterium | reverse complement strand
GTGCGGCCGTCGTGCCACCTGATCTCGGCGTGCTGGCCGACGATGTATTTCAGCGTGGCTTTATCGCACAGGACCGTCTCGGCGTGCGTGCCCGCGCCGGTCCCGGTGTGGGAGAGGGCAAAGCGCAGGTTTACGCCGGTGGTCGTGTCGGCCTCCACAAAAAACGTATCCGCGCCCTCGATGGCGTGGGCCCGGTAGAGCTCGGCGCGGACGGCGGCGGGCTGGGCCCAGCTGTAGAGCTCGGGGCCGCCGGTCCAGAACAGCAGGTTGTGGACGAAGTGGGCGTTGGCGTTGCCGAAGCAGGAGTCGAGCACGACGCGGCCGTCCATCATGAGCCGGCCGGCCCAGCTGTTGCGGCGAAAATAATCGGCCGGCCGCGGCCAGAGGGCGATGAGCGTGGCGCTGCGCACGGCGCCAAACTCGCCGGCGAGGATGCGCTCCTTCAGCGCCAGGCGCGGTTTCTCGATGATGAAGTTGAAGCCCACGAACGACGATTTGCGCGCCGACCGGTCGCGGACGATCATTTCCTCCAACTCGAGGTAATCGAGGGTGGGCGGCTTCTCGAGGTAGACGGGCAGGCCGAGCTCGACGCCGGCGCGGTGCATCTCGGCGTGCAGCTGGATGGGTGTGGGCACGACCAGCAGGTCGAGCTGGCTGCCGCAGGCGGCCAGCATTGTGCGGTAGTCCGGGAAAACGCTCACGCCGCGGGCGTTGAACTTCCAGTCGGCCTGCTGCGCGGCGAACGTGGCCGCCGCCGGGTCGCAGGTGCAGATCAGGCGGGCCTCGCCGCGCTCCTCGAGCTTGGCCACGGTGTTGTGGTGCCAGCCGGCGAAACCACCCATCCCGACAATGCCGATGCGGATGGGGGGCTTCACACGATTTTTAATTTGGGCAGATCCTGGCCGTCGACGAGCCCAACCGGTTGGCCGCGGGCGTTCACGACGATGAGGTCGTCAATCTTATGGAGGGTGAAAAGGCGGAGCGCGTCCACGCCGAGTGCGTCGTCGCGCACGGTCTTGGGGGCGCGGGTCATGAATGTGGCCACGGGCTGGCGCAGGAAATCCGGCCCGGTGAGGGCGCTCCGGCGGAAGTCGCCGTCGGTGAGGATGCCGGTGAGCTTGCCGGACTTGGCCTGGACCAGGGCGATGCTGCCGGATTTGGCCTTGGTCATGGCCAGAATGGCTTCCTGCAGCGTGACGGTGTCCGGGGCGATTGGGAGCCGGTCCGCTGTGCGCATGATGTCGCGCACCTTAAGTAGGAGCGCGCCGATGTTGCCGGCGGGGTGGTATTTCGCGAAATCGTCCCGGGTCAGGCCGCGCGCCTCGAGCAGCACCATGGCCAGTGCATCCCCGAGGGCGAGGGCGGCGGTGGTGCTGGAAGTGGGCGCGAGTTTGAGCGGGCAGGCCTCGCGCGGCACGCGGTAGAGCAGGAGATGGTCGGCGTTTTGGGCGAGGTCGGAGTCGGCGTGGCTGGTGAACGCCACGATGCCCACGCCCATGCGCTTCAGCAGCGGCAGGAGCCGGAGGACCTCCTCGGTCTGGCCGCTGTTGCTCAGGATGAGGGCGAGATCCCCCTCGGCACACAGCCCGAGGTCCCCATGCAGGGCCTGGGTGGGGTCGAGAAAACACGAGGTCACGCCGGTGCTGTTGAAGGTGGCGGCGAGCTTCTGGGCGATGTGGGCCGACTTGCCAACGCCGCTGAAAATGAGCTTCCGGCCCGCGGCGCTCGCGGCCTCCACCGCCCGGGCGGTGGCGACGAACGACGCATCCAGCCCCTTGGCCGTGGCGGTCAGCGCGGCGGTCTCCAGCCGGATGCAGGCGCGGGCGCGGGCGAGGGCAGATTTGGATTGTAGGGCCATTTAGGGTTTGAGTCGCAGGGCGAGAGTGCGGAATTTACGGTGAACCTTTTCCCGTTCAATCCCATTCCCTGCCTGAGATGAGAAACTGTCTGAACATTCCCGCCCTCCTGGCCGTGCTGGCCATGCTGCTGGCCGCGGGATGCGACCGCGGCGACAGCTTTACGCTTTCCTCCGAAACCGACGAGTCCTTCTACCGCCAGGGGCAGCAGCTCTCGAAGCAGGGCCGCAACCAGGAGGCCCTCAACGCCTACCTCAAGGTCATCGCCAAGCGCGACGACACCGCGCCCGAGTCGCACCTCGAGGTCGGCCTCATCCTGCTGCGGCACGTCAAGGACCCGATCGCGGCCATTTATCATTTTCGCAAGTACCTCGAGCTGCAGCCCAATTCGCGCCAGGCCGTCTACGTCCGCGGCCTGATTGACACGTCGAAGCGCGAGTTCGCGCGCACGCTGCCGGCGACGCCGCTGGAGAGTCAGGCCGACCAGCTGGAGAAGCAGGACCAGATTGACCGGCTGCTGCGGGAGAACGACCAGCTCAAGGCCGAGCTGACCGCGCTGCGCGGGGGCGTGACCGCGCCGCCCGTCCGTAGCCGCGCCGCCCTGGAAAACGCCGGCGCGGGTGCGGCGATGATCACTCTGCAAACGACCCCGGCCGAGTCCTCGCCGCCCGCGGCCGCCGACGAATCGCCCGTCACCTACGCGCCCCTGCCTTCCGGGCCGGTGGAGGAGGACCCGGTGGTGCCGGCGGGGCCTGCCCTTACCAAGCCCGCGCGGCCCACGACGAAACCGGCCACTACTTTCGGCCGCCCGACCACCGCCAATTCGGGCCGCACACACACCGTGGCGAAGGGCGACACGCTGTTCAGCCTCGCCCAGAAATACTACGGCAGCCGGTCCAAGTGGCGGGAGATCTACGCGGCCAACCGCGACGTGATGCCGAACGAGACCGCGCTGAAGCCCGGGATGCAGCTGAAGATTCCCTGAGCCGTGCCGCGCACCTCCCAACGCACCGCGCTCTTTACCGAGTCGCTCATCCGCGAGATGTCGCGGGTCGCGGCGCAGCATGGGGCGATCAACCTCGCGCAGGGCTTTCCCGATTGGGACCCGCCCGTGGAGCTGATGCAGGCGGGCAAGGACGCGATGGACGCCGGGCGGCACCAATACGCCGTCACCTGGGGCTCGCCCGAGCTGCGCACGGCGCTCGGGGCCAAGCTGACCCGTTTCATGGGCGTGCCGGTGGACGCGGGCAGCGAGTTGGTCGTCACCTGTGGTGCCACCGAGGCCATGATGGTCGCGATGATGACCGTCTGCGACCCGGGCGACAAAGTCGGGCTCTTCACGCCATTTTACGAAAACTACTCGGCGGACGCGATCCTGACGGGCGCGGTGCCGGTGCACGTGCCGCTGCATCCGCCGGAATACAAGTTTGATCCCGCCGAGCTGCGGCGGGCGTTTGCCAGCGGGTTGAAGGCGTTTGTCCTCTGCAACCCGTCGAATCCCTGCGGCCGGGTGTTTACCCGTGGGGAACTGTTACAGATTGCCGCGCTGGCCGAGGAGTTCGACGTGTTTGTGCTCACCGACGAAGTCTACGAGCACATCGTCTACGCGCCGCACCGGCACACGTATTTCGCCACGCTGCCGGGGATGGCGTCCCGGACGCTGATGTGTTCGTCGCTCTCGAAGACCTTTTCCATCACCGGTTGGCGGCTCGGCTACGTGCACGCGGCGCCGTCCATCATCGCCCAGGCGCGCAAGGTCCATGATTTCCTGACGGTCGGCGCCGCGGCGCCGCTGCAGCACGCGGTGGTCACGGCGCTGAATTTCCCCGTCAGCTACTATGACGAGCTTGCCGCGAAGTATGCGGCTTCGCGGGACATCCTGCTGGGTTACCTCGACCAAACCGGGCTGAGCTACACGCGGCCCGAGGGCGCGTACTTTGTGATGGTGGACATCTCGGCGTTTGGTTTCGCCGACGACGTGAAGTTCGCGCACTGGATGGCAAAGGAGATCGGCGTCGCGCCGGTGCCGGGCTCGAGTTTCTTTGCCCCTGGCGAGAACCGTTACATGCGGCTGAATTTCGCGAAGAAACCCGCCACGCTGCACGCCGCCGGCGAGCGGCTGCTGAAACTCAAGCGCGGGTGATCAGGAGAGGGTTGCGCGCAACGCGCGGGTTTCGGCGAGGAGTTCGCGGGCGGCCGGTTACGGCATCGTCGCTCGTCGCTTCAGTGGATGGGGTCGGGAAGGAAACTATTAACCAATACCGCTGCGAGACGGAAAATCCCGTGCCGGAAGCCAGCAACTCAGGAAAAAGCTCCGGCTGTCTCGCTCCTGGCTTCTGACTTGAAAAGCGGTCTTTGCCTCCGCTCAGTTCCGCCCCTCCGCGCTTCCGCGCTAAAGTCCTACTACTCTGCACCAGTCTGAAATTGCGAAGCGGGGTGGGCCTGCTCTGCTGACCGCGCTGCATGTCCATCTCCGTTCCTGCTCCGACCTTCCGCGAAGCCCTGCGCTTCTGGCTGAAACTTGGCTGCATTAGTTTTGGCGGGCCAGCGGGGCAGATTGCGGTGATGCACCGCGAGCTCGTGGAGCGGAAACGCTGGATTGATGAGCCGCGGTTTTTGCATGCGCTCAATTTTTGCATGCTGCTGCCCGGGCCGGAGGCGACGCAGCTGGCGACCTATTGCGGGTGGCTGCTGCACGGGATTCGTGGCGGGCTGGCGGCGGGCGTGCTGTTTGTGCTCCCGGGGGCGCTGACGCTCTGGGTGCTGAGCTGGATTTATGTGACGTACGGCGCGGT
>QQNC01000206.1 GCA_003402695.1 Verrucomicrobiota bacterium | reverse complement strand
GGGATCGTCCGCTTGTCCCCGATCACAAAGGATTCCGGTCCCGCGTTGCGGAGCCGCCAGCGGGTGCGCTTGAGCTCGCGCTCGACGTAGGGCTGCGCGCGGTCACGGGCAATGCGCTCCAGGATCGGCGGCGGCGTGTAGCCGCTCAGGGCCAGGATCTGCACCGTGCCGTTCGGCTGGCGTTCCCCAAAGCCAAAGAGCAGCCAGCCGAGCGCCAGCGAGGGCGTCAGCCCGGGCGCAACGATCTGCCGCGGGTAAACCCGGCTGTGCGCCCCGCCATAATAACCGTCGAGCGTCTCCACCGCGTAATCATAGAAGATATAGTCGAGCAGCAGGTGCGCCCGCTGGCGAAACGCCGCGTCCTGCGCCCAGCCGGACAGCAGGGCGAGACCGGTCGCGTACTCCTCGATGTAATTGGGCGAATCGTATTCCCCTTGGCCGAAGGACGTCGTCACTTCCATCCAGTGCTCGAGATAGCTGCGGGCCTCGGCCATGTTTTCCGCGGAGGATTTGCCGTTGAACCATTTCTCCGGCCCGGCGCCGGGATAAGTCTGGGCCGCGAGGTAAAGGGACGAATAGTAAAGGACCCAGTGGTTCTCCGTGTCGCCCCGGCTCGGCCAGTAGGTCCGCCAGAGTTCCGCGATGCGGGCCCGGTTCGGGGCGTCCAGACTCTGGTCGCCCGCCATCATGAGCGTGACCATGGGAAACATCCAAAACATGTTTCCATCGGCTTTCACGGCCAGGATCTTCGCCAGGCGCGCCAGGGCCGCCTCCCGTTTTTCGCCGCGTTGCAGACAGGCGGCCACATCATAGTGACCCCCCTTGGTCGGATCCGCCGGATCGAGCTCGGCGATCGAGCTGACAAGGACGCTCTGCCGGCGCTCCTCAAAGCGCCGGGCAATATCGGCGTCGGACAGCGCAACCCCCTTTTCCCCCTCCCGGGCGAATAAGGCTCCGGTGGAAAGCATCAGGACCAAAACCATGATGCAGGGCCTCTTTACCTTTGTCGGGATCATATAATGAGGTTGTCTCAAGTAAGAGAGAGCGTTCAGCATGACTCCGCTCCATTCAGTATTTCAACCAGCATTTTCCCTGAAATTTCATTTATGCCCCGCTCCAAAAAACACCCCGCCCCCCGCCTCGTCCAATGCGCGACCGCCTGGTCGATGATCGCCTACCCCACCGCCAAGCGCGAGTGGTCGCTCGAGCGCAAAATGAAAGAAATCAAGGCCGCCGGTTTTGACGGCGTCGCCGCCTGGGCGAACGCCGAGCTCAAGGCCCTCGCGGACAAGTACCGCCTGAAAATCATGGGCGGCTTCGACGGCTCCAGCGTGACCAAGGCCCGGAAGCAGATCATCGAGCAGCGCGACAACGGCACGCGCTACATGAATGTGCAGCTGCTGGACCACGACACGCCCCCCGCGGTCGCCGCCAAGCTGGCGGTGAAACTCATCGCGCTCTCCGACGAACTCGGCGTCAGCGTCCACATCGAGACGCACCGCGACACCGCCACGGAAACCCCGGAGAAATACGACGAGATCCAGCGGCTGTTTCAGCGGGCCACGGGCCGCCTGATGCCCACCACCTGGGATCACTCGCACTTCGCCGTTTCCAAGCACCTGCTGCCCGCCGTTTACTCGAAACGCCTGCTGGCCTGGCCCAAGCTGATCCAGCACTCGCACCTCTTCCACCTGCGGCCGTTCAACAGCCAGCACTGCCAGATCCCGGTGACCAATGGCAAAGGCAAGCTCACCCCCGAGTTCAAGGACTACCTGGCCTTCGTCGAGGACCTCTTCACCCTCTGGCTGCAGGGCCCGGAACCCCGCGGCGAACTCTATGTTTGCCCGGAACTCGGCATGAGTCACGGCTACCATGTCAGCACCGATCCGCATGCCTGGCCGGACGCCATCCGCGCCCGCAAGGAATACGCCGGCGCCTGGCGGCGGGCCTTGGTCCGCGCCAAGCAGAAGTAATTTTCAGGCAGGTTCCAGAGTGTTCAGCCGAGGCCCGGCCCGCCTGAATACCCTTGACGGGGCGGCGTGATTTTCAGAATTGTTTTCTGAAACTTTCACGGCGTACCCCCTGCCATGCTCATTGCCGATATTGCCCTCCGGGCCAAGGTCTCCCCCGCTACCGTCTCCCGCGTAATTAATCAGCCGCACCTCGTTGCACCTGACCGGCTCGCCCGCGTCCAGGCGGTCATGACGGCGGTCAATTACATCCCCACCCCCCTGCATCGCCGCCGCGGTCCCAAGTCCCGGCTGGCCACTCCCAAGAAGATCGCCGTGTGGTTCGTTGGCGCGAGAAAGAGCTCGAACCTGAATTGGTTTCAGGATCAATTACTTCAGGTTCAGCCTTCTAACGAGCGTCAGCGCATTGAGTTAAGCGTTATATTCACCGACACTCCGGATGATTTTCCCCGCGCCCTCGCCGAGCGCCAGGTGGACGGCGTCATCATTCAAGGCATGGAGCCCGCGGCCTCTAGCATCCAAAAATTGGCGGGCCTGCCTCACGTCTGGTTCATGACCCGGCGCACCGCCGCCTATCCCGGCGATTATGTCGAGCCGGACAACGATCTCAACGGTCGCCTCGCCGCCGATTACCTGCACAGCCGCGGCCATAAGACGCTGGCGGTAATTTCAACGGATCCGGCCTACAGTGCCGTCGCCTGGCGCGTGAAATCATTTGGGGAACGGGCGAAGGAGCTCGGTCTTACCGTGCACAACATTCTTGGAAAGGCCCGTCCCGGAGTGAGTTACCTCGAAATTGCCCCGCTGCACGAGGAGAGCGACACGCTCGTGCGCCGCATGATGCAGACCTCCCCCCGCCCCACCGGCCTGTACATGCCCGTCGATCATTTCTGTGGCTCCCTTTTCCGTTCCATGCGCCAGGCCGGGCTGAAATCGGAGCGGGATTTCGAGGCCGTGCTCGGGAACTACAATCCCGTCATTTATCACAATCTCGACCACCTGCCCGCCGCGTTGAACATCAACCTGCCGACTCTGGTGCGAAAAGTCGTCGATCACCTCGTCTGGCGCATCGAGAACCCGACCGCGATTGGCCGGGTCGGCGTCACTATTGCCCCCACCATGGTGGGCATGGCCCAGTCCAAGCCGTTGACTGCTTGAACAATCATAAAAGTCGCGCTTGCTAATGCCGGGGGGTTTTCATGCTCTTTACGTCGTTTTCACCGGCGTTACCCCCCATGAACGGTTTCCTCCCCATGCTGACATTCAGTCCACCGACGCTGGACTGATGTCACCCAACTGATCCTCCCCCTTTCCCGACTTTTGAACCGGTTCACACCGGGTCAAAACCGGAAACTACAAACCACCCCATACAACGAATGAACTCAGAATCCAGCTACCGAATGCACAGGGCCAGCAAATACCTGGTCTCCTGTTTGGCTGCATTGGTCGCCGTTTCGGCTCCTAATGTGCGAGCCCAAGCAGCTACCACGACCAAGACCACCACGACGACCACGGCCGCTCCCCTCGCTACCGACGAAGGTGTGACGACCCTGTCGAAGTTCACGGTCAACTCCGACAAAGACAACGGCTACCTGAAGACCAACTCCGCCACGGCCACCCGTATCGGCATGGAAGTCCAGCGTACGCCCCTCGCGATCGAAATTAAGTCGGCCGAGTTCCTCGCGGACACGAACACGCAGTCCCTCACGGACATCCTGCGCTACACGTCCTCCGGTTCCGGTGACAATTCGTTCTCTTCGGCCCGTCCGGCCAACGGCGCTACGCCCGTGGGCACCTTCACGATGCGCGGCTTCCAAGTTAACACGTACCTGCGCAACGGTGTGAAGCGTTATACCGCCTTCACCCTCGATAGCACGGAGCGTGTTGAAATCGTCAAGGGCCCCGCGGCCCTCTTCTTCGGCAACGGCGCCCCCGGCGGTGTTATCAATTACATCACCAAGCAGCCCGTGTTCGCCAAGATCCCGACGACCCTGTCCTACATCACGGGCACGGACCATAAGAAGAAGTACGTCCTCGATCACAACACGATGTTCTCGTCCAAGGCCGCCATGCGCATCATTGTGGCTAACGAAAACAGCGGCGGTCAGCGCCGGTTCGAATACACGAAGATGGACATGATCCTCGGGTCCCTCGCGATCGTGCCGTTCGAGAGCGGCAAGCTCCGCATCACGGCCGAGGGGGAACTCCAGAACCTGAAGTACCAAAACACCCGTTCGACGGAGTGGTTCTACCCGCAGGGCTGGTTTGATGCCTACGCCAACACCGTGTCCAATCCGAGCGCCGCCTCCCTGGTGGCCCTCGAGCTGGGTGCGCAAACCGGCGGCAAAAGCTTCGGTGCGGACGCCCTCGGCAGCGCCGGCGCGGCCGCCCAGATGGCTGCCCGTTACAACGTCATCGGTGGTTACGGCAACTGGGGTAACGACAATCGCATCGCTTCCAACAACTACACCCTGCCCAATTACACCAAGATCGAGCGTGGCGCCTATTACCTGGATGCCAACGGCAACAAGATCCACGACACCGGCTTCAACTACAATGCGCGCGGCGCCATGCAGAAGGACTACGTGAACACCGTCGACGTCACCGTCGAACTGTCACCGTTTGACTGGGTTGACGGCCGTTACGTTGTCACCAGCGACAACAACCGCTATGACTCGATTGAAGGCGGTT
>QQNC01000205.1 GCA_003402695.1 Verrucomicrobiota bacterium | reverse complement strand
CTTTCGCTCTTTCGCGATAAACTGCCTTGGATCAGAACAACTTCCGCTGCTGCAGCGCGTCGCGCTTGTCTCCATCGAGCGTGCTGAACGCCAGCAGTTGCATCACGGTCAGCTCTGCCAGCCGCGGCTCGCGGGCGAGTGAGGCGAGCAGCAGCGCGCCGGCCAAAGCATCGTACAACGCCGCGTGATACCGCCGCCGTTGCGGCGGACACTGTTCCTGCGCCAAGGCATCGAGCTCGGCCTGCAATCCGCTCGCGGCCACCAGCGTCTCGAGCCGCCCCGAATCAAACTGTGGGTAAAACTGGGCGTAGAGCCGCGCCGAATCCACCCAAGGCCCCCACTCAATCACACTCTCCCCCGGGCGTGCAAAATCCGGCGAGTTGCGCGGATAAGGCCAGACCGACTTCAGCAGTCCGTTCTCCACACCCGCATAATGCGCCGCCAGCGGCCCGCGCTCCCGCAGCCCCGCAAAGTATTCCCACTCATCCGCAAACGGCGGCTCCTCCGCCAGCACCGCCGCCTCCAGTCCGTGCACCGCCACATCCTCCGGCCGGACCGACCCCATCGCCCGGCAAAGCCGCGTGCGGGTCGTCGTCACTTTTCCCCCAACCACCTCCGCCACGCCAAACTCCAGGATGCCGGAGGTCCGGCTACCCTCGAAATCCACGAAGAAGATCGGCTGCTGCGTCCAGGACATAAATGGCTCGGTCAAGGGTGCGGGAAGGGTTGAAGGTGGCGCGAGGAGATTTTCCCGGGATAAGGCCGCGAATTCCCGCTCCGGCTCCCCATCTTTCCACCCCTCCGTGGCCTCTGTTCCCTCCTGTAAAAAATGTCCCGTTTCACCACCCGAGCATTTTTCGTGTGTTTCGTGTGTTTCGTGGTTCAAAGGTCTCGTGGATCTGACCCCGTATCGCTCCTTTATCACCGAGCTCGCCACCCAAAGCGGCGACTTTATCCGCCCCTATTTCGGCCGCACCGACCTTGTCGTCGAGACCAAGAGCGACGCCACCCCCGTCACCCTCGCGGACCGCGGCGCCGAGGAGCTGATGCGAAAATTAATTAAGGCCCAGTTCCCCACCCACGGCATCATCGGCGAGGAACTCGGCAGCGACCGTCCCGACGCCGAGTTCGTCTGGGTGCTCGACCCAATCGACGGCACCAAGTCCTTCATCACTGGCGTTCCGCTCTGGGGCACGCTCATCGCCCTCCTTCACCGCGGCCAGCCCGTCCTCGGCGCCATCCACCAGCCGATCCTGCAGCAGCTCATGATCGGCGACGGCACCACGACCACGCTCAACGGCCGCCCCGTGCGCGTGCGCTCCACCGCCCGCATCGAGGATGCCACCTTTCTCACGAGCGATCCCTTCAACCCGTCGAAGTACCAGAACGGCGACGCCTTCAGCGCGCTCCGCCAGCGCGCCAAGCTCGTGCGCACCTGGGGCGACTGCTACGGCTACCTTCTCGTCGCCGCCGGCCTCGCCGACGTGATGTGCGACCCGATCATGAATCCCTGGGACATCGCCGCCCTCGTCCCCGTCATCCGCGGCGCCGGCGGCATCATCACCGACTGGCAAGGCGGCCCCGCCTACCCCGCCGAATCCACCGTCGCCGCCACCCCCGCGTTGCACGCCGCGGTGATCAAGGCGCTCAATCCGCAATCGGCCTAGCGCGGCTTCTTCGCCGCCCAGCTGGCCGTGATCCGCGAGGTAAATCCACCCCGCGCTTTCCAGTTGGCGATGATCGTCAGCTGGCGCGGCTGGAGCGCCTTGCCGAGGTCGTCGCAGATCTTGTTCGTCGCGGCCTCAAAGAAGATACCTTCATTGCGGAAGGCGTGGAAATACAGTTTCAGCGACTTCAGCTCGACGCACTTCTTGTCCGCCACGTAGCTGACGGTGATGTCCGCGAAGTCAGGGTGCCCCGTCATCGGGCACAGCGAAGTGAACTCGTGGTGCGTGTGCTCGATCAGGTAGTCGCGCGCCGGCGAGGGATTCGGGAAGGTCTCGAGGATTTTCTTGTCAGGCATTTGTCCCCACGAAACACGCGAACGACTCGAAAGAAAACCTCAAATCCCAAGGCGGGCGACCTCGGCCTCCGCCTCAGATTTTCGGGCGTTTCGGGTGTTTGGCGGGAAACCCTCAGGTCGCCGTCTCTGTGAACCGTTGTTCACGAATGACGGTGATCTTGATCGAGCTGGGGTACTGCAGCTCCGCCTCGATCTTCGCGCGCAACTGCTTCGCCAGCTCGCGCGCCCCGTCGTCGGTCACGGTCTGCGGCGCCACCACCACCCGGATCTCGCGGCCGGCCTGGATGGCGAACGCCTGCTGCACGCCTTCCAGCCCGAGTGCCAGCTTTTCGAGCTTCTCCAGGCGCTGCGCGTAGATCGCGGACGACTCGGCGCGCGCGCCGGGGCGCACCGCGGAAATCGTGTCGGCGAGGATCACGAGGCCGGCGTAAACCGTCTCCGGCTTCACTTCCTCGTGGTGCGCGGCCACCGCGTTCACGACGATCGGCGTCTCGCCGTAGCGCTTGATGAACTCGGCCCCGATGCGCGCGTGGCTGCCCTCCAGCTCAGCGTTGGCGGCCTTGCCGATGTCGTGCAACAGGCCCGCGCGCTTCGCCACGTTCGGGTCAAGCCCGACTTCACTCGCCAGCATCGACGCGAGAAACGCCGTCTCGATCGAGTGGTCCAGCACGTTCTGGTTGTAGGAAAACCGGTATTTCAACCCGCCGAGCAGCTTGATGATCTCGGGGTGCAGGCCGTTGATGTTCAGCTTCGCCACGGCGTCGTTGCCCGCCTGCGTCACGGTGAGGTCCATCTCGTCCTGTGCGCGCTTCACGAATTCCTCAATGCTCGCCGGATGGATGCGCCCGTCCTTGACCAGCGCCTCGAGGGCCACGCGCGCCACCTCGCGGCGCACGGGATCGAACGATGACAGCAGCACCACGCCCGGAGTCTCATCGATCAGGATGGTGACCCCGGTGGTCGACTCGAAGGCTTTGATGTTGCGGCCCTCGCGGCCGATGATGCGGCCCTTCATGTCCTCGCTCGGCAGCGCGACCTGCGTGGAAGTCATGTCGTTCTCCGCCTTGCTGGCGAGCCGTTGCATCGTCGCGACGAGGATGCGGCGCGCCTCGGTCTGCAGTTCCTGCTCCGACTTCTCCATCAGGTCGCGGCGGAGGGTGCGCAACTCGTCCTGGCACTCGAGCTGCACTTCCTCGCGCAGCGCGCGGCGGATTTCCTCCGCATCCATCTGGGAAACACCCTCGAGGCGTTTGCGCACGCTCTTGGACAGAGCGCGGATCGCATCGCGCGCCTGGCGCACGGCGGCGTTCTCGCGGCTCAGGCGCTCCTGCTTCTGTTCAAACTGGTAATCAAGGAGCGAAAGCGACTCCTCGTGGGCGCGGATCTCACGCAGCCGCACGTCCGCCTCGATCTCATGGCGGTCAAATTCGCGGTTGGCCTCGGCCCGCTTGGCCTGGATCTCCGCCTCGGCCTTCTGCTTCATTTCCTCGGCCGCCACCGCCGCCTCGCGGCGCGCAACTTCGGACAGCTCCGCCGCCTGCTCATGTGCCACGCGGCGCGTGTGACGGGTCAGCACCCAGACCACCAGAAAGCCGATGCCTCCGCCCACCAGCAGGGCGACGGGAAATGACCAGTCCGTAAGGTCGGGTTCGGCGGTCAGGGCCGTAAGCGGGGCTGCGAAGGCGAAAATCAAGGGACGCGCACGGTAGGTGAAGGAGGTTCCATGTCACAAGTGGCAAGTGCCAAAACTTGGCCGCTTCATTCGGAAGTCCCTTGTTACTTGATGCTTGCTACTCCTGTCTCGTGGCCGCCGAAAGTGCCAAGGATCAAATCCAGCAGCCGATCAACCGATCCTTGGCGCTCGATCCTTGTTACTTGGTACTTCCGGGCGGCTTTTCAAAAGCCGGCCGGGTTTGGTCGAGCACCGTCTGCATTCGCGCCAACGCCGCCGCCTCACCTTCGCGGGCATCGGTTTGCATCAGCACATACGCCCAGCGGTCGGCACGCGCATGGAAAACGCGGTTCCACGCATCCCGCGCCAGCCGGCGCCAGTACGTGCGCTCAATCGTGTCGCCGCCGACAAACGAGTAAACGATGAGCTGCGGCACGACCACGACCCCGCGCGGCGTCTGGACCTCGCGCCGCACGTGCAGGACCGTTGCCGGAAATCCCCCCGGCACCCGGCCCGGCGTGGAGAACCGATGCTCCGACACCGCCTGGATCGTCCAGCCCTGCCCGACCACGCAGAGCTCCGGCCGGTGAATGGACGAACGGTCGCGTCCGCTCAGCACGATCGAAAAAAACACCCGCTGCGCCGAATTCGACACCGCCGCGTAATCCTTGCGCGAGTAACCCGTATCCGGCGGCAGTATCGCCCGCTCCGCCGCCGTCACCTCCGTGCGCCGCCCGATCCACTCCGTGCCGAGAAACACCGGCAGCTCCACCGGATTCAGCCCGTCCGCCGCCAGCCGCACCCCCACCTGCCCGCGCGGCGGCAACGAGGCGAGGTGCCCAAGGAAAAGCATTTCACCCATCACCAACACGACGAATGCACCCGCAGCGGTCCAGGCCCGCGACGCGCCGATATCTGCGCGCGGCGCGCGAAGATCGGAGTTCGAAGATCGGAGATCGGGGACCGGACTCTGCGGACTGACGGCTTGGCCGATCTGCGATCT
>QQNC01000204.1 GCA_003402695.1 Verrucomicrobiota bacterium | reverse complement strand
GACACCAATCCCTCCACCGAGCGTGAGATGGTCAACAACCGCCCGACGCCGGACCAAGTGCCCAACGGCGCTCCGCGCATCGAGGGCGAAGTTGGCCATGGCTCCGTGCTCATTGCCGCCATCACGAGCTGCACCAACACCTCCAACCCGAGCGTCATGCTTGCGGCCGGCCTGCTGGCGAAAAAGGCGGTGGAAAAGGGGCTCAAGGTCAACCCGACCGTGAAGTCCTCGCTTGCCCCCGGCTCGCGCGTCGTCACCGACTACCTCGACAAGACCGGCCTCACGCCGTACCTCGACCAGCTCGGCTTCCAGACCGTGGGCTACGGTTGCACCACCTGCATCGGCAATTCCGGCCCGCTGCATCCCGCGATCGAGGAAGCCATCGTCAAGCACGACCTCGTGGCCGCGTCCGTCCTCTCGGGCAACCGTAATTTCGAGGCCCGCGTGCACCAGAATATCAAGGCCAACTTCCTGATGTCCCCCCCGCTCGTCGTGGCGTTTGCGCTCGCCGGCCGCGTGGACATCGACCTGTCCAAGGAGCCGATCGGGCAGGGCAAGGATGGCGTGGACGTGTACCTGAAGGACCTGTGGCCGACGCTGCAGGAAGTTCGCGACCAGATGCAGGCGGCGCTGAAGCCCGCGGTGTTCCGCCGGCTCTACACCAACTTCGCCGCGCAGAACCCCAAGTGGAACGAGATCCCGGCCACGACGGGCAATGTCTACGCCTTCGAGGCCAAGTCCACCTACATCCAGGAGCCGCCGTTCTTCACGAACTTCAGCCTGCAGCCCGGGGCGATCGCCGAGATCAAGGGCGCCCGGGCCCTGGGCATCTTTGGCGACTCGGTCACGACCGACCACATCTCGCCGGCCGGCGCGATCAAGAAGACCTCGCCCGCAGGGAAATTCCTCCTGGATAACGGCGTGGCCTTCGAGGACTTCAACTCGTACGGCTCGCGCCGCGGCAACGACCGCATCATGACCCGCGGCACCTTCGCCAACGTCCGCATCAAGAACCTGATGCTCGGCGGCGAGGAGGGTGGGAGCACGATCTACCAGCCGACGGGCGAGAAGATGGCGATCTTCGACGCCGCGGTGAAGCACATCGCCGCCAAGACGCCCCTCATCATCCTCGCCGGCCAGGAGTATGGCACCGGTTCCTCACGCGACTGGGCGGCCAAGGGTACGAACCTCCTCGGCGTGAAGGTCGTGGTGGCGCAAAGCTTCGAGCGCATCCATCGCTCCAACCTCGTCGGCATGGGCGTGCTGCCCCTGCAATTCAAGGAAGGCACGACGGCGCAGACCCTGAAGCTCGACGGCAGCGAAACCTACGACGTGGTCGGCCTCAGCGCCGCCATCAAGCCACAGCAGGATCTGACGCTCAAGGTCACGCGGAAGGACGGCACGATCGAAAACGTGGCCGTGCGCTGCCGGATCGATACGCCCATCGAGATCGACTACTACCAGCACGGCGGGATCCTGCCCTACGTGTTGCGTCAAATCATAACCCAAAATTAATCCCACCGCCCTTGCCGCAGCGCCCGCTGTGGTTAGCGTTTGCCCCCACCAGTATGCCCGAAACCGGCAAACCCACCTTTCTGGTCGATGCCTATTCCGATCCCGTGGTCGTCCGCATTGACGGCCGCGCGTGTTTTCAAAACAGCGCCTGCCTGAAGGACTTTGTTGCGGAGCTGATCGGCCAGGGAAAAACGCGCTTCGTGCTCGATTTCCTGCACTGCACCAGCATGGACAGCACGTTTCTCGGGGTCCTCGCCGGGGCGGCGCTCGAGCTGAAAAAAGCCGCGCCGACCAGCAGCTTTGTGCTGGCGCGAGTGGGCCCGCGCAACCTCGAGCTGATCCGCAACCTCGGCCTGCACCGCCTGCTGACGGTGGACGCCGGGGACTTCCAGATGAGTTTCGACAAGTGCGCTACCGCGCTGCAGTGCCCGGACCACTCCGAGTTGGAGAACGCCCGGCTGGTGCTTGCGGCCCACGAATCCCTGATCGCGGTGGATGAGACTAACCGTGGCAAGTTTCAGGACGTGCTCGCGTTCCTGAAGAACCGGGTCGAGCAGAAGTAGGCCGGTCAGGGTGGGTTGCGCGCGAGCGGGCCACCCATTTGCGCTTTAAGACGCAAAAAAAGGCCTGGTTTGGCCGGGCCTGCGCCCACTCCGCCATTGCCGGACGGCGCGGGGCCTGCCACACTCATCCCCTCCCATGTTTCCGGTCCTAGTCATTGGCCTTATCCTTGGTGTCCTCGCCATGTTCCTGCCCGTCTACCGGTCGCGGCGGACGGTGCGTCGCCTCGAGGAGGAAAAGGCCCAGGTGACGCAGGAGCGCCAGTTGGTGGTGGATTTCATGCACCACATGGTCGAGGCCCTGGGTGAGGGGCTGACGCGCGAGGCGCTGCACCAGCGTATCGTCCACGCGGCCATCCTGTGTTCGGGCGCCCTCAGCGCCTGCCTGTTTGAGAAGACCGAGGACGGCAAAATGCGCAGCGCGGCGGTCGAGGGACTTTTTCCCCCGCACCGGCCGTTGCCGGCGGCGGTCCGGGAAAAACTCGCCACCCGCGCCCGCTTTATCGAGCAGGTGCTCAAGACGGAGGCCTTTCCGGCCAACGAGGGCATTGTCGGGGCGGTCGTGCAGACCGGTCGGGGCCAGCTGATCGCGGATGCCGCCGCCGACGCCCGCGTGGTGCTCCACGAGGACCCGGCGCTGAAAGTCCGCTCGCTCATCGCCGTACCGCTGCAATTCCGCGACCGTTTTTTTGGCGTGCTGGCGGTGGCGAACTCGGCGGATGGCGAGCCGTTCACGCTGATGGATTTTTCCCTCATGCAGTCGCTGGCCGAGCAGGCCGCCCTCGCGCTGCATAACGCGGAGTTCCTCTATTTCCAGATTGAGAAGCGCCAGCTCGATCTTGACCTGTCGCTGGCGAGCGGCATCCAGCAGATGTTGCTGCCGAAGGAGCCCCCGCAAATGGGTGGCCTCGATCTCGACGCCCGTTACACCCCGGCGCAGAAGGTCAGTGGCGATTTCTACGACCTGTTTCCGCTTTCGCCCACGCGCCTCGGGGTCGCGGTCGCGGACGTGTCGGGCAAGGGCATCCCGGCTTCGCTGCTGATGGCGATGTGCCGCACGAATCTCCGGCAGATCGCGCCGCGGCACGAGTCGCCGGCGCAGACCCTCGCCGAGCTGAACCGTGCGCTCGGCGCCGATCTGCGCGGCATGTTCATCACGATCCTGTACGCGGTGATCGACACGGCGCGCCACGAGGTGACCTTCGCGCGCGCGGGCCACGAGCTGCCGCTGTTTTCGCGCCGGGACCGGGTGACCGGCGTGTCGGTGGGCGAGTATGTCGGGTCCGAGGGCATGCCGCTCGGCCTGGTGCCCGACGAGATTTTTACCGCGGTCATCCAGGACCGCACGGAGCCGTTTCACCAGGGGGATGCGCTGGTGCTCTATACCGACGGCCTGACCGAGGCGCCGAATGAGGAGGACAAGGAGTTTTCCGGGGCCCGCTTGGCGGATGCGGTGCATGCGCTGCATGCGCGCAGCGCCCGTGAGCTCAATGACGGCATCCTGGAAACGGTGCACCGGTTTGCCGGCAAGGCGGCCCTCCGGGACGACCTGACGCTGGTGACCATCAAGCGGGTGTGAATGGCAAAGAGAGGTTTGCCTCCCGGGCGGACCTCCTTTCACTCCGAGCCACGTATGCCCGCTCCCGTCCCCGCCCCGCAACTCGACCGCTTCTCGCTGCCGGATGGCGCGGGTCATTTTGGCGGCTATGGCGGGGTGTTTGTGCCCGAGACGCTGATGACGGCCCTGTCGGAGCTGGCGGCAGCCTACGAGGTGGCCCGGAGCGATGCGGCTTTCCAGGCGGAGTTGCGGCGCCATTTGCAGGAATTTGCCGGCCGGCCGACGCCGCTTTATTTGGCGGAGCGGCTGACCCAGCATGCCGGCGGGGCGAAAATCTACCTCAAGCGCGAGGATCTGCTTCACACCGGAGCCCACAAAATCAACAACGCCCTCGCGCAGGCCCTGCTCGCGAAGCGCATGGGCAAGAAGCGCATCATCGCGGAGACCGGCGCGGGCCAGCACGGGGTCGCCACGGCGGCGGCGTGCGCGAAGTTCGGCCTGGAATGCGTGGTGTACATGGGCGCACACGATATGGCGCGGCAGTCACTGAATGTTTTCCGGATGCGGCTGATGGGCGCCGAGGTGCGCGCGGTTGAGGCCGGCCAGAAGACCCTCAAGGAGGCCATCAACGAGGCCATGCGTGACTGGGTGACCAATGTCCGCAGCACCCACTACATCCTCGGCACCGCGTATGGCTCGCACCCGTATCCGATGATGGTGCGGGATTTTCATCGGGTCATCGGCCTGGAGGCGAAGGAGCAAATCCTCGCGCGCGAGGGCCGGCTGCCGGACGAGCTGATCGCCTGCGTCGGGGGTGGCAGCAACGCCATCGGGCTCTTCTTTGAGTTCCTGGAGGAGCCCGGCGTGCGGATGTTCGGCGTCGAGGCCGGCGGCCGCGGGATCAAGCCCGGGGAACACGCCGCGCGCTTCGCCGGCGGCCGCCTGGGCGTGCTGCAAGGCTGCAAGACCTTCCTGCTGCAGGACGCTGAGGGGCAGATTGAACTCACGCATTCCGTCAGCGCCGGCCTGGACTACGCCGCCGTGGGCCCGGAACACGCCTTTTATCGCGACCGGGGCCG
>QQNC01000203.1 GCA_003402695.1 Verrucomicrobiota bacterium | reverse complement strand
TCTCGCCTCCACGTCGGACGCTTAGCTCAGTTGGTTAGAGCACGTGCTTCACACGCACGGGGTCACAGGTTCGAGTCCTGTAGCGTCCACCAGTTTTCTTTCGGGTCCGAAAGAAAACCATCCCCCCGAAACCTTGGCGAAGGCGGGCTGATCCGCACCTGGGTGGCAACCCGGCACGCCGGTCGGGTGCGCAGGCGAAATGGCGACCCCGCCCGCTTAGTCCCCGACCCGCGGGAACCGGGCCCAAGCATGCGACGCCCCCCAGACGGGGACGATGAAGATGAGGCCGGCGCTACTGCCATCAATCTTCGCGATTAACGAGCCGTCGACGGCCTTGGTCAGGGTGACGTTGGACTGCGAACCCCCCATGGCAATATATGGAATCACCCCGAAATCGGAGCTTTGCACATAAAAGACGTTCCCACTCACGCAGAAAACGTCGCACTCGTAATGATATCGTACGTCGCCCTGGAGGGTGATTTGTAGCCGAGCCTGGCTGTCGCCGCGGGCGTCCGGTTTTCCCGGCACGATTTTCAGGCTCACGACCTTGGCCTCGGTCGGTCTGATCTTGGCGGTTTCCGGCAGAAGGCTGGTGAGCAGGATGGCCGGTTTGGCATCGCCCGTCGCGACGCCTGCGTTGGCATAAGCTCCCTCCAGGCCCCTGCCGTCCGAGCCGAGGGTGGCGAGATCCGGCCACGCGGCGGGATAATTTTTGTCTTTCTGGAGTGGCGCGGTTGAGGCGCATCCGGCGGTCAGGCAGACCCAAGCGAGCAGGACGGCGGTTTTCATGGCGTGGCGGTGCGTCGGAGTCAGGGTTTTCGGGCCGCGGTGGCGGTTGAGCGGCCCGGTGAGTCGCGGTGCTCGCCCGCCGGCCGCGGGGAAAAACGCGCCCAGATGCGCGATTGCGAAAAATAGGGGACGAAGAACAAGGACATGCCCACGCCGGTGTCCTGGATCTCGGCGATCAGGGAACCGTCGGCGGCCTTGGTCAGCAGGACATCATGGTCGACGATACGATAGTGGATCAACGGCACGCCGTGCAGCACGCCGTTGCCGGACAGAGTATACGTGAGCGCCTTCCCACCCGCCCGATCACTGGGCATTGCCTTCACCCACACGCCTTCCTTTCCGTTCTTGGAATCGGCAATGAACTCGATCGCCGGCCAGTTGATGGTGGAGAACTCCTCCTTAAAGTCAGTTACCCGGAGGGTGATCTCCTTCGCCTCCGCGAATGCGGCCGCGTTAGGTTGGGGGCGTCCGTCGGCTTGGGGCGGAATCAGGCCGACTAAGGTGATCACCTCCTCGGCGTGGCCCGGAATAGCCACGACCCCCTGGTTGGCATACGTGCCGTTGAGCTCGGAGCCAAACTCTGCGCCTCCCGGGCGCAGGGCGAGATACCCGGGCCATGTGGCGGGGTAACCCCGATCCACCGCGGGAGCGGTGGTGCATCCGGCAACCAAGCCGAGGCCGCCCACCAGCAGGGCCAACTTGGCGGCGCGCAGTGTCGTTGGAGTTGAGCGCTTCATGTCCCGGGCGTTTTCGCGCGAATTCGATATGGGCCGTGGCACATTTCGAATGGGTTGCATCATAACCCCCGGTTCCGGTGCGGCTCGGCGTATTTTGGCCAATTCCACGCGCATTTTGCCCGCCAGTCCGACGAACAGGGTGCGGCCAAAACGGTCGCGTCCACGGCCTCGCCGTGGCTACTTCAAAACGAGAGTTTGCCCGCTGGCCAACACGGCCGGCGGACGACTGTCCAACTGCAGCGTGCCGGTGATGCCAATGGGGAGGGTGACTTCGCCCGTGGTGGGGCCGGTCAGCTTCACGCGAATGAGGCCATGCGGCGTGGGAATCTCGCCCTCGGCCCAGGCGAGGTCGCCCAGCGCGGGGCGGATCGCGACCTCGCGATATCCGGGCGCAGTGGGCGTGACGCCGAGGATTTTGGCGGGAAGAAGATAAGCCGGTCCGGCGGACCAGCCGTGGCAGTGGCTGCGGCCGGCGGGGACGATGTGGTCAATGCCGGGTTCGCGGCGGTCCACGATTTCCCAGGTCGTCGTCGCCCCGCTGCGGAGCATCTGGCCGTAGTACGACCGCATTTCGTCAAGCGCCTCACGGGTCAGCCCCGCATCGAGCCACGCCTGCAGCAGATAAAACTCCATGAAGCCGGCCATCGGACGGCGGACGGCGGGGTCGGATTGCAGCATCGGATAGACCGCCCGCAAGTCGGCCGGAGTGATGGCGCCGGCGAGAAAGGCGGCGGCGTGGGCGTGCCAGCTGCGTGTGGCGTGGGCGGGAAAATCATCCCGGCAAGCGGCGCGGTCGGGCGCGCCAAAAGTGGCGGCGGCCTGGGGCAGACGGGTGCGATGCTGCCGGCGGTAGGATTCGGCAAGGGCGGTCTCGCCGAGGAGGTCGGCGATTTTCGCTCCGTCGGCGAAGGCGGCGGCAATCTGGTAGGCGAGGGCGGAGCGGCTGCCCCACCAGTCCTTGTCGTCAGGCTGGTTGTCGGTGATGAACGTTTTGCCCCCCTTCGTGACCGCGAGATCCACCTGGTCCAGAAAGCCGAGCACCCCGTGGACGACCGGGCCGAGTTCGTGCGCGAGCGCGGTGTCACCGGTATGCAGCACGTATTCCCAGACGCTGCAGACGAAGTCGGCGCAGTAGTTGTCGAGCACCCACTGGTGCAGGCCGCCGGGCTGGGACAGATCACCGAGATAACTGATGCGCGGGTGCATGTGCCCGCCAGCGAGCAGCGCCACGGCGGACAGGCTGCCGTTCCCGTGCCGGCACTGCGCGAACATCTCCAGGCTGCGGCGGGCGAGAGCGGCGTCGCCGAAGAGATAATGGGCGCAGAGAAACTCCACGCGGTAGTCCCCGATCCAGAGCATGCCGTCGCGCTTGATGCCGTCCTCGTAGAAGGCCTGCATGCACAGCCGGATCGTGCGGCGGCTGATCGACCACGCGTCGTTGAGCAGCGCATCGGAGCAGCGGAACGAGCCGAGGTCGGTCACGGGGGCGTGCTCGAGCGTCAGTTGCGCGCGGCGCAGCCGGAGGCGGCCGGGTCCGTGCACGAGAATATTGACGAAGCGAAACGCCCGCCGGCCCTGGTTGCGGATGGCCTGGGCGCCCGGTGGCAGCGCCAGCACATCGCGCGGCTGGTGATACCAGTGCTCAGGGGGAAACGGGTCCTTCACCAGCAGCGCCTCCTCGAGGTCCTCACCCTCGATCAGTTCCACGGTGGTCGCGCCGTCCGCCACCACGTCGAGTTCGAGCACGCCGACGAGTTCTTCGCCGAAATCGAGCACGAGACTGGCGGGCTGCGCGCCGGGCGTGAAGAGCGTTTCGCCGCCGGTGAGGCAGGCGGAGGGCTGGCTTACCCCGCTGGACTGCGTGACGGCCCGCGGTGCATGCGGCGTATAGACGAGCGCGGCGGGCGTGAGGGCGGCAGGCATGAGGTGGGGTGGAAGAATGTGGGTTGCGCGCAAGCGGGCAACCCACAGGTGCAGCTCAACAGAATAACCGCGAACGAAACACCGCGCGCCCCTCGCCGGCGCCGGTCACGCGCCAGACGCCGCCGGCAGGACTTTCCGCGGGCTCCTCGCTGCCGCGCGCGCTGGTGACGAAGAGCTGGTCGAAATTTGCGCCCCCGAAGCAGCACGACGTCGGCCGGAGGGTGGGGATGGCGATCTCGCGGTCCACGGTGCCGTCCGGCAGGTGATGCACGAGGCGGCTGCCGTCCCAGCGCGCCGACCAGAAGCTGCCGGCAGCCTCCATCGTCAGTCCGTCGGGAATGCCGGACGTGGACGGGGCGGCGTGGATGATGCGCTGACGCGAAACCTCCCCGGAGCCCGCGTCGTAATCGAAGGCAAAGATCCGGCTGGTGGTGGAGCAGGTCCAATAAAACGTCTTCCGGTCGGGCGAGAAGCCCATGCCATTTGAGACGCCGGTGCCGCGGAAGAGCAGCCGGCTGCGGCCGTCGGGTTCGTAGAGGAAAACACCGCCGGAGGTTTTGCTCCGTCCAATGGTGCCGGCAAACACGCGGCCGGTGGGATCGGCGGTGACGTCGTTGAACCGCTCGGAGCCCTCGTCGGCAAACGGGATGAGCCGCGTGCAACGACCGTCGTCGCCGAGACGCGCGATGTCGTTGACGCGGAAAAGCGCGAGGGCGCCGTCGGCCTCAAGGGTGAAGCCGCCGACCTTCGGCCCCGCGTAAATCCGACTGGCCTGGCCGGTCGCCTCGGACCACGCGTGGACTTCGCCGGTGTCGATGTCGGTCCAATAGAAAACGTGGGTTTTTTCATCCCACAGCGGATTTTCGCCGAGGCTGCAGCGGGACGGGATGAGGAGGGTGACGTTGGGCATAAGGGGGTTTTGTTCGAAGGTGGTCGCCGCTGTTCCTAGCGGCGAATGGGGCTGGGTTGAGCTGGGCGGATAAATGCGGCGACAGGGACATCGCCGCCCGCTCTGGATGTTTTCTGAATCATTCCAGCAGCCAGCCGCCGTCCACGACGCAGTTGTGCCCGGTGGAGGCGCGGCTGGCGTCGCTCAGGTAAAACAGAATGTGATTCGCGACATCGCCCGCGGTGATCTTGAGCGGCAGTGACTGCACGCCGGCGAGGTAGGCGAGGTGCTTTTTCGCCTTGGGGCCGACAAAATACTCGCCCACCTGGCGCTCGGTGAAGATCCAGCCCGGGGTGACGGTGTTGAGGCGGATGCCCTCGGCGCCGAGTTC
>QQNC01000202.1 GCA_003402695.1 Verrucomicrobiota bacterium | reverse complement strand
TGGGCGTTGAAATGGACGGTTTTTTTCGCCCCGCGCACGGCGAGCTGGCCCAGGACATTGTAGCGGGGGTAACCGCGCTGTTCCGGCGGCAAATGGCGGCGGAGTTCGGCCTTCGAAAGCGTGTAGCGGCGGGCAATCAGGCCGAGGGCGCGCAACTCGCGGGTCAGCAACGCAGTAATGTCGTCGTACTGGACGCCGGGAGGGTTGACGGTCGGGAGCGTGACGAGCCGGCGCAGCAGGCCGGTGAGGTCGTCGGCGTGGCGGTCGAGATAGGCGGCAGGAGACATGATGATGGGTGCAGCTTACACGCGGACCCTCCCCGGCCGAGGCCTAAAGGTTTAATGGTGGTAATTTACCCACAAAAGCCTCAGAAGCATCAGTCCAACAACGATTAGAAAAATCGGCCGAATGAAGCTGGTCCCCTTCTTTAGGACCAGTCCGGAACCCAACCGGGCGCCAATGACCTGTCCCACGCCCATGGTGATACCCGCGCCGTAATGAATAAGGCCGGCGTAGGCAAAGATCGCGACCGAGACGATGTTGCTGACTAGGTTCATCACCTTGGTGTTGCCGGTGGCCTTGGCGAAATTCTGACCCTGCACGACGATCAGGATAATGGTCCAGAACAGGCCGGCCCCGGGGCCAAAAAACCCATCGTAGAACCCCAGCGCCAGGCCGAAAACGACATAGAAAGCGGTGTTCCCCATCCGCGGCGGATGATCCTGTTCCCCAACCTTCGGCCGGAACACGGTGTACACGAAAATCAGGGCAAGCAGCCACGGGATGAGCCGGGCCAGGACCTGGGAGTCGATCCGCTGCACGGTCAGCACCCCGATCAGGGCGCCGACAAACGTGGCAATGAGGCCGACCCGGCACGCCCGAAAATCGATCAGCCCCTGGCGGACATAGTGCCGCGACGCGGAGAACGTGCCGCACATGGACTGGAATTTGTTCGTGCCCAGGGCGGCCGGCACCGGCAGGCCGAGGGTCAGCAGCAGTGGCAGCGCAATCAGCCCGCCGCCACCCGCAATGGAATCCACCAACCCGGCCGCGAAGCCGGTGGCGAACAGCAGCGGATAGATCCAGAACGCAAATTCCATCGGGCGAGAATCACGGAAACATCCCGGAACGGAAGCGCGGAAAAATTTCCGCGACCCCGGTCCCGCCGGCATGACCAATGTAACCCATTAGGTTACACTCGCGGCTGTAACGCCGGCCGGCCGGGGGAAAGGAAACTGTAACCTATTGGGTGACGTTGGTTTTTTGGGCTGCGGGGTAGGGAAAACTGGGCGAGGAGTGGAGCGGGGCGAGAAGCGGAGCTGGGCGGGGGGGAAGGCCCCGTGCGCCCAGAGCTCGGCGCTTGGCGATGGATTTCCAGGCTTTCGCCGGACCGTGGTTCCATGCTTCGCTGCACGCATGAACATCGAGGCGGAAAAAATCATCGCGCAGCTCGCGCTGGCGCCCCTGCCAGGGGAAGGGGGGTTTTTCCGGTCGAGCTGGGTGAGCTCGACCCGGCTGGCCAACGGCCGCGCAGCTGGTTCGGCAATCTGGTTTCTGCTCACGGCGGATGATTTCTCCGCATTCCACCGGATGCCGGCCGAGGAAGTGTGGCATTTTTATCACGGCGACCCCGTGGAGCATGTTGCGCTGGTGGCCGCGAACGACGCGGCGCGGGTGACGGTGCTTGGGCCGGAGCTTTTCGCCCAGCAGACCCCTCAACTCACCGTGCCGGGCGGAGTCTGGCAGGGTGCGCGTTTATTGCCCGCGGGTCGTCAACGGGGCTGGGCGCTGCTCGGTTGCACCGTTACCCCGGCGTGGGACGAGACGGAGTTTGAGCTGGGATCACGCGCCGCGCTTCTGGGGAAATTTCCCGGCGCGACCCGATGGATCGGCGCATTGACGAGATGACTTTTGACAGGGCGGCGGCGCGGGACCACGTTGAGTGCCCTACCATGCCACTGGCCGACCTCAGAAAAGACTACTCCCTTGCCGGGCTGGCCGAGAAGGATCTCGCCCGCGATCCGTTCCGACAGTTCGAAAAATGGTTCCAAGAGGCGCAGGCGTCGAAGCTCGTCGAGCCCAACGCCATGATTCTCGCCAGCGCCACGCGCGACGGCCGGCCGTCGGCGCGCACGATGCTGCTCAAGAGCGTCGATGGACGCGGTTTTGTCTTCTACACGAACTACGAGAGCCGGAAGGGCCGCGAGCTCGACGCCAACCCGAACGTTTCGCTGGTGTTTCCCTGGTTCCCGTTTGAGCGGCAGGTCATCGTCGAGGGCACGGTGACGAAGGTGGCGCGCGAGGAGGCGGAGGCGTATTTTCACAGCCGCCCGCTGGCGAGCCAGCTGGGGGCGTGGGCGTCCGCGCAGAGCACGATCATACCCAGCCGCAAGGCCCTCGAGGAAGCGATGAAGGATTTGGAACAGAAATATGCGGGCCAGCCGGTGCCCCTGCCCCCGCACTGGGGCGGTTACCGGGTGGCCCCTGCCACGGTGGAATTTTGGCAGGGCCGGCGCAGCCGGTTGCACGACCGCCTGCGCTATCGCCGCGGAACCGACGGCAGCTGGACGGTGGAGCGGCTCTCGCCGTGAAAACTCCCGCTTCCGCGGGACAGGCCCTGCCCGCCACCGTACTGGCGGCGGCGTTGCGGGCGCTGGATCAGGGCGTGTTCATCGCCCGCCGGGGTGGCTCGGCCGCCGGACTGGAGATCCTATTTGCGAATGACGTTTTTGGCACCATCACGGGCCATGCGGCTGCCAGGCTGGTGGGTCGCCGGCATGGTTTTCTCCACGGGGAAACAACCGACGTCGAAAAAATCATGCGTTGGCAGAAAACCGCGCGGCCAGGCCAGTCGTTCATTGGCGAGGGATATCTCCAGCGCCAGAACGGCACCGTGATTTATGCGGCGTGGAATTACAGTGTCATCCCCGCGCCGTCGGGCCGGTCGATTCTGGTCGTCGCGAACTACCGGGACATCACGGGAAAACGCCGCCTGCAGGAGGCGCTGGTGCATGCGCAACGGCTCGACGCAGTCGGCCGGCTCGCCGGCGGGGTGGCCCACGATTTCAATAACCTGCTCTCCGTCATCAACGGCTACAGCCAGATTCTGGCGGCGGACCTGGGGGACCGGCCGCAGGCGCTGAAGGGCATCGAGGTCATCCAGCGCGCCGGCCAAAAAGCCGCGACCCTGACCCGGCAGCTCCTCGCCTTCGGCCGGCGCGAGCCGCTGAAGGCCCGGGTGATCGATCTCAATGAGTTTCTCCGCAACAACTCCGAGATCCTTGCGCGGCTGCTCGGCAACGCGGGCCGGCTGGAGCTGGCGCTGGCGCCCGTGCTTGGGCCGGTGCGCGCCAACCCGGCGCAATTCCAGCAGGTGCTGCTTAACCTGATCCTCAACGCCCGTGACGCGCTGCGGCAGAACGGCTGCGTGACCATTCGCACCGCCCGCCGGAAAATCCGCTCCGGGCTCAACCGGCGGGCCACGGATGCCCCGCCCGGCCATTACACCTGCGTGAGCGTCACCGACAACGGCCGGGGCATGGACGAGGCCACGCAGCAGCAGCTCTTCGAGCCCTTTTTCACCACCAAACCCGAGGGCGAGGGCACCGGACTGGGACTCTCATTGGTTTACGGCGTGGTGCAGCGGAGCGGTGGATTCATCACGGGGAAAAGCGAAGTGGGAGTCGGTTCAACGTTTGAGATCCTGATACCCGAGACGGATGAGGCACTTTCCCCCCTGGAGCGGGTGACGCCGATTGAGACCCTGCCCTCGACCAAGGGACACGAGGTGGTGCTCTTGGTGGAGGAGGACGACGTGGTGCGCAAAATGGTCGCGGGTATCCTGACGGCGGATGGATATCGCGTGATTGCGGTGAAAACCGCGGCGGCGGCGCTGCGGGAGACCCGTTCGCTCGCCAAGCCCGTCCAGCTCCTGATCTCGGGGCTGACCGGGGAAGGCCTCAAATTGGCCCGCACCTTGCAGGCGGCCGAGCCGGAGTTGCGCATGCTGTGCACGGCGGCGCGGGAAATTGCCGCCGCTCCGTCCTGGCTGAAGGCCAGCCGCCGGGCCTACCTGCCAAAACCCTACGTGCTCAGCGAACTGCTGAAAGCCGCCCGGCAGTTGTTGGATGCCTAATTTGGCGGCGGGAGATCACGATGGCCCTGGAAATTCTACCGGTTCGGACAGGAGGCGCGGCGGAAAACATGGCGGTCGATTTTCTGCTGCTGCAGCGATTCCCAAAACCGGGGATGCCGCGCTTCCGGCACTACGGTTGGAGAGGCCCGGCGTTTACCTTTGGGTACGCGCAGAAGATCACCGCGGTCCGCGCGTTGCTGCCGGCGGATACCACGCTCGATCTCTGCCGGCGGGCGACGGGTGGCGGACTCGTGGATCACCGCGACGACTGGACGTATGCGCTGGTGATCCCGCGCGGCCATCCGCTGGAGGATGTGCGGGCGACACAAAGTTACCGCGAGGTGCATGAGGCGCTCGCCGCGGCGCTGCGGGTGCAGGGCGTGGCCGGTGTCGTCAAAACCACCGTACCGGAAGCCGAGGGAGTGGGCGTTTGTTTTCAACGCGCGGAAATTTACGATGTCGTGAACGAGCACACCGGGGAGAAAATCGCCGGAGCCGCCCAGAAGCGAAACAAGCACGGTCTCCTCTTTCAGGGCTCAATCTGGCGGCCAGCGGCGAGCCTGCCCGCCATAGGCTCGGCGGCGGCGGGGCCGGCGGTGGACTG
>QQNC01000201.1 GCA_003402695.1 Verrucomicrobiota bacterium | reverse complement strand
GTTAAGCAGCTTTGCCGGCCTGAGGAAAGCACACTGTTGGTCGCCACAGGAGCCTGGGTGCTGGCCGGAATCGGCCGCGGACCCGAGCCGAACGTTCATTTTGTCGGAATTGCCTCCGGAATATTCCCCGTTCTTCATCGCCAGCTTGAATCTCGCCGACGCCATTGCCGCCACGCGTTCGTACATCGACGCCAACTGGGAAAAGACCTTCCGCGTGTCCCGCGAGGAAACCGCCAAGGAGATCTCCCTGCCCCGCCCCCACACCGTCCCGTCCACGGACCCGAGCATGTGGCTCTTCTTCTACTGGGACACCTACTTCACCAACCTCGGCCTCATCCGCCAGGGCCGTTTCGACCAGGCGCTCAACAACGCCGAGAACATCATCTACGTTCTCGATCGCTTCGGCTTCGCGCCGAACATCTCCGTCAAGATCGCGCTCAACCGCAGCCAGATCCCGGTCTCCGCCGTGCTGTTCCAGGAGATCTACGCGCACTCCAAGGACCGCGTCTGGCTCGCCCGCGCCTATGCCGCGCTCGTGAAGGAATACGCCTTCTGGATGGCCCTGCGGCTCGCCCCCAACGGCCTCGCCACCTGCGGCAACTTCGCCGACCCCGTCACGCTCGCCAATTTCTACGAGGTCATCAAACACCGCCTGGCCGACATTCCCGCTGATCCCGTCGCACGCCTCCGCTACCTCCACCACAAGATGGCGGAATGTGAGGTGTGGGACTTCAACCCGCGCTTCGACCAACACGCGGCGGATTTCAACCCGGTGGACACCAACGCAATCCTCTACCAGTTCGAAACCATTGCCGGCGACTTCGCCCGCGAACTCGGCCACGCCGACGCCGAACCGATCTGGCGCGAGCGCGCCGCCCGCCGCCGCGCCCTCGTGAATGAGTATCTCTGGGACGAGGCTAAGGGTTTCTATTTCGACTACGACTGGGCCCACCGGCGTCCCGGCCGCGTCGTCTCCGCCGCCCCGTATTTCGCGCTGTGGTCGGGCATCTGCTCCGACGCCCAAGCTGCCGCGCTCGCCCGCAATCTCCCGCTTGTCGAACGCGCGCACGGCGTGATGACCTGCGCCGAGGGCAGCAACACCTCCGCCAACACCTACCAGTGGGACGCCCCCAACGCCTGGCCGCCGCTCCAGACCGCCGCGATCCTCGGCCTCCTGCGCCACGGTTTTAAAGCCGATGCCCGCCGCCTCGCGGAAAAATACGTCCTGACCTGCGCCCGCAACCTCGCCACCACCGGCCAGCTGTGGGAAAAGTACAATGCTCTCACCGGCCGCATCGACGTCGCCGACGAATACAAGATGCCCCACATGATGGGCTGGACCGCCGGCGGCTGCGTACACGCCTGCGAGGTGCTCGAGTCCGACTGAGTGGCGGCCCAAGGCCGCGGCGATCGAAGCCCGATCTCTGCACGTCGGGCGTAAAATTCGACCTACAGTTCCACCGGCTCCAGCGCGGCCAAATCCAGCCCCACCGCGCAGCCGAGGGGCGCGCGGAGCACCGTGCCGAGCTGGATTTTTCCTGCCTTCACGTCGAGCCGCGGCCAGCCGGCGGGGCTGCGGGTGTAAAGGTCGCCGTGGTGCGCGAGGATGAACCCCTGGATCGCGGTGGGAAACTGCGCGAGTCCAGTGAAGTAGTGGTGGCCGTTCCGCTCGATGCTCGTCACGCCGAGCACTGCCGCCACCGCGAGATCCTGCAGCAACGCCACCGGCCCGACATTCGTCAGGTCCTCGCCGCTGAGCATCGCCGGCAACCCGGTCGAGCGGCGCAGCGCGAGTAGGCAGGCGTGGCCCACGCCCTTGAAGATGCCTTTGCAATTCTTGTGACTCGTCCCGGCGTAACCCAGCGCGAGCGCCGCGGGCAGGCTGCCGAGCTCGGCGTCGGACTCATCAATAATGATCGGCGGACGCTCCGGCCACGCCGACCAGTCGGCCGCGGGCGTCAGCGCCACGTCGCGGTGCAGCGGCTGCTCGATGAAGAGCAGCTTCGGCCAGAACTTCTGCAGCGCAGGTTCCGCCAGCAGCGCGCGCATCTGGGCCGCAAATACCGCCGGGTCGCGGAAGCTCTCGTTGCCGTCGAGCGAGAACGCGTAGTCCCCGCCGCACTCGCGCGCCAGCACCGCCGCGATTTTCAACAGGCGCTCCTTCGCCCGCGCCACGTCGGCGTCGATTTTGATTTTGAAGTGGCGCAGCCCGTAAAACTTCACGCAGGCCGCCAGCGACTGGGGCAGGCCGTCATTCACGCGATCCGCCGCGGCAATTTCTGACTCCTCGATCGAATCCACCAGCCCCACCGTGTGCCGCGCAAAAACTGTTGCTGGCGGCGTCGCCGGCAGCCAGTCGCGCACCGCCGTACCCGCCAGCGGCGAATGCAGCGCACCCAGGTCCACGCCGAGGCGGTTTTCACGCAACGCCACGGCGAAAGAAAGCCCGACTGAGCGGCAAAACGCGTCCAGCAACGCCCGCTCCACCAGCGACGTTCCGAAGTGCGCGAGCAGCGGCGGAATCTTGTGCGCGGTACCCCACGAGCCCTGCGCGGCATACAACTGCTGCCAGAACTGGAACGGCGTCGTCGCATGGATTGTCCGGGCGCTGGCCACGGCGGCGCGGATCACGACCAGCATCTCGTCGATTTCATCGGCGAGCGCCCGGCTCGGGTCCTTGGTGAACCACTTCGGCGGCAGGTGATCCGCCGCGAGCCCCTCGTGGGTCTGCCCTTCGAGCTCAAACGTCAGGCGCAGGATCACGTGCGGCACCTCCGTCATCGTCACGATCCCATAGCGAAACGGCATCCGCGCGCGCAGTTGGATCCGGAAGAGTTCGGCATGGCGGAGTTGAATCATGGCCGGAGGCTGGACAGGTGAATTGGTTTAAACAATCCTCCCGGTGCTTTCATCCCCGGACTCTTTTCCCCATGAAATCCGCCCCCCTGCTGCTTGGTTTCTGCCTCCTCGCGCCCGGCCTGATCGCTGCTCCCCCGCACCCGACGGTGCTGCGGGTCAAATACAAGGATAAGATGCTGGAGGTGGTCCGCGTGCACCGCGACGACCCGTATGTGATCGTGGACGGCCACGAGACGCTGATCCGCTCCAAACCCCTCTACTTCCTCGAGAACGCCAACGGCTACAGTGACAATTTTGTGCAGACGCCCCGCAGCTTGAGCGGAAAATTCCAGATGCGCGTGCTGGGCGACCATTATTTCAACGACCGGGAGGGCGGCATCAGCGCGACGATCACCTTCGAGGTGCCGATGACGGCCCGGAAGACGATCAAGCACGGGTTTATCACCATCGCGATCGCGACCACGGTCGGTTTTGGTGAAATCATCGTGCACGGTCTGCCCGAGCTGCCGGCCGGCAAGCCGGTCAAGGTCAAGCTGGAGGTGCACCAGATGCCCAGCGTGAACGAGCCGGCTTATTTTGCGCAGATCTTTGACGATGAGGGGCGCGAGGTCCGGACTCCCGACTTGGCTCTGGCCTGGAGTTATTACGCCCAGCGGGACCGCGCCCGCCTCGCCAAGGCCGTGGAGTCGTACGTAAAGAAATTTCCCAACACCGACCACGAGCTCGTCCCAGCCTTCACCCCCAGTCCGATTTTTAATTCCACCGCCGTGCTGCCGACCGGCGAGGTGACCGTGGAACTCAGCGTCATGGAAGACGGCACCGTCGCCCATGTGGACGCCGGCATGATCGCCGACGACAGCGCCCGGGAAAGCGTGATCCAGGCGCTGAACGGCTGGCTCTTCCTGCCGCAGCTCAAGGCCGGCCAGCCCGTGTTCTTCCGCGTCCGGGTGCCACTGCAATTTTGAGTCCCGTTCGTTCCGGAAATCAGCCGTCGCCAAACTTCCGGACTCCGCCTCAAGCTCGCCCCATGCGCAGGAAATCCGCCGACCAGTGGTTCGCCGAATATGGTGAGAGCCATCAGGATCACGCCAACGAGGTGATCCACTGGATTTGCGTGCCGCTTATTTTCTTCAGCGTGCTCGGCTTCATCTGGGAAATCCCGACGCCTGACGCGTGGGAAACGAGCCTGCCCTGGTTCAACTGGTCCCTCGTGGCCATCGCCCTCGCCACCTTGTTTTACGCCTGCTTGTCACTGCCGCTCGCGATCGGCCTGCTGGGGTTCATGACCGTCTGCCAGACCGTGCATCTGCGCATCGAAATGATGACGCCCTGGCCAGTGGGGAAAATTTGCACTGTCGTCTTCGTCCTCGCCTGGATCGGCCAATTCATCGGCCACCAGATTGAGGGCAAAAAGCCGTCCTTCCTGAAGGACGTGCTGTTCCTGCTCATCGGCCCCGCGTGGCTGCTGAGCAAGGTCTACAAAAAAGTCGGGCTCAACTATTGAGGTCCGCCCGCATTCACATCGCCATGCGGGCCCACCCGGTGCGGGCAGGGTCGAGGGGCGGCAGGCCGAGGATTTCCCGGCCAAGCGTGACGTAGTAGCGGTAGTTCTCCAACGGCGTGCCGTTGGGAATGCGGTGGTCCAGCCCGAACGCGCAGCCGGTGCGCAGGGCCGGGGCGAGCTTGTACTCGAGCTCGCGGCGGATGGCCGCGCGGTCCTGGCGCAGCACATGCTTGTCAAGACCGCCGCGCATCGCGAGGCGCGTGCCGTAGGTCTTCCGGACTTCAACAATGTCCATGCCGGCCGCGGGCTCCATCGGGTAGATGCTGGTGAGACCGCAGTCGAGGAGCGCCGGGATGACGGGGTTGATGTTGCCGTCGGTGTCCTGTTCGAAAATGCGCGCGCC
>QQNC01000200.1 GCA_003402695.1 Verrucomicrobiota bacterium | reverse complement strand
CGTTGAGCGCCCGGGCTTCACGGGCCCGCAACCCGACGGTGACGTCAATTCCCGCCGCGACCAGTTTCGCGATGCCGCGGCCGTGGACGATGGGGTTGGGATCGAGGGTTGAACAAACCACGCGCTTGATCCCGGCCCGGATGACGGCATCCACGCACGGCGGAGTTCTGCCATGATGGGAGCAGGGCTCAAGGTTCACATACAGGGTGGCACCGGCGACGCTCGTGCGGGCGGCATTGAGGGCCTCAATCTCGGCATGCGGACCGCCGATTCGCTGGTGATAACCCCGGGCAACCACCCGGCCACACTTCACGATGACCGCCCCCACCATCGGATTGGGATGGGTCTGGCCCCGGCCCCTCCGGGCCAGACGCAGGGTCTCATCAATGTAGCGGAGGTCCGAGGCGCGGGTGGTCGGCATGTGGTTGAGCGCAGGTTCCAATTACCGCGTAGCCGGGGCGCAGACTTGCGGCACCCTTTGGTACGGTCCCCACGGGGTGCGGCAAGTCGGCACCCCTACGCCAACCGCCAGCTGCGACCCTCTGATGCGGATATGCACTAGGACAGGATCAGTTGATGGCCCATGCGGCGTTTCTTGGTGGCAAGATAGCCGGCGTTGGCCGCATTGGACGGGACTTCGATCGGGAGCCGCGCGCAGATCGTGAGGCCAAAGTTGGCGAGCTGCTTCTCCTTGTCGGGATTGTTCGTGAGGAGGTTGATGCGATCCACCCCGAGATCCCGCAAAATATGGGCGGCGACTTCGTAGTCCCGGGCGTCGGCCGGCAGGCCCAGCCGGTGATTGGCCTCGACCGTGTCGTGGCCCTGGTCCTGGAGGCCGTAGGCCCGGATCTTGTTGGTCAGCCCGATGCCCCGTCCTTCCTGGTTGAGGTACAGGATCACGCCGCTCCCCGCCGCGCGAATTGTCTTCATGCTCTGGTGCAACTGCTGCCGGCAGTCGCAGCGCAACGAAAGCAGGGTGTCGCCGGTCAGGCATTGCGAGTGCAGGCGCGTGATGACCGGGGCCCGCAGCTTGCCCTTGACCAGCACCGTGTGCTCCCGGCCATCCGGGTGGGAGCGATAGACGGAGAGCTGGAAAGGGCCGAATACGGTCGGCAGCGTCGTGGTGGCGACCTTGGTCACGAGGGCCGGGCCGGGCCACGGCGGCAGCGGGTGACGCTGCAGGTGGGCGACCAGGTCGTCGATTGTCACCATCCTGATCCCGAGCGCCTGGGCCAGCCGGCCGAGTTCCTCCCGCCGGGCCATGCGGCCACCGGCGCCGACAATCTCGCACAAGACTCCCGCGGGCTCCGAACCGGCCAGCCGGGCCAGGTCGACCGCTGCTTCTGTGTGGCCTTCCCGCACCAGCACCCCACCCGGTCGGGCCACCAGCCCAAACACATGCCCGGGCCGGGTGAGGTCGGAGGGCTTGGCCGCCGGGTCCGCCAGGATTCGGATGGTTTTCGCCCGGTCAAACGCCGATACGCCGGAGGTGGTGCGCTCGCTGGCGTTGACCGAGACGGTGAAGTTAACCCCGGTTTTTTCCGTGTTGTGGCCGGTCTCGACCATCAACGGCAGGTCCAGGCGGGCCGCCTGGGCCGGGGTGATGGCGGTGCAGACAATCCCGCCACCGTGGCGGATCATCGTGAGGAGGTGCCGGGGGGTGACGCGATCCGCGGGAATGAAAAAGTCCCCCTCGTTTTCGCGCTTGGTGCCGTCGACCACGATGAGCAGCCGGCCGCGGCGGATTTCCTCCAGCGCCTCGGGAATGGTGGCGAACCGGCGTTTCATAGCCGCGAGAGCACCTTGATCATCTCGAGTGCGGTCAGCGCGGCCTCGACGCCCTTGTTTTCAATCTTGCGCGTGGCCCGGTCCACAGCGTCGGCCAGATCGTAGACCGCCAGGACTTCGAAAATCACGGGGATCTCGTACTCCCACGAGACGTTCATACAGCCGCGGGCGCACTCGTTCGCGATCTGCTCAAAGTGATAGGTCTTCCCCTTCACGATCGCCCCGAAGGTGATGATCGCGTCGTGGCGCTCCCGTTTCGCCACCATTTTGGCGACGAGGGGGATTTCCATGGAGCCCGGAACGCGGAAGAGGTCGACGTGCTTCCGGCCGACGCCGTGACGCTGAAGCGTCCCGAGACAGTGGCGCACGAGGGCGTCGGCCACTTCCGGGCGGAAGGAGCTGCTAATGATGGCGATTCTCAGGGAATGCGGTTTTTTCATGAGGCGGTTTTTCGGAAAAGTTTCGCGACGTACTTGGCGACGAGGTCGGTCTCGATGTTCACGCGGTCGCCGACCTGCAGGGCCTGGAGCGTCGTGTGTTCCCAGGTGTGCGGAATGATGCCCACCGTGAATCCGCTCCGCGTCGCCGTCATCACGGTCAGCGAGACGCCGTTCACCGCGATCGAGCCTTTTTCGACAATGTAGCGCGCAAGCGGGGCCGGGAGCACAAACGCCAGCACCCGGCTGTTACCCTGACGCGTGATCCGGCGCAAACGCGCGGTGCCATCCACATGGCCCTGCACCAGATGGCCGGACAGGAACGACTGCGCCGTCATCGGCCGCTCCAGATTGACGCGGCTGCCCGCGCGCAGGGAACCCAGTTGGGTGCGCCGGAAGGTCTCCGGAATCACCGCAACCGTGAAGGCAGTGGGCCGGCGCCGCACCACCGTCAGACACGTGCCGTTGACCGCGATGCTCTCGCCCTTGGTCACCCGCACCAAAAATTCGCGCGGGGTCCCGATTTCGAGACCTGTGGAGGTCGGGCGGAGAACGGTGCCGAGGTGGGTGATGATACCGGTGAACATGGTGGTTAGCCGCCTGCGCGGGAGGAAAGGGATGCCGGGCCGGAGGGGATTTGATCGCACACCGGACGCTCCGGATAGGCGAGGTGCCCGCGCGTCAACAGGTCGCCAGCGAACACTTCGTGCTGCACGCCCGTCAGCCGGATGGCGCCCGTCATTTTTTCCGTCTGCCAACCGGAAAAAACCGGCTTCGCATCGTCATCGGCCAGAAGCAGCGGACCGCGGTAGGCAAAGAGGTAGTCCAGCTGGCGGCTCACGAGGAATTGGCTGAGAAGATCGGAACCGCCCTCCACGTAGATTCCCGTGAGGCCCGCCTCCGCACAGCGCCGCCGGAAATCCGCGGGCGGAACGCGCGGCTGCGGAGTGGCAAAAGTCCAGACTTGCACGCCCTGTGCCTGCAGCCGGCGGCGGGCTTCGCTTCCGCTGTGGTCCGTCGTGACCACGATGGTGCGGGCGCGAAACGCGTCGGCGTAGACGTGCGGCAGCACCGGCCCGTCCACCGTGCGGAGCCGGCCATCGAAGATAAAGCGGATCGGGCACCAGTCGGGTTCGTGGCCATTCCGCGCGGTGAGCCGGGGGTTGTCAGCCCGCACCGTGCCGGCGCCGACCGCGATTGCGGGAAACGCCCGCCGCCACCGCATGACATCCGCCCGCGCCCCCTCACCCGTGATCCACTGGGAATCGCCCGTGCGGGTGGCCGTGCGGCCATCGAGGGTAACCGCCACCTTGGCGGCAATGAAGGGGCTGCCCTGCGCCGCCCAGTGGCGGGCGATCAGCCCGGCGCGTTCCGCCAGTCCTGCGGGAAGTTCGGTTTCAATCCGGGGTTTCATGACTCGGCGGTGTCGTCGGACTGGACAAAATGGCAGCCGCGGCTCTCGGGATTGAGGGTGGCGGCATGAACGACGAGGAGCGCGGACTGGACCGCATTGCGCAGCTCGACCAGCTCGCGTGCCGGCCGGCAGTCGCGATAGAAGGCCTGGATGCCCTCGCGCAGCTCGAGAAGAATCCGGCGGGCCCGGGCCAACCGGCGCGGCGAACGGACGATGCCCGCGTAATTCCACATGGTTTGTTGCACAAGCTGCAGGTCCTGGCGGACCAGCAGCGGGTCGGCGCGTTTCGCCGGGCTCTGCCAGGGTCGCGGCCGGGTGGGCTGAAACTCTCCCGTGCGCAGCTCCACAACATCGGCCCGCGCCGTCGCCCGGGCTCCGACCAGATTCTCCAGCAGCGAGGTGCTGGCCAGCCGGTTGGCACCGTGCAGGCCGGTGCAGGCCGTCTCGCCGATGGCATTCAAATGCCGGACATTGGTGCGGCCATGCAGGTCGGCGTGTACGCCGCCGCACGAATAATGCGCCGCGGGCACCACGGGAATGGGCTCCCGCGTGAGATCAACGCCGTGGGCCAGCGCCCGCGCGCAAATGCCCGGAAACCGGTCGCGGATGAAGTCCGCCTTCAGGGCTGACGCGTCCAGCCAGACGCAGGCTTCACCCGTCCTGGCCAGGTGCTGCTGGATGGCGCGGGCGACGACGTCCCGCGGAGCCAGCGATCCCCGGGGATCCACCGCGTCCATGAAACGCCGACCGTGGGCATCCACCAGCACCGCCCCCTCGCCGCGCAAGGCCTCCGTGATGAGGAACCGCGGGGCGTTCTTTTTGAAAAACACCGTCGGGTGGAACTGCACATATTCGAGGTCAATCAGACGCGCCCCCACCCGCCACGCCATCGCCACGCCGTGCCCCACGCTGCCGGGCTGGTTCGTGCTGTGCAGGAAAATGCCCCCCAGCCCGCCGGTCGCCAGGATCGTTTTTTTTGCCACGATGGCGGTCACCTCACCCGTGGCGGTCTCCAGCGCGTAGCAGCCGAAGCAGGTCAGCGGCTGGTAGCGGTCGCGCGGTTCGTCGGAATTGTGCGACAGGGTCAGCAGGTCCACCGCCATCCAGCCACTGCGCCGCGTGATGCCCGGCGTGGAATCCACCCGGGCCGCCATCGCCGACAGGATGGCATG
>QQNC01000199.1 GCA_003402695.1 Verrucomicrobiota bacterium | reverse complement strand
TGGTCCGCGCCGTTCGTCTTTGATGACCTGAAATCGGTCGTCCAAAACGTGACGATCCGCCACCTGTGGCCTCTGACCGATGTGTTATCGCCCCCCGGTGACGCCACCGGCGCAGTGGGCCGGCCCTTGGTGAATCTCTCGCTGGCGGTCAATTACGCCCTGGGTGGAATCAATGTCCGTGGTTATCACATGATGAACACGCTGATCCACGCGCTGGCGGCGCTGACGCTGTTCGGCATCGTGCGGCGAACACTCCTCCGTCCGGTCCTGCGGGAGCGGTTCGGCGCGCAGGCGCAACCCGTGGCGTTCGTCGTGGCGCTGCTGTGGGCGCTGCATCCGCTGCAGACCGAGTCGGTGACCTGCGTGGTGCAGCGTTCGGAGTCGCTGGTGGGTTTGTTTTATCTGCTGACGCTCTACGGCTTTATCCGGTCGGTCGATTCGCTCACGTCTAGCCGCTGGGAAATTTTCACCGTGGCGGCCTGTCTGCTGGGCATGGCGGCGAAGGAACTGATGGTCTCGGCCCCGGTGCTGGTTCTGTTGTACGACCGGACCTTCGTCGCGGGCACTTTCCGGGCCGCGTGGCAGGCGCGCTGGAAGTTGTACGCGGGGCTGGTGGCGACCTGGCTGCTCCTCTTCTGGCTGGCCACGCACTCGGGTCAGCGCGCCGGCATGGCCGGATTTGGTCTGGGCATGAGCTCATGGGATTATGCGGTGACCCAGTGTCGCGCGATCATCCTCTACCTGCGGCTTTCGATCTGGCCGAACCCGCTCGTGGTGGATTACGGCGTCGGCGTGGCGAAACTCGGGGACGTCTGGCCGCAGGGGGTGCTGCTGCTGGCGCTGGTGGCGGGGACTTTGGTCGCGCTGGTCCGCAAACCGGTGGTTGGGTTCCCGGCGTTCTGGTTTTTTGCGATCCTGGCGCCGAGTTCGAGCTTTGTGCCGCTTATCTCCCAGACGATGGCCGAACACCGCATGTACCTCCCGCTGGCGGCGGTGCTGGCCCTGGGGGTCTTGGGCAGCTATCGCTGGCTGGGACCGCGCATCCTGCCGGTGTGGCTGGTGCTGGCGGTGGCGGCGGGAGTGGGCACGGGGGTGCGCAACCGGGATTACCGTGACGGGGTGACGCTCTGGGGGGTGACCGTGGCCGCGCAGCCGGACAACGTCCGTGCCCAGATGAACCTCGGCACGGCGCTGTCCGCCGCGGGCCGATTTGAGGAGGCGGCCGGGCATTTTGCTGCGGCGGCGCGGCTCTCGCCCGGATTTGCAGAGGCACATTACAGCCTCGCGGGAGTGCTGGTCCAATTGCACCGGCCGGCGGAGGCCCAGGCGGCCGCGGAGCAGGCGGTGCGGCTGAAACCGGACCAGGCCGAGGCGCATTACGTGCTGGGAACGACCCTGCTGCAGCAGCGTCAGGTGGAAGCGGCGGTGGAGCAGTACGAAACGGCCCTGCGGTTGCGGCCGGATTTCGCTGACGCGCAGCATACGCTGGCGGGGACCCTGGCGATGAACGGCCGGACGGCCGAGGCGCTGGAGCACTACGAGGCCGCGCTGCGGCTGCAGCCGGACAGTCCGCTGCTGCACGGGGAAATGGGCGGCGTGCTGGCGCGGGCCGGCCGGATCGAGGAGGCGGCCGGGCATTTTGCGGCGGCGGTGCGACTCGATCCCGGGTCCAGCCCGGCGCACTTCAATTTCGGCAACGCGCTCTTTGCGCTGCACCGCTTTGCCGAGGCGGCCGAGCAGTACGCTGAGGTGGTGCGGTTGCGGCCGGACTTCGCGGAGGCGCACTACAATCTGGGTAACACCCTGCGGCAGCTTGGCCGGCTCGACGAAGCGCAGGTGCAGTACGAGGAGACCCTGCGGCTGAAGCCCGACTATGCCCCGGCGCGCAACAACCTGGCTCGGCTTGAAGCGATGCGCGCTGCGGGTACGGCGCATTAATTGCCGGCGGTTACGGAAGTTTTAGCCGGCGATTCCCATTGCTCCGGCGGGCCGGGTGGGGTTGCCTGTGTTGTGCCATTCCGCCTACCTGCCGCTCGCATCAACTGGACCAACAGTGCGTTCCTGATCGGGACCGCCATCATCACCGTTACAGCGGTCCCGCTGTATCTCTGGTTCGTCCATGTGGACGCGTTCCAGCTCGGGATGTTCGCCTTTTACTGCATCGCCACCGGCCTGAGCATCACGCTCGGTTATCACCGGCTGTTTGCACACAAAGCCTTTGAGGCGCGCTGGCCGGTGCGCCTGCTTACGCTGCTGTTCGGTGCGGCCGCCTTCGAGAATGGCGCCCTGGCCTGGGTCTCCGACCACCGCCGGCATCACAAGCATGTGGACGGGAAGGAAGACCCGTACGACATCACGCAGGGTTTCTGGTACGCCCACATGGGCTGGATCCTCTTTAAGCTCAATCCCGAGCCGCCGCAGGACAACGTCGCCGACCTCCGCAAGGACCCGCTGGTGCGTTTCCAGATGGATTATTATGTCCTCATCGCGGTGGTGATCGGCTTCCTGATCCCCGCCGGCCTCGGCTACCTGCATGCGGGTTGGATGGGTGCCCTCGGTGGTTTCCTCCTCGCCGGTGTGGCCCGCGTGACGCTGGTGCAGCACATGACGTTTTTCATCAACTCGCTCTGCCACACCGTCGGCGACCGGCCTTATTCCGACCGCTGCAGCGCGCGGGACAGCTGGTTCATGGCGTTTTTCACCTTTGGCGAGGGCTATCACAATTATCACCACGAGTTTCAGCACGACTATCGCAACGGCGTGAAATGGTGGCATTGGGATCCGACCAAGTGGTCCATCTGGACCCTCGAAAAACTCCGCCTCGTCACCGGCCTGCGCCGCGTGTCGGAGGAAAAAATTCTCCTCCTGCAGCTGGCCGAGGCCCGCCGCCGGCTGGACGAGCGTCTCGCCTGCCAGGTGACACCGCTGCAGGGCCGCATGCGCCTGCTGCTGCAAAATTCCGGTGCCAAGCTGCACCGCCTCGGCGATCGCTGGGCGTTGCTCAAGGCCGAGTACGCCGAGAAGAAGGATGTCCAGATGGAACACGCCCGCGCGGCCCTGGCCGAGATCCGGCGTGAAGTCAGCCACGCGTTCGACCTGCTCGAGCTGGCTAGCGTGACGGCTTGAGGCCGGTTAGGTGGGCGGGCATGTCCCAGCGCCCGCATGACCGGTTGTTTGGGCTGTGGGTTGAATGCAGGCACGGGACGTGCCTGACCACCCTCAGAGCAGCGGCGCAAGCAGACGGCTGAAATCCTCAAGCAGGCCGGCCCACAGGCGGTGCGGCCGCTTCCGGTTGACGAATTCCCGGCAGCTCTCGGCCTGCGTGCGGGCCCAGGCTTTGATCGCGAGTGCGTCCGCCTTCGTGTGGACCACCACGCCGATCTCAAAGTTCACGAACAGGCTCCGCAGGTCGAAATTGGCCGAGCCCAGCAGACCGATGCGGTCGTCCACGATGACCGCCTTGCTGTGCATCATGCCAGACTGGAAGAGGAGCACCCGGCCGCCAGCCAGGCAGAGTTCGCGGATATAGTGCCGGCGTGCGAAGTCCGTGACCGGGTGGTTGGAATGCTCGGGGACGATCAGGGTGACCTCGCGGCCCGCGCGGGCCTTGACGATGAGGGAGCGCAGCAGGACGTCGTCGGGGATGAAATACGGCGTGACGACCCAGATGCTGTGCTCGGCCTCCTGGATCATGGAGATGATGCCCTCATACAGCGGGTCGCCGGGCACGTCCGGACCGCTGGCGACCACCTGCAGCTCGGCCTTGCCGCGGCAGGGCGCCGTTTCCGGACTGACACCGGGGCGGATTTTTTCGGGTGGCTGGCGGCTCGCGAAACACCAGTCCGCGATGAAGACCTCGTTCAGGAGGGTGGCGGCGGGACCCTCGATGAGGGCGCCGAGGTCGCGAAAGCGCTTACGGCAAGGGGTCGGCCCCATGTAGTCATTGGCGAGGTTGTGGCCGCCGACGATGGCGGTGGCGTGGTCAAAGACGGCGATCTTGCGGTGATTGCGCAGGTTGGCCGAGCCGCGGGAGGTGAACGGCAGCACGGGCATGAAGGTGACGACCTCACCGCCGGCCGCGCGGAGGGTGGCGTGAAAACTCCGGCGGACAAACATGCAGCCCACGGCGTCGAGGAGGAGCCGGACCTTGACGCCCTCGCGGGCGCGCTCGGTCAGCAGCTGGATCAGGCGCCGGCCGGTATCATCGCGTCCCAGGATGAAGGTATTCAGGTGAATGGTGACGCGGGCGGCGCGGATCTGCCTTTCCAGCGCGGCAAAGGTCTCCTCGCCCGTCGTGAGCAGTTGGAGGTGGTTGCCTGCGACCGGGGCGCCGGCGCCGCTGGACATGATGGTGTGGGCGACCGGCCGGTCGGCGTAAATGGAGGCGGATACCGGCGGATTGGGCAGGTGGGGAGTCAGGGGCGCCTTGCGGGCGGCGAGCCGGCGCAGCTTGCGGCCGCCGAAGATGAGGTACAGCGGGACCCCCACGTAGGGCAGGAGGACGATCACGAGCAGCCAGGCAAAGGTGTTTGCCGGGGCCTTCTTTTGGCTCATCAGACGGGCGACGAGGAGGAGCGCGAGGATGAAACCGCCGATGGTGAGCAGGTCGGTCAGCAACCCCCGGGCGAGGAAGTCCGAGAGCAGTTCTTTCGCATCGGTGAGCATGACCTGAGGGTGAAGTCAGAAAGCCATAACGCAGATGCAAGGCGACGCTGAAAAAAGCCTTGAACTACCGGGGACGAGCCGAGAGCGTTCGCGCTCCCCACTTGGTAGGATACTCAAGTGGCCAACGAGGGCAGACTGTAAATCTGCTGGCTAACGCCTTCCCTGGTTCGAATCCAGGTCCTACCACCATCCTTCTCCGAGGCTTCGGATGGCACCGCCATCCCCAGAAATATGGGTCGCCTGTGGGCT
>QQNC01000198.1 GCA_003402695.1 Verrucomicrobiota bacterium | reverse complement strand
GCCGAACCCGACGTCGATGTTGGCGGTGATGATGGTGAGAATGGACTTGGGTGCCGTCTTTTTGACGGCGCGCGCGACCGGAGCCTTGCGGACGGCCGGGGCGGATTTCCTGGCCGGGGCGGGTGTCTGGGAGGTCTTCTTGGATGATTTTTTCATGACGGTGTATGGAGCCTTGCCTGAAAATTAGGTTCCGCTCTTTCAATAGCAAATCGAGGGCCAAAGCACCGGATAGGCCAGATTTTGCCGGGCTGTAACGTGAATTGCCGCGGTTTGGGTTGCCGGTTGGACCGGGTGCAGGGTCCTCCCGCGCGGTGGCCCACCGTCGTCCAGACTATGGCGGGCTATTTTCCATCGGATCCAATGGAAAATAGGTGTTTACTCGCGCGGGGCGATTGCCCAAAACCACCCCTCCCTTACGGGGCAGTAGCTCAGTTGATAGAGCGCGTCGTTCGCAACGACGAGGTCGTGGGTTTGATCCCCATCTGCTCCACCAATTTACCGTCGGAATCCGCGGGTAAATTGCCCGCCAAAGCCTTGGCGACGGCGGGCCTCCGCTCCCCCGCAGCCTCGCGGGCCCTTTCGGCCTCAATTCGCGCTGAGCAGCTTGGCGAAGACCATCTTGCCTCCCGCGGTGGGCAGAATGCTGACGATCTCGGCGCTGACGCGGCGGCCGATGTACGCGCGGGCCAAGTTTACGACCACCATCGTGCCGTCCTCGAGGAAGCCCACGGCCTGGCCCTCATCCTTGCCCGGCTTGAGGAGTTCGACCTCGACCGTCTCGCCCAGCATCAGTTCGGTCCGCAGTGACCGGGCCAGTTCGTTGAGATTGAGCCAGGGCACGCCCTGGAATTCCGCCATCTTCGCGAGATTGTAGTCCGTGGTCAGCAGCTTGGCCCGCATGCTCAGGGCGAGGAAGACGAGTTTGGCCTCGATGTCCTCCCGCTTCGCGACCTCGCTCTCCACGATGCGGATGTCGAGGCGCTTGTTGCGGCGCAGCTCGTTCAGCACGTCGAGCCCGCGGCGCCCGCGCGCCTGTTTGTGCAGGTCGGCCGAATCGGCGACGGACTGCAGCTCGTTCAGCACGAAGCGCGGGATGATCAGCGCCGCGCTGAGAAATCCGGCGTCACACACCCGGGCGATGCGGCCGTCGATCAGCACGCTCGTGTCCACCACCACCAGCGGCACATCCACGTCATGCGGCACGAAGCGCACATACGGAATCACGAGGTTGAACTCGTCCTTACCGCGCAGGGCGATGACGGTGCCGAGGTAGGTGCAGACGATAAACAGGGCGAGCTGCGACAGGTAGATGATCTGCGGCTCGCCAAACCGGAACAGCGGCGAGGTGCCGATGAAATAGGCGATCAGGGTGCCCATCCCGAGGCCGAACGTGATGGCCGACAAGCCGCGCAGCGAAAAGCCCTTGAGCAGGAAGTCCACGAGGATGACCAGCGTGCCCAGCAACAGGCCGATCACGGTCGCAAGGAGCCGGTGGGCATCCCACTCCTCAATCGCATAACACACGAGCCAGCCCGCGGCCCCGCAGAGCACAAAAAACACCGAGCGGATGACGAACATCGTCTTGTTCATGGAGCGGCGGTTTTAGCGGAAAAAATAGAACAAAGCGAGCGGCAGCAGGGTACCCACCGCCATGACCACGAAGATAATCCTCAGATCTCGGCGGGCTTTTACCTTTTCAGGGGGATCCTCGTCCATTTCAGTGCCAGCGCACCAAACCCCCCTCTGCATGACAACCCAATACTGGCTGGTGAAATCCGAACCCGAGGCCTACGCGTGGACCGACTTGGTCCGCGACGGCCGCACCGCCTGGACCGGCGTGCGCAATTATTCGGCGCGCATTCATCTCAACGCCATGCGGCGCGGCGACCGCGTTTTATTCTATGAGAGCATGACCACCAAGGCCGTCGTCGGCGTCGCCGAGGTCACCAAACCCTCGTTCCCCGACACCACCGCGGACGAACCCGGCTGGGTGGCAGTCGAGCTCAAGGCGGACGCCCCGCTCCCCCAGCCCGTCACCCTGCCCCAGCTCCGGTTGGATCCCACCCTCGCGAAGATGATCCTTTTCCGTCAGAACCGGCTGTCGGTCACACCGGTCACCAAGGCCGAGTTCGACCGCATCGTGAAGCTCGGCGGATAAAGGCGGAGAAAGCGGCCGCGATCAGCCCTGAGTAATCGGACCACGACCAGACTTTCGCGAACGAGAGTCGCTCATTGGTTTGCGGCTCACGCATGGAGGGGGCGCTGGAATTTGCCGCTGAAAGCCGATGGCTGGCCGCTGGTGGCCCCGATTTCCGACGCTCGACAGCCAGTGCTTTTGCCGTTTCCAAGGTGTCATGTCCGCCACCCTCACCATCCTCGCCCCCGGCCTGCTCGGCGGCTCCGTGGCCCGCGCCGCGCGCACGCATGGCACCGCCTCGCGCATCGTGCTCTGGGCACGGCGACCCGAGGTGCGGCTGAAGCTGCGCGAACAGCCGTGGTGTGACGCCGTGGCCGACACGCCGGAAGAGGCCGTGCGCGGGGCCAGCCTGGTCGTCATCGCCGCGCCCGTGGACTGCATTGTACCGCTCGTCCAGCAAATCGCGCCCCACCTCACCCCCGGCGCGATCGTCACCGACGTCGGCAGTGTAAAGGGCGACATTGCCCGCCTCGGTCATGCGGCGCTTGGCGAACGCGCCCATTTCGTCGGGTCCCACCCCATGGCCGGCTCGGAAAAGACCGGCTGGGAGCACGCCAGCGCCGGCCTCTTCGAGCGCCGCACGTGTTTTGTGACCCCGCTCGCGTCCAGCCACCCGGCCGCCGTCGCGGCCGTGGTGCGCTTCTGGCACGAGCTCGGCGGCGAGCCCGTCACGCTCTCACCCGACCAGCACGACGAGATTGTCGCCCACATCAGCCACCTGCCGCAGGTCCTGGCGTCGAGCCTCTGTGCGTTTCTGGCCAAAAAGGACCCGACCTGGCGCAACTATTCCGGCGGCGGGCTGCGCGACACCACCCGCATCGCTGCGAGCGACCCGCAGCTGTGGCGCACCATTCTTGAGCAAAACCGCGACGAGATTCTCCGCGCGCTCCGGCAATACCAGGACGAGCTCCAGACCCTGCACGCCGCGGTCTCCAACCGCGATTGGCTCGAGGTCATCGCGCACCTCGAGCGCGGCAAGGCCTACCGCGACCAGTTCCGCCCGCTCTCCTGAGCGCCGGCCGGCGCGGCCGCCCGCCCCGCCCGTTGGTAACGCCTCGCGCGCCCAACCCACTTCCCTCCCGCCCCATTCCCCCCGCAAAGCGTAACCCAATAGGTGACACTGGCCTTGGCGCGGATCGCGCACGGGTCGGGCCTTCCCGCGAAAAAACACCTTGGCGCTGAGGGCGGGCTCATTGACGCTGGTGGTGCCATGTCCCTGCCCGACCTGCTGCCGATCCACCCGTTCACGCATCCTGTGCGTGGCGCGGTCACGCTGCCCGGGTCGAAGAGCATCACCAACCGCGCGCTCATCCTCGCGGCCTTGGCGGACGGGCCGGTCACGCTGACCAATGCGCTGTTCAGTCGGGACACGGAAATCATGGCGGCCGCGCTCAACCAGCTCGGCATCGCGGTCACCACCGACGCCCAGGCCCGGACCATGCACATCGCCGGCTGCGGCGGTAAAATCCCGGTGGCCTCGGCCAAGCTCTTTGTCGGCAATGCCGGCACCGCCGCCCGCTTTCTGACCGCCTTTGTCTGCCTGCGGCCGGACGGTTCCTATCATTTCGACAGCGACCCCGCGATGTACCGCCGCCCGATCGGCCCGCTGCTCGACGCCCTCGCCACCCAGGGCGCGAAGGCCAGCGCCCGGAACTTCCCCTTCACGCTGCAGACGGCGGGCCTGGCCGGCGGCGTGGTGGAGATCGACGCGTCCGAGAGCTCCCAACTGCTCTCCGCCCTGCTGCTCATCGCCCCGCATGCCCGCCGCCCGCTGACGGTGAAATTACAGGGCGGGACCGTGTCCAAGCCCTTCATCGCGATGACGGAGCGCATGCTCCGGCAATTCGCCGAGCGCCCCCGGACCTACGCCATCGAGGGCGACGCCTCGGCCGCGAGCTACTTTCTCGTCCTGCCGCTCGTGACCCGCGGCCGGCTCGCGCTGTCCGGCTACTCGATCGCCACCAGCCTGCAGGGGGACGTGGCGTTTGCCCCGGTGCTCGCGCCGGCCGGCCTGGCCGTGACGGAAAGGGAGGACCACTCCGGCGCAGATGCCGCGGTCGTAACCGGGGCACCCCACCGCGGGGTGACCGCGGATTTCAACGCGTTCTCCGACACCTTCCTCACGCTCGCGGCCATCGCCCCACTGCTCGCCGGGCCGACGAAAATCACCGGCATCGCCCACACGCGCAAGCAGGAGACCGACCGCGTGGCCGGGATGGCGCGCGAGTTGCGCAAACTGGGCCAGGATGTGGTCGAGACCGAAGACTCGCTCACGATCACGCCGCGCCCGCTCCAGTCCGGCGTCGAAATCGAGACCTATCACGACCACCGTTTCGCCATGGGCTTCGGCATCCTCGGCTGCCACAATCTCCACGGCGACGGTCGGCCGTGGCTCTCCATCAAAGATCCCGCGTGCTGCGCAAAGACGTTTCCCGATTTTTTTGCGTTGCTGGAGTCCCTCCGCCAAAGATCACTCGCCCCCTGATGGCCACCACCCCCTTCATCATTGTCGCCATCGATGGCGGTGCCGCCTCCGGCAAGTCGTCCTCGTCCCGCACGCTCAGCGAGCAATTTGACCTGCTGCACGTCGACACGGGCTCGTACTACCGCGCGCTCACGGCGGAGATGCTCCGCCAGGGCGTGAAACCCGACGACCTGCCGGGCCTGCGGGCCGCGCTCGCCGGGCTGAAGCTCGGCACCCGGCTCAACGGCCGCTCGGCCGAGCTGGAGATCGGCGGACGCGTGGCCGGCGAGGAGATCCGCAGCCGCGAGGTCAATGATGCCGTGTCGCACTTCGCCGCGAT
>QQNC01000197.1 GCA_003402695.1 Verrucomicrobiota bacterium | reverse complement strand
TTGAACTGGGATCCGGGCTATGAAATCCAGCCGGACATCAAGCCCCTGTTCGTCATCGACCGTAACGAGCTCGACGGTTACTACTACCAAGAGCAGGCCGGTTATGTGAACTACCAGGGCCAGATGCTCGATGACCGCCTGACGGTCCTCGCCGGCGTCCGCCGCGAAATGCACCGGGACAGCGGCCAGTACCTCACGGACAACTTCCCGTGGGTCTCGCCCCCGCCGTCCGCCTACTACGATACGACGACCTACCTGCCGAGCTACTACGGCTATGATCCGGCGTACTCCGCCGACTTCGGTGGTAATCACTCCCGTATCGCCGGCACCGCTTGGATGGTCGGTCTCTCGTACCAGGTGAAGAAAGACATCAACGTCTACATCTCCACGAGCAAGATCTACAACCGCAACGGTGCGACGAATGCGGGCGGCTTCTCCCCGCTGTCGCCCCCGCAGTGGTTCGCCGCGGCCAAGGCCTACCTTGGCTCGCTCCCCGGTGGCAACGCCGCGAATCCCTTCATCTACAGGGGCGCGACGCTCACCAGCACGGCTGACCTGGTCAACGCGCTGCACGACAGCGGCGCTGACGTCCTGATCAAACCCGAGACGGGTCGTAACACCGAAATCGGTGTCAAGACCTCCCTCTGGGATGACAAGCTCGTCGGTACCCTGTCGGTGTTCCACATGTTCCGCGTCAACCGCCGCGTGGACGATGCGACCGCCAACAACAACGAACCCCTCGATTTCGCGAACAACTACCAGTACTTCGGTGCTCCTGGTGCGTTTGTGAATCCGACCGGCTTCAACTTCTCCGGCGCTCGCCTGCTCCGCTGGCGCACCGTTGGTCAGAAGGACGTGGTTGAGGGTGCTGACTTCGAAGTCACTTGGACCCCGATCAAGAACTTCCAGACCGTCGTTAACGGCGCCTGGTTGTGGACGGCCCACACGGTCAATGCCCCGACGGTCAACAAGCCCGGTTCCGCTGCTTACTTGGCGTACAACCTCAGCACGGTTGCCGGCAACAATGCGAAGGTCGCCTCAGACATCTACTACGGCGCCCGTCTCGAGAACGTGCCGGAATTCCGCCTGAACTCGTTCAGCAAGTACACCATCACCGACGGTCTCTTCCACGGCCTCTCCTTGGCCCTGGGTACCCGTTACTCGTCCAAGATGGTTCTCTCGCGTGACGTGACGTGGAATCCGCTCGGTGGCGGCTTCCAGTCCGGCAACTACTTCGTGTTCGACGCGAACGTTGCTTACCCCTGGGAACTCATGGGCTATAAGCTCACCTCCACCATCAGCGTGCAGAACTTGACCGACAAGCTGTACTTCGAAGGTGGCGTTGTGGCCTCCCCTGGTCGCCAGGTGTTCATCACGAACAAGCTGACCTTCTAAGCTGAAAGCTTAACTGTCGCCTTACTTCAAAGGGCGGAGACGAAAGTCTCCGCCCTTTTTCTTTTTGCCGATCGGCCGGGCCCGGTCCCAAATGGGCGGCGGACACCTCCCCGCTTGGCCGCCTGTTTCCGTTCTCACGCGTATCACCTTTCGTGCAACCTCCCTCTCCTCCGTCTTTCTGGCAGCGACGTCTCATCCGGCCCGTCCGGACGCTCCTCACCCAGGGCGTCACTCCGGATAAAATCGCCCTCACTTTCGCCGTGGGCACAGCCTGCTCGCTGCTGCCTTTCCTCGGCTTCACGTCCCTGCTCAACCTCGGGGTCGGACTCTGGCTGCGACTCAACCAGCCCATCCTGCAGACGCTGAACCAGCTGCTGGGCCCCTTGCAGCTCGGGCTCATCCTGGTCTATGTGCGGATCGGTGAAAAAATCTGGGGCGCACCTCCCATACCGCTGTCGGTCTCCACGCTCATCCATTCCTTCCGGGATAACCCCGCGGCGTTTCTCCAGCGGTTTGGCTGGACCGGCGTTCACGCCGCCACCGCATGGCTGATCAGCGTGCCGATGATTATCGGCAGCCTTTATTATTTCCTGCGCCCCGTGATGCGGAAATTTTCCCGGCCGCCGGCCGCCCGCTGATTCTCAGCGCGGTCCCACCCGCCCGTGGCGTTTCGGTCCGGTACTCGACACCGCCCGCCATTCCCGCCATCTTGTCCGCCTCGTCCCCCGGACAGTCCTTTTCTTTCCGCATGAACCCCGGCTTACAGTTCCGTGAAGCGCTCAAGGTGGAAAAACCCCTGCAGATCGCCGGCGTGATCAACGCCTATGCCGCGCGACTCGCCCAGCGGGCGGGCTTCCGCGCCCTCTACCTTTCCGGTGCCGGCGTCGCCAATCATTCCTGCGGTCTGCCCGATATCGGTGAAACTGACCTCACGGATGTGCTGCCCGACGTCCACCGGATTGTCCGCAGCGTGCACCTTCCCCTACTCGTGGACATCGACACCGGCTGGGGTGATCCCGGCGCCTCCGTACACGCCATGTCCGGTGCTGGCGCTGCGGGAGTTCACCTCGAGGACCAGGTCCCGGCCAAGCTCTGCGGGCATCTTCCCGGCAAACAACTCGTCCCCACCGCCGAAATGGTCGCGCGCGTGCAGGCCGCAGTGAAGGGACGGTCGAACCCGGACTTCGTCATCATGGCCCGGACCGACGCGGCCGCGGTCGAGGGCCTGCCCACCGCCATCGCCCGCGCCCAAGCCTACGTCGTGGCCGGCGCCGACATGATTTTTGCCGAGGCCCTCACCACACTCGAGGACTACCGCCAGTTTGCTGCCGCGCTAAAAGTCCCCGTGCTCGCCAATCTCACCGAATTCGGCCGGACCCCCCTGTTCACCCTCGACGAGCTGCGTCCGACCGGCATCGCCATGGCCCTCTACCCCCTTTCCGCCTCGCGCGCCGCGGCGGCCGCCTCGCTGGAGGTATTCCAGGCGATCCGGAAAGACGGCACGCAAAAGGCCGTGGTCGGAAAGATGCAAACCCGCGCCGACCTCTACGATATCCTCGGTTACAAGCCGAAGGGGTAACCCAGGTTGCGCCATGAGCTCGGACCCCACGTCGCTTCCCGCCCCCAAGGCCAAGAAGTCCGTCGCGCTCTCCGGCATCATCGCGGGCAACACCGCCATTTGCACGGTCGGCCGGACAGGCAATGACCTGCATTACCGCGGCTACGACATCGCCGACCTCGCCCGCGGCGCCTCTTTTGAGGAAGTCGCCCACCTGCTGATTCACGAACGCCTGCCCAACGCCGCCGAGCTCGCCGTCTACCAGGCGAAGCTCATCCGGCTCCGCGGCCTTCCCCCCGCCTTGTGCTCCGTGCTGGAGCAGATTCCCAAGCACGCGCACCCGATGGACGTGCTCCGCACCGGCTGTTCCATGCTCGGCACCCTCGAACCGGAAACCCTGCCCGAGTCCGGCGCCAGCGCCGGCTCCGCCTCCGGGGCGCGCGAACTCGCCGACCGCCTCGTCGCGGTGTTTCCGTCCGTACTGCTCTACTGGTATCATTTCACCCAGAGCGGCGCCCGCATCGCCGTGGAGACCGCCGATCCCTCGGTTGCGGCCCATTTTCTCAACCTGCTGCACCAGCGAGCGCCGGCCGCGGCCCACGTCCGCGCGCTCGACCAGTCCCTCATCCTCTACGCCGAGCACGAGTTCAACGCCTCGACGTTCGCCGCCCGGGTCATCGCCGGCACCGGCTCCGATTTTTATTCCGCCATCACCGGCGCCATCGGCGCCCTGCGCGGCCCCCGGCACGGCGGCGCCAATGAGGTCGCCCTCGAGATCCAGCAGCGCTACCGTACCCCCGAAGAGGCTGAGGCGGACATCCGCGCGCGGGTCGCCCGGCGCGAAATCGTCATCGGGTTCGGCCACCCGGTCTACACCACCGGGGATCCGCGCAATCCCGTCATTAAGGAAATCGCCCGGCAGCTTTGCACCGCGGCCGGGGACCTGAACCCCTTCAACATCGCCGAGCGGATTGAAACCCTCCTCTGGAACGAGAAGCGGATGTTCCCCAACCTCGATTGGTACAGTGCCGTCGCCTACCGCGAACTGGGCGTGCCCACCGCCATGTTCACCCCGCTCTTCGTGATGGCCCGCACCGCCGGCTGGGCCGCCCACATCGCCGAGCAGCGCATCGACGGCAAAATCATCCGCCCCGGGGCCAACTACACTGGCCCGGAGAACCGGCCCTTCGTGCTCCTCTCGCAAAGATAACTCCCTCACGCAGAGCCGCAAAGGCGCTGAGCCAATTCTCTCTCCTCTGCGTCTCCGCGTCTCTGCGTGAACTCCTCCCCTTGTCCGCCCTCCATTTCCAACGTCCGCCCTCCGCCCACCTGAAGTTCCTCACGCAGAGCCGCAAAGGCGCTGAGCCAATTCTCTCTCCTCTGCGTCTCCGCGCCTCTGCGTGAACTCCTCCCCATGTCCGCCCCCATTTCCAACGTCCGCCCTCCGCCCGACTCCCTCCTCACCGCGATCGCCGACTACGCACTCAGCGCGCCGATCACCAGCGCCGAGGCCCTCGACACCGCCCGCTGGTGTCTCGCCGACACCCTAGCCTGCGGCATCCTGGCTCTGGCCTACCCCGCCTGCACCAAACTCCTCGGCCCCGTCGTGCCGGGGACCACGATCCTGCACGGCGCCCGCGTCCCGGGCACCCCTTACGAACTCGATCCCGTCCAGGCCGCCTTCAACCTCGGCACCATCGTCCGCTGGCTCGACTTCAACGACACCTGGCTCGCCGCCGAATGGGGCCACCCCTCCGACAACCTCGGCGCCATTCTCTCCGTCGCCGACTGGCTCAGCCGCCAGCAGGCCACCGGAGCCGAACCCGCCGCCTTCCAATCTAAAATCGCGATACGAGATTCGAAAATCACCATGCGCGACGTCCTCGTTGCCATGGTGAAAGCCCATGAAATCCAGGGCATTCTCGCCCTCGATAATTCCTTTAACCGCGTCGGGCTCGACCACGTCCTCCTCGTCCGCGTCGCCTCCACCGCCGTCGTCACGGCCATGTTGGGCGGCTCGCGCGAGCAGGTCATCAACGCCCTCTCCCAGGCCTGGCTCGACGGCTCCGCCCTCCGCACCTACCGCCACGCCCCCAACACCGGCTCGCGCAAGTCCTGGGC
>QQNC01000196.1 GCA_003402695.1 Verrucomicrobiota bacterium | reverse complement strand
CTCTTCACCGAAAACCTGCGGCATGGCGGGCTGTCGATTCGCTCGGGCCAGACGCGGAAGACGCTGCATGTCGGCTACGGCCCGTTTTGGATGAAGTCGCAGAACATCTCCACGATGGACGAGGAGCAGCACGTCCTGCCGGCGACACTGGCCCGTTACACGCCCGAGCAGCGGATGCTGTTCCGGAGCTGGTGAACCGGAATTTTGTCCACGAATCACGCGAATGGACGCGAAACTTTCGGAACACAACCAAGGCGACTGCGGCAGTCACTCCGGAAGCGGATCAGTCTGAACCCAAGCTTGCGTGGCTCGGATTCATCCGTGGCCGTTGGGGTAACCCTGGATCGATCAGATCGAAGTCCGAATATTTCGCGTCCATTCGCGTGATTCGCGGGCAAGTCTCGTCGCTTGCGGTTTGGCATTTGGGAGGTTCGTGTGTTTCATGGTTAACACTATCATCTTATGAAAATCGGCGTACTTGGTCTGGGAATCATCGGCGGAGTGTGGGCGCGGCATTACCATGCGTCGGGCGTGCTCGCCGGGGCGTGGAACCGGACGCCGCAGCCAGATATTCCGCAGTGGCAGGCGACGCCTGAGGCGGTCGCGGCGGCGGCGGATGTCATTCAGATCGTCGTCGCCGACCCGGCGGCGGTGGAGGACGTGCTGAAGCGCATCCTGCCCAAGCTTGGACCGGGCAAGATCGTGGTGCAGTCGAGCACCATCGACGCGGAGAGCAGTGCGAGGTTCGCGGCGCTCGTGGTCGCGCGCGGGGCGCGGTATCTCGCGGCGCCGTTCACCGGCAGCAAGCCCGCGGCGGAACAGCGGCAGACGATTTATTACCTCGGCGGTGACCGCGGGTTGATCGCGGAGCTGGAGCCGCTGCTCTCGCTGGTGTCGGCGCACCGCTTCGTCATCGGCACGAACGAGCAGGCCTGCACGCTCAAGCTCGCGATGAACCTCAATCTGGCGGCGCAGATGCAGGCGCTGAGCGAAGCGCTGACGCTTTGCCGCCGGGCCGGCGTGACGGATGAGGTCTTCTTTGAGGCGATCGGCAAGAACGCGGGCTATTCCGGCCTGACCAAACTGAAGGAGCCGAAGCTGAAGGCGCGGGATTTTGCGCCGCAATTCTCGGTGAAGCACATGTCGAAGGACATGCGGCTGGCGATGCACACGGCGGGTGGAGCCGGGTTGCCGGTGCTCGACACGGTGCGTGCCGCACTGCATGCGGCCGAGGCGCGCGGGCTGGGCGACGAGGATTTCTCGGCGCTGATCAAGCTGCTCGAGCTGAAGTAGGGTTTGATCGCGGAGGCACGGAGGAGCGGGAAAGGCAGGGAACAGGCAGATATGCGGGTTTTGATCGAATGGTAGGTAGCGAGCTTGCTCGCGTTTCAGCGAGCGCCGGCGAGCAGGCAGCCTACGTATAAATCCCGGATAAATCCGCGCCTTATGGCCCGACGGCGGTTTGACGAATCGCCGGGTTTGGTCCCTTTTAACCGGCATGAGCGACTTCATGCAGACCGCGCAGGTCACCGAGGCGAAACAGGCGCTGGACCGGCTCCGGACGAGCATGCAGGCGTCGATCAAGGGCAAGGACGAAGTCATTGAGCAGGTCATCATCTGCCTCGTCGCCGGCGGCCACCTGCTCATCGAGGATCTGCCCGGGGTCGGCAAGACCACGCTCGCCTATGCGCTCGCCCGCTCGATGGACTGCACGTTCTCGCGCATCCAGTTCACCAGCGACCTGCTGCCGGGCGATGTCACCGGCGTCGCGATCTACGACGAGACGTCGAAGGAGTTTGTGTTCAAGCCGGGTCCGATCTTCGCGAGCGTGGTGCTGGCGGACGAAATCAACCGCGCGACGCCGAAAACCCAGTCAGCGCTGCTGGAGGTCATGGACCGCGCGCGGGTGACGGTGGACGGCGTGGCGCACGCGGTCGGCGCGCCGTTCATGGTGTTCGCGACGCAGAACCCGGTGGACTACGAGGGGACGTTTCCGCTGCCGGAGAGCCAGATGGACCGCTTTCTCATGCGGTTGCAGATGGGTTATCCGCAGCCCGCGGATGAACTCGAGATCCTGCGAATCGCGCGCACGAGCTACGATGCGATCAAGCTCAATGCGGTCATCACGCGCGCCGACGTGCTGCGGCTGCAGGCGCTGGTCGCCCAGGTCTTCGTCGAGGACAGCGTGCTCGATTACATCCTGCGGATCGTGACGGCGACGCGCAGCGAGGCCGAATTCAAGTCCGGCGTCAGCGTGCGCGGCGGCCTGGCGCTGCGCACGGCGGCGCAGGCGCGGGCGCTGGTGCACGGACGCGATTTTGTGCTGCCGGATGACGTGGTGGAGTTGGTCACGCCGATCCTCTCGCACCGGCTCTCGCTGGCCCGCCAGACGAGCGATGCCCTCGAGGAGCGCCGGGCGATCGTCACCGTGCTGCGCCGGATCGTGGCCTCGCTGGCACTGCCGACGTGAGCAAATGTCTCCCGGTCGATTTCACCTATTAAGTGAAAATGACCGGGAGGCCTGAATGACCCCGTTGGAAATTATCCCTTGAAGACTGCGCCTAACCCAACGCCTGCGCTCACTGCCAGTTCCGCAGCCGCCGGCTGGCAGGGCCCGGGTGCGCGCGGGGCCCGGCGCCGGTTCACCTGGAACCGGGTGCTGTGGGCGCTGGTTTTTCCGCAGCGCGGGCAGCGCATCCTGCCGACGTTGTCCGGCACGCTGTTGATTGCGCTGTCCCTCGGCATCGGCATGGCGGCCTACAATTCCGCCAACAACATCCTGTTCATCACGCTCTCGCTACTGCTCTCCTGCCTCATCCTGAGCGGTGTGCTATCGTGGCTCAATTTCCGCGGCGTGGCGTGGCGGCTGGAACTGGCGCCGCCGCTGCGGGCGGGACACGAGGCCGTGGTCGGGCTGGGGTTGCGCAACCGCAAGGCCTTCCTGCCGACCTACGGGTTGTGGTTTGAGCTGCTGGCCCGCCACGTGGAGGACGGTCCGCCCCCGCCCCCGGAATCCACGATCACGGGCAAGGGGATTGATCTCCGCGTGGAGTGGGCCAAGGCCGAGCAAGGGGAGACGCGCGGCCGGCTGTTCCTGCGGGAGCGGCTCGATCCGCGCGGCGAGACCCGGCTCGACTGGCTGTTCAAGCCGCGGCGGCGCGGCCGGCTGCGTGTGGAGCTGTCGGGCATCGGTTCGCAGTTTCCCTTTGGCTTCCTGAAAAAACTCCTGACCACGGAGCTGCGCGCGGAACTCATGGTCTGGCCCGCTCCCGTCACGTACCGCCGGCTGAAGGAAGCCGGGGCCCGGCGGACGGCCGGCGGGGAGCGGACCTCCCGCACCGGAAGCGGGGGAGATTTGCTGGCACTCCGGCGGTATGCCGAGGCTGACTCGCACCGGCTCATCCATTGGAAGGCGAGCGCGCGGTCGCGGCAGTTGCTCGTGCGGCAGTTTGCGGCGGAGAGCACAGAGGGATTTTCGCTCTGGCTGCGGACGGATGCGGCGGGGTGGCCCCACCCGGATCAGTTCGAACTGCTGGTGAGTTTTTGCGCCACGCTGGCCGAAGACCTGTTCCGCGCCGGGCAGCTGATCGCCGCGGCGATAGATGACGAGCCGCCGGTCCCGATCCGGCGCGTGAATGATCTGGAAACGTTGCTGGACCGGCTTGCGCTGGTGGAGCCGCGGAAGGAAGCGGGACCGGGTGGCGCGGTCGCAGTGGCCGAGCCCACCAAGGCAAAACGCAACGTGCTGACCTTCGCCCCCGACGGGGCGCGCGGGGTGGCCGCCTATGTCGATGGAGAAAAAACGGCCACAGCTTAGCCTCGAGGAGCTCTACCAGCTCAAATGGCTGCTCGGCGGCGCCCTCGTGCTGCTGGCGGTGTGGACGGTGTTCTACCTCGACTTCGAGGCCTGGACGCTGATGGGCCTGACGACGGTGGCGGTAGTGGCGGCGCTGATCCGGCCGGGTCTGCCGGCGCTGGTGCCGGCGTGGACGCACCGGCTGGTGTTTCCCGCGGTGGTGGTTTTTTTTGTCGGCGACCTGTGGCTGACCGGGCAGGTGCTGCCGGCGATCGTGCGGCTGGATATTTTGCTGCTGCTCTACCGCGGCATCAGCTACCGACAGAAGCGCGACGACCTGCAGGTGATCGTGCTCGGGCTGTTCCTGATTGTGGTGGCGGGCGTGCTGACGGTGTCGCTGGTGTTTGCGGTGCAGATCCTGGTGTTCACGGCATGCGCGCTGGCGTTCCTGCTCGTGATCAACCTGGTCGAGTCGGTGGAGACGGTCGCGCCGAAACCCGGCGAGCCCGGCCGGCCGGCTTGGGCGGCGCACCTGCGCTGGCGGCGCCTGGCGGCGCGGGTGCGTGCGGTGGCGGACTGGCGCGTGGTGACGCTCGGCGCGGTGCTCTTTGTCGGCGTCGTGGGCGTGTCGGCGCTGCTGTTCCTGGCGATCCCGCGTTTCCAACTGGAGAACAGCCTGTTCCTGGAGCGCTTCGCGGCGAAGAAGGCGCGGACGGGCTTCAATGACAGCATCAAGTTTGGCGACGTGACCGAGATCCAGCAGGACAACAGCGTGGCCTTGAGCGTGGATGTGACGGACCGGACGCAGATCCCGGCGGCGCCGTACTGGCGGATGCTGGTGCTGGATGACTATGCCAACGGGACCTTCAAGCTCTCGGCGGCGCTGCGGCTCACGGCGTTTCCTCGTGGCGAGACCATGGCGTCGACGGTGCGCGGCACGTCGCGGGCGCATGGCGGCGAGCCGGTTTACTGGACGTTTTACCTTGAGTCGGGTATCAGCCGGTACCTGCCGCTGCTGGGCACGTTTGAGCAGCTGCGTTTCCGGGAGACGCAAAACTTCCGGCACGCCGCGAAACTGGGCGTGATTGCGCTGCGCGACGAACCCGCGTCGATGACGGCGTATCGCGTGGAGGGCATGAACGCCTCGGACTCCCTGGCGGACGCCAATTTTGCGCTGCGGCTGAGAGACAACAAGAAGCCTGACCGCAACACGCCCATCCTGCGCATGCTGAAGCTGGGCGTGGACGAACCCGACCAGGTGAAACTGCGCGGAGCGGTGCGCGAGATCACCGG
>QQNC01000195.1 GCA_003402695.1 Verrucomicrobiota bacterium | reverse complement strand
TTGGTGGGAGCGGAAGACGGCGCGGAGCCGGCGTTTGGCGCGGTTGCGCTGGACGGCGCCGCCGACCTGGGCGATGGACGCGACTACGCCGACGCGCGGGAGGGCGGCCGGGGCGGGGGCGGGTTCGCGCCGAAAAAACCAGACGGTGAAGGCGCCGCAGTCGAGGCGGCGGCCCTGCTCACGCACGGTGCGAAAATCACCCGGGCGCCGCAAATGCTGCTCAGGGCGGAAACGCATGGGACTGCGGCTCGCGAAGGCGAGCAGGGTCAGACCACCGTCAGACGCTTGCGGCGCTTGAGCCGGCGGGAACGGATGACCTTGCGGCCACCACGGGTGGCCATGCGGGCGCGATAACCAATCTTGCGGGCGCGCTTCTTGCGGTGTGGGCGGAATGTGGGTTGCATGACTTATTGAAGAAAAAGAGGGTTAGAGGTGCCTGACGCCCTAGGGAGTGTCAAGGGCCGGGTTTTGAGGGTAATCGGCCCTCTGTAATATCCTAAGGACCAAGCGCCTTTGCGATTATTGCCGACGGCCGCATCGGCGCTACTCCTCCGGCGGCGCGGGTGTCTCCTTTTTCGGGCGGAGGCGGCGCTTCCGGGTGGCGTCGATTTCCTCGATCTCGGGTTCGGGGATGCGGGTGAAGGCGATGCGCATCGGGGCGTACGCGGTGGCGCCGTGCGCGCCGCCGAAATACACGGAGTTTTTGCCAAAGGTCTTGTTGAGGGTGTCCACGGCGCCGAGCAGGCGCGACCGGCTGTTTTCCTTGGCGGCCTCGAACAGGTCGGCGGTGTGGAGGTGGGAGGCGAGCAGCTGGTGGAGGATGATGCCGACGGACATCGGGGCCTTGGTCGCATGAGCCTGGGGCCGGCGGGTCCAGAGTTCGTTCAGGACGTGGATGAAATGGAGGGTGTCCTGGGTCTCGTTGAACCGCAGGTCGGAGCTCCACTCGGTCCCGTCGCGGTAACTCACCGACAGACGCAGGCCGCCGGCGAAGAAGCCCTCGTGTCGCAGCCGCATGGCGGCCTTTTGGAGGAGACGATGCAGGACGGCGAGGGCGGCGGGGGCGTGGCGCTTGTCCGGCGACAGCACGGCGCTGTGGCCGACGGTGCTGTGCTTGACGGGCTCGCGCTCCTGCACCCCGCCGTGGAGCCAGTCGTGGAAGCGGGCGCCCTCGACGCTGCCCCAGATGCTGCGGAGCCGCGCGCTGTCGGCGGCGTAGAGCCCGGCGACATTGGTGATGCCGGCGGCGCGGAGGCGTTGCGCCATGTTTTCGCCGATGCCGGTGAAGTCGCCGAGGTCGATGTGCAGGATTTTCCCCGGGATGTCGGTCTCGTCGAGGAGCACGAGCCCGTCAGGCTTCATGATGTCGGACGCGAGCTTGGCCAGAAACCAGTTCGGGCCGATGCCGATGGAACAGCGCAGGCAGCGGCCGACTTTTTCGTAGATCTTGGCGCGGATTTCCCCGGCGAGCCGGAGGGCGCGCGGGGGCTCGGCGTACACGCCGGACAGCTCGCACTCGAGCTCGTCGATGGACTGGACCTTTTTAACGAAGGCGAGGGACTCGATGACCTCCTTCAGCTGGCGGTGGTACGCGATGTAGAGTTCCGGTCGCGACTCGACAACGATGAGGCCGGGGATCTGGGCACGGGCCTCGGCGACGCGGCAGTTGCGCTTCAGGCCGTGCTGCTTGGCCTCGAGGCTGATGGCGATGGCGCCGGACGTCTCGGCCAGCACGGGCACGACGATCAAGGGCTTCCCGCGCAGTTCCGGCCGGTCCTGCTGTTCGACCGAGGCGAAGAAGGAATTGAAATCAATGGCCAGGGCGCGGAGCACGGGGGGATGTTCGGCCCGGAAAATCCGCTGTCAAACGAGGAGCACGTGCTTCAGCGTCCCGCTGATGCGCATCGCGGTATTTTCCGACACCCACGACCGGTATCCGCCGGGGTTGGCGGAACGGATGAAAGCGGCGGATGAGATCTGGCACCTGGGGGATGTCTGCGCGCCGGAGACACTGCTGGAATTCCGGGAACTCGGGCGGCCGCTGCTCGTGGTGCAGGGCAACTGCGATGCCGAGGCGGGCTGGCCGCTGGAACTCTCCCTCGAGCGCGCGGGCGTGAGATTTTTCCTGACGCACATCCCGCCGACAGAGGTGCCGCGGGGCACGGCGGCGGTGCTGCACGGTCACACGCATGTGCCGCGCGACGAGCTGCTCGGCGGGGTGCGCTGGCTCAACCCGGGTTGCATCACTCGGCCGCGTGGCGACTCGGCGCGGAGCTTTGCCTGGCTGACGGTGCAGGACGGGAAGTTGACGAGCTGGGAGTTCGTGCGAGTTTAGGTGCGAACGATGAGCGAGCAGCAGCAGAACCTGTTTGGAGTGTTTTCGCCGGAGCCGGGCGTGCACAAGGCGCCGCCGGCGGAGGGCGACCACGTGGTGTTTGAACGCAGCCCGCGGGCCCGGAACTACCGGCTCACGCTGCGGCGCGACGGCACGGCGGTGGCGGTGATCCCGGCGCGCGGGTCGGTGCGCGAGGCGGAGCGGTTCGTCGAGCAGCACCGCGACTGGCTGGACCGCGCGCGGGCGCGGCAGGCGCGGCGGCCGCGCGGCGCGGAGGTCTGGCCGCTCGGCACCCATGTGTTGTGGCGGGGGGAGATGTGCGAGATTCGCAGCGCTCTGCTTCGCCAAGGCTCCGCAGGGCAGGCCGACGGTTTACCAGTGGGTTTTAGGGAAGATAAACCGTCCCGGCCCCAGATTTGCCTGGCCGCGGATGTTTTCCGGGTTCCGTCCCTCGCCGGCGACCTGCGGCCGACGCTGGAGGCGCACTTTCTGCGGCGCGGGAAGGTGGAGCTGCCGGCCCGCACGTGGGAGCTGTCGGCCATCACGGGCGTGGACGTGAAGCAGGTGACGGTGCGCAACCAGCGCTCGCGCTGGGGCTCCTGCTCGGCGGGCGGGACGATCTCGCTCAACTGGCGGCTGGTGCAGACGCCGGAGCTCGTGCGCGACTACATCATTTACCATGAGCTGATGCATCTCCGGGAAATGAACCACTCGGCGCGCTTCTGGGCGCGGGTGGAGGAGGTTTGTCCCGCCTGGCGCGACGCGGAGAAGTGGATCAAGCGCAACGGCAGCCTGCTGGGGTTGTGAGGATCCGGTTTTCCCAGGAGGGAACGGAGGCCGCGGAGAGAGGGTTTGCTCCCGGCTTCGAAACCCTCCGTTCTCTCCGTTGCCTCCGGTAAAAATAATCCCTTTGCGCCTTATCCCATGAGCCAGACCCCGAGTATCATCCCGATCCCAGTTTCGTGCCGCCTCACGGGCGGGGCGCCTTTTGCCCTCACGGGTCAGACTGTGGTCGCAACCGGGGGCGATGCGGCGTTGCGCGGCGTGGCGGCGCAGCTGGCCAAATTGCTCGCAGTGACAGTGGCGGAGTCGGCGCCCGCGGGCGGCAGCGTCATTGCGCTCGGCATTGACCCGGCTCTGACCCCGAAACTCGGCGGGGAAGGCTACACGCTTTCGGTCACAGCGCAGGGCGTGACGATCCGCGGTGGCGGCGCGGCAGGGGTGTTTTACGGGATGCAGTCGCTCCGGCAGCTGCTGCCGCCGGACATCGAGCGCTTCGGCTGGCGGGCGGGTGGCGGGGCGACGACGGTCGCGGCGGTGGAAATCGAAGACCGGCCGCGCTTCGGCTGGCGCGGTTCGCTGCTGGATGTGAGCCGGCATTTTTCGCCGCTGGCCGAGGTGAAGAAGTACCTCGACACGCTCGCACTGCACAAACTGAACGTCTTCCACTGGCACCTCGTTGACGACCAGGGCTGGCGCATCGAAATCAAAAAATACCCGAAGCTCACGAGCGTGGGCGCGTGGCGGGCGGCGACGCCAAAGGTGGACAATGAGCCGGTGTCCGACGGCATCCCGCACGGTGGGTTCTACACGCAGGACGAGATCCGCGACGTCGTGGCGTATGCGGCGGAGCGATTCATCACGGTGGTGCCGGAGATCGAGGTGCCGGGGCACAGCTCGGCGGCGCTTGCGGCGTATCCGCACCTCGGCAACACCGACGCCCCCGGCTACGCGCCGGTGGTGCAGCCGCGTTGGACGATTTTTCCCGAGACGTATGCGCCGAAGCCGGAGACCCTCGAGTTCCTAGACAACGTGTTCACCGAGGTGCTGGCGCTGTTTCCCTCCAAGTTCATCCACGTGGGCGGCGACGAAGCGATGAAGGAGCAGTGGGAGACCTCGCCCACCGCGCGGGCCTTCATGGCGGCGAACGGGCTGAAGAACGGCCACGAGCTGCAAAGCTGGTTCATCCGCCGCACGGAAAATTTCCTGGCGAAGCACGGTCGCCGGCTCATCGGCTGGGACGAGATTCAGGAAGGCGGGCTCGCACCGGGCGCGGCCATGATGGCGTGGCGCGACGTGAAATGGGCGATCGAGGCGGCCCGGCTTGGGCACGACGTGGTGATGGCGCCGACGTCGCACACGTATTTCGACTACACCGAGGGCACCGCCGAGGAGGAAGGCGGCCAGATCGGGGCGCACACCACGCTGGAGAAAGTGTACGCGTTCGACCCTCTCATGGGCGTCGAGCCGGCGTACCATGCCCGCGTGCTCGGGGCGCAGGGCCAGCTCTGGCGCGAGCGCATGCCGAGCCTGAGCGTGGTGGAGCGCCGGGCTTATCCGCGGCTCAGCGCGCTGGCCGAGGTGGTGTGGTCGCCGGTGGAGCGGAAGGATTTCGCGGATTTCCGCATTCGGCTCAATGGGCTGCTCGCGCGGTTCGACCGGCTCGGCGTCAACTACCGCCGGCCGCGCGACAGTGCGGCGCTCGCGCCGAACCCGATGGCGCATCATGCGTGAACCGCGCGCGGGCGCGGCTCGCGGCCGGCTTCACGGCGATCCAGCATTTCACGGAGAACAGCAGCGAGTCGAAGCGGCTGTTCGACAGTCGGCGGGCGCTGCTGACGCATTACCGCGAGTGAGGCGCGACGCGTCCAAAGCAGGATTTAGCGCGGAAACGCGGAGGAGCGGAAAAATCCGGGAACTCGATGGAGCGGGAAACCGGGGCGCTGGAAACAAGGCGCGGGCCAATCTTCCCGGTTACCGGATTTCGTTCTTCAAAT
>QQNC01000194.1 GCA_003402695.1 Verrucomicrobiota bacterium | reverse complement strand
GGGGAGACGGGGAGGCGTGGGGGCGGGCGCGACTTCAGGCCGGCCGGATCACGGTGCGCAGCGTGGCGGACTTGACCTCGCCCGCACAGCGCAGTGCGAGGCGGGTGGGGTGCGGCGGCTGGTTGATCGTGTCGGTGCTGATTTCCAGCGTGCCGCCCTCAAGGGTCACCTCCACGGTGAGCGTGGCGGGGCCGTCGGTGAGGGTTAGCGTGGAGCCGGTGAGGGCGACCTGGCCGGTCGTGATGAGGGCCGACTCATAGGCGGCGGGGGTGGAGAACTCCACGCGGTCGATGACGGTGACCGAGCCGGCGCCACGGCGGTCGAAGAGGAACTCGCGTTCCAGCTTCCGCAGCGACGGCACGTCGTAGGCGGAGCGCAGGTCGAGCACCATGCGGTCGGTGTCGGCGGTGAATTCCTTGCTGACCACGCGGGCGCGCCACTCGGGGCCGGCCTCCTGCAGTTTGCCGGCGACCCGCGGCACGGGGTGGCCGTAGGAGTTGAGCAGCTGGCTCTCGTAGCGTTTTTCGCTGAAGGTGCGGAAGCTGTAGACCTCCGCGCCCGGGTCGAGAATGAGCGTGCGACCGGCGAGGACCACGGTGAACGAGCCGAGGTCGTTGTGATTGTGGTTCACGCCGTTGTGGCCCCCGAGCAGCGTGGCAGAGAGCGGGCGCGTGGTGGCGGGGCCGGGGCGGCAGACGAGCAGGGCGGAGTTTTCGAACCAGGTGCGCAGCTCCGGGGCGAGGGCGGGGCGCAACGGTTGCCGCGGGTTGTGCGTCCGGAACATCCAGAGCAGCGGCTCGTCGGCGAACTGCAGGTTCATGCCGGCAAACGGATCGGTGCCGGGCGCGGCCGCGGTGGTCGCGTGCTCGTTCGTGCCCAGGCGGTTGTCGAGCCAGAGGCGCGCCCACGTGAGCGGCTGGGGGTTGAGGACGCAGTCGGCGAAGCTCGGGAACACCCCGGCCTGCAGCTCGACGCGCTCCGGGAAGCGCGCGACCCGGCGCATCTTGGGCTCGTCGAGGAGATCGATCGCGTTACCCGTGCCGGAGCGCAGCAGCTCGGAGAGCGAGATGTAATGCATGAAGCCGTAGCTCCAGTAGCCCACGCCCTCGGTGCACACGCCGTCATCGGCGAAACCGTCGCGGAAATTTCGCACCAGCGACTCGGCGAACGCGAGCCACCACGCACGGTCGGCGGCGGACGGCAGCAGCGCGGCGGCGGTGTGCGCGCAGCAGGAGAGGCACACGGCGTTCCAGTTGTGCTTCACATTGATCCACCAGTAAATGTCGCGCCCGCTCTCGATGCGCTGGCGCAGCGGCGCGAGCACGCGGCGGTCCACCTCGCTCCGGATCAGGGCGCGCAAGTCGGCGGGCAGGCGCGGGCCGAGGATGAAATCAATCAGGGCGAGATTTTCCGCGAAGTGCACCACGCCGAGGTCGGGTTCGACGGTCTTGAGGTCGTAATTGAGTTTCTTGAGGTCGTTGCCGGGATGGATCCACGTGCGGACCGTCGCGAGCTGTCTCGTGTCCGAGCCGATGACGCCGAGAAATTCGCCCGCATCGTGGATGGCCTCGGCGAGCAGGAACGTCACCTGGCGTTTACGCAGGAGCGGCAGGACCGTGTTGATGTGGGTCACGTCCTCGCGCGCCAGGCAGTCGAGGTACGCGGCGTCAGTGTAGTCGGGGAAGGGCGCGGCGGCGAGTTCCCGCGCGCTCGCGAGGATCTGCCGGCCGAACGGATCGTCGGCCCAGCGGGCCCAGGCGGCGCGGTCGGTGACCACGGGCGCGAGGGCGAAGGGCTCCTTGGGCAGCAGGGCCTGGAGGGCGCGGCGCCGGTCGGAGGAAGGGACGTAGGTTTCACCTGCGGGCAGGTCGAAATTGAAATCGTAGGCTCCCATAGCGGGGCGAATATCGGGGCTCGCTCCGGGCTTGGCAAGCGGCGCCCGCCGCGATGACACTGCTGCCGCCGCCGGATGACTTTGACCACGGATTACACGGAATGACACGAATGCTGAACTCATGGGTGAATCAACCCAGGCCACAGCAGCCCGCGGTCGCATGGTTTTTCAGACCCGCGGCCTGGATGAAGGGGATTATCGCCCTGGGGCTTGCCGGAGTGGCTCACGCTGCGCCCGCCGCGGACGAAGGCTGGCAGGACCTGGCGGGTTATCTGTTTCGTGATGCGCATGACGCGTTCACGCGCGAACCCGCCGGCGCGGACCGGCGGCGCGCGCTCGGGGCGGCGGCGGGCCTGCTCAACGAGCCGCCGGTCAGCCCGGGCAAGGTGGCGGACGTCGAGTCGCAGCTGCGCCAGCTGCTGGCCGACAAGGCCGCGGATGAGCCCGCGATTTACGCGCGTTACCTGCTGGCGCGCATCGCCCACCTGCACCGCCCGGCGGAGATCGCGGAGATCGAGGCGGCGTACCGCGCCGTGATCACGGCGGCGCCGGCGCACCCGCTGGCGCAGCTGGCCGCGGGCAAACTCGCGCTGGTGTTGCTCTACCAGCGGCCCGACCTCCCCGTGCCCGCGCGGATCGCCGCCGCGGCGGAGCTGGCGCCGGTGGCCGGATCGGGGCAGCTACCCGAGACCGCCTGCATTTACTACCGCGTCCTCGCCGAGGCGGCGCTGTATTATGACGTGCTCGACGAGCGGACGCTCGGCTGGCTGCAACGCGCAGAGGCTGTCGGCCCGCGGGATGTCATGACGGCGACGAGCCTGCGCATCCAGCTGGCGGAGGTGGCGCGCGCGCTCGGCCACCGCGAGGCGGCGCTGGGCTATTACCGGAGTTACCTCGCCACGGCGGCGCGTACGGACAGCCGTTATCACACCGTGGCGGAGCGCATGGCGGACCTGGCGAAGGAGGCCAAATGAAGCGCCGCCGGCTGACGACCATGGTGGTGTTGGTCCTGCTCATCGGGACCTACCTTTACTCTGCCGGCCGCCTAGTGCTGCGCCGCGGACCCGCCGTGGTGGATCCCGGCATCGAGGTCATCCGCTACGCGCACTGGCAGATCGAGCCGGGCGTGCGCGAGGCGTTCAACGAGATCGCGGCCGACTACATGGCGCTGCACCCGAAGGTGCGGGTGGAGCAGATGGACATTCCGGGCCGCGCCTGGAAGCAATGGCTGCGCACCGGGCTCATTGGCGGCACGGCGCCCGACCTCGTCGAGCTGGCCTCGTATGAGAATCCCGACGACATGCTCGCGCGCTATTTCACGCCGATCACGACGTACTTGGAGCAGCCCAATCCCTACAACGCCGACGAGCCCGACCTGCGCGGCCTGTCCTGGCGGCAGAGTTACACCGCCGAGCTCGTGCCGGTGGAGGGCGTGCATTACTTCAGCACCAACCTGCTCGAGTATTACGGGGCGCCGAGCGCGATGGTGACGGTGCGGATGTTCTACAACCGCCGGCTGATCCAGGAGGCGATCGGCGAGGACCGCCCGCCCCGGACCTACGACGAATTCGTCGCGCTCTGCGCCGCGCTGCAACGCCATGCGGAGGTCACGCACGCGCCCGTCGCGCCGCTGGCCGGCTCGTGGTTCAACGTCACGCAGATCACCGACGGGTTGTTCAGCGCGGCCTCGCAGCGCGTCGCCCTGACCCTCGACATCTCGCACGACCTCGAGATGTCCAAGGTGGAGGGACTGATCAACTACGCCCGCGGGCGATGGTCGCTGACGACCCCGGCGATCCGCACGGGCCTGCAGACGGTGGAGGCGTTCGGCCGCTATTTGCCGCCGGGCTGGTCGCAGCTCAACCGCGAGGATGCGATGATGCAGTTCCTGCAGGGGCGCGCGGCGATGCTGGCGACGGGCACGTGGGATGCGGGCGGCATCCTGCGCCAGGCGGATTTTCCGGTGGGGGCGTTTAAAATGCCGGCGTTCCGGCGCGACGATCCCAAGTATGGCCGCTGGACGCTCGGGCCGCTGTCGGAGGCCAACACCTTTGCCGGGGTGCCGTTCGGGCTGACGCGCACCTCGCGCCACCCGGAGCGGGCGATTGATTTCCTGCGCTTCCTGACCAGCCGGAAATCGAATGCGAAATTCTCCCGCATCTCCACGTGGCTGCCCGTGATCAAGGGCGTGCCGGTGCCGAAGGGGTCCGAGTCATTCCGCCCGGTGGAGGAGGGCTACGTTGGCGGCGTGAACATCCGGTTTTTCAGCGGCGAAGCCAACCAGGTGGTGCTCCAGTACCTGTATTTGCTGAGTGGAAATGCGGCCAGCGCCGACGCGTTCATCACGCAGACGCGGGTGCCGTTTGACCGGGTGTTCCGGGGTGAACTCGACCGGCTGGCGCGCGTGAGCCGCGAAACCCTCCGGCAGAAGGACTCGGTGCTCGCGGGCCTCTACCAGCTGGAAGCGGGAACCGGACTGGCGCGCGCGAAGTTTGACCGGCTCGCGGCGAACCAACTCACCGTGGAAGCCGAGCGGCTGCGGTCGCTGCGGACGCTGGCGGATTATCCGGGGAAGTAGGCCGGAGTTTGAGGTCGGGCGGGGTCGCCGAACTCCGCCTACCGGCGGGTCATGCCGAGCGTAGCGAAGAAGCCAGCGAGACTCCGCCGCGAGCCTTGACCCTCGCCCACTGGATTCTTCGCCCGCGCTGCGGGCTCAGAATGACAAATCTGGCGGGATTCGGCGATCTCGACCGACAACTCACTTCCGCTTGAACAGCGGGTCGAGGATCTGCCGGACGACCTCCGGGGGGGACTTGGTGAGGGCGGAGGCCTGATGATAATACCCGGTGGCGAGCGGCTTGCCGGTGAAGTTCTCATGCATCTCCAGCCGCAGTTCGATGAGGTAGTTGTTGAAATCCCACGCCCAGCGATCCTCGTAGGTGAGGATGGCCTGGATACCGTCCGGGAGCATGGTGAGCGGTCCGCAGGACGCCTCGTAGCCGCGGGCCTTCAGATCCGCGACGATCGCCTCGTCGATGCGGTGATTGTCGGTCAGCCGGTGCTCGATGTAGATGCGCGAGATGGCGCCGAGGTCCGACTCCTTGTGCGTGTCGAGGGACGAACAGCCGGCGAGCAGGGCGCCGAGGGCGAGCAGCGAAAGGACGAGTTTCATCACCCCAAGACGTGTCCTGAACCGGAAAGTTATCAACTCGTTCGTGCAAGCACCGCCGCG
>QQNC01000193.1 GCA_003402695.1 Verrucomicrobiota bacterium | reverse complement strand
TAGCGCGCGGTCGCCGGTCAGTTCCCAATAATGCAGACACGCAGTGATCCACTGCGCGGCGTAGGTGGTGAGGTAACCGCAGTCGCCGGGGCAGAGCCCGGCCACGAGGCCGTCCTCGCGGGCACATTGCGCGCATTGCACGAGGCCGCGGCGGCACATGCGCAGGTCGGAGAACGCCACGGCCGCAATGTCCATGCCGACGGTGACCACGTCGCCGGCCCACTGGGCGCGTTCGCGGGTGGGGCAGTCGGTGAGCGCGTCCTCGGCGCAGGCGCGGTGCGTCTCGACGCCGACGGACCAGATCTGGTCCAGCAGGGCGTCGCCCGTGCGGAGCGACCCGGCGGCCGCGTCGTAGTACACGCGCTCCAGCACGCTCTCGCGGTGGAATTTCACCACGCTGGCGGGCGCGAAAATGTGCAGCTCGATAAACCGGCCGCCGCGGGGCGTGAGCGGGAAAAATTCCTGCCGGCCACCGCGCGCGACGTAGTGGTCCATGTTGCAGGACGAACTCGTGGACAGAGTGATCCACGGATTCACGCGGCCCTCGATGAGCGACTCGCAGTAGGCGAACTCGATGATGGTGCCGGCGGGCAGATCGAGCTCGAAGCGCGGACGCATCAGGCGCACGCGGCCGAGGTCGTAGCGGCGCCAGAAGCCCTGCGGGGGCTGCTCCTTGGGCGCAAGGTCGCGCAGGTAGAACCGCGCGGGCGGGTCGTCGCGGTCATAGGCGAAACGTTCGACGAATTCGCCGGCGGCCAGGAGCTTGATGTCGTGGGGGATCGCGTGGGTGTTGCCGCTGGGGAGCGGCTTGAGCGGTCCGAGGGGCCGGGTGACGGGCACGGGCGCGATCCACGCCAGGTCGTCGAACGCGACGGGCTGCCATTCGGGAATTTCCCGGGTGTCACACCACTCAATGAAACCGAGCGTGAAGTTGATGAAGCGCACGGCCGGCGCATAGCCCGCCAGCCGGAGGCACTTCCAGCGGATCGGCAGCGCGCGGCCGCCGGCATGGGCGGTGCAGCCGAGGAACGGGTCGATGGGCATCAGGCTGCGGGTGGAGGCGCCGAGGTGGCGGACCTGGATCGCCAGCACGTGCCGGCCGGGACCGAGTTTTTCCACGTAGGTTTGAAACTCGGGGAAGGCGTGGGGAAAGCGCGCCGGACCCTCGCAGAAATATTTGCCATTAATCCAGCCGGTGAACCAGGAGGCGCCGAAGAGCTGGAAGGAAACCTCGCCGCCGGCGGGCAGTTCAAACTCCCCGCGGAAGGCGACGTAGGTGTCTTTGTCGTCCGGCTTGTGATCCGGGTGCCAGAATAACGGCAGTTGCAGGGCGGCGGCAGCGGGGGAGGCGGCGGGCATGGGGGAAGGCTGGATGGAACAGCAACGCCCCGCTGATTCGAGCGGATTCGGATCGTGGACCATAAACCGTTTTACTGGAGGAAACCGGAGGGAGCAGCGGCATGTAGCCAACCTCGTGATTTTATCGCGGATGCAGCCGGATCAGGGAGCGAGTCCGGATAAATCCATGACCGGATTTGGTCTGACGGACCGATCCGGGTTCAGCAGGAGTGAGCCATGGGTAAAAACGAGGTCCGTTTTCTCCCTCAGTTTCCTTCGTTACCTCCTGTAAATATTGGTTTTTAACCCGATGGGTCGGCACGTATCCGCTCTTGGCAGCTCGACCTGTGCGCACCAATTTCGGCGCTGCCATGAGCCAAGACCGCAACCCCCAAGCCGAGCAGATGGCCGACGAGTCGATGATCCGCAACCTGACCGCGCAGGCGAATGCGATCTGGCCGCAGGAGCGGGCGCTGTTTGCGCGCTACCACCTGCCGGCCGACTGCCGCATCGCCGACATCGGGTGCGGCAGTGGCGAAATCACCTCGCGGCTGGCGGCGATGTATCCCCAAGCGGAAATCGTCGGCATCGACATTCTGGCGCACACGGTGGAGCTGGCGCGGGGCCGGTATGCGTCGCTGGCGCCGCGGGTGCAGTTCCAGCAGGGCGATGCCTTTGAGCTGGAGCTGCCGGCGGGACGCTTTGACCTCGTCGTCTGCCGCCACGTGACCCAGTCCATCCCCGAACCCGAGCGCGTGCTCGCGGAGATGAAGCGCATCACCCGGCCGGGCGGCTGGCTGCACGTGCTGAGCGAGGACTACCGCATGCTACATTTCATGCCGGGCCACTTGGATCCCGACCATCTCTGGCAGGAACTGGTGCCGGCGGCGTGCAAGGGCCTGGGGGTGGACGAGCGCATTGGCCGGCGCACGTGGACGCTGTTGCGCGCCCTTGGGCTGGAGCAGCTGGCTGTGGACTATGTGACGGTGGACACGCTGCGGGTGCCGCGTGAAACGTTCGCCGCGATCATCGAGGCGTGGCGCGACGGCTATACCGGGGTGATCAGCCAGCAAGCCGGGCGGAGCCAGGAGGAGGTCCGCGCGTATTTCGACGCCATGCTCACCAGTATCCTCCACCCGGAGGAGTACGCGGTCTGGCAGGTGCCGGTGCTGGGTGGGCGGAGGCCGGCGAATTGAAAGGGATAGATGGAGGGTAGACCGACTGGATGGCGGGAAACGAATCCAGCGGGCCGGGTTGCGCGTAGTGGCTTTCAACCTTTACTCCGTGACGACCAACGGCGCCGGGGAATAATTACCTGGCACCCCGCTCATATCCGCATGAAACGACTCGCTTTGCTTCTTTCCCTCTTTGGGCTTTCCTTTTCCGCCATGACCGCTGCCAAAACTCCCCCGGTTAAAACCGAATCCATCGTTCTCGGCGGCGGCTGCTTCTGGTGCACCGATGCCGCCTACAAGCTCCTGCCCGGCGTGACCCACGTCACCTGTGGCTACGCGGGCGGAGCGGAGCGCAATCCGACCTACGAGGACATCTGCGCGCACACCACGGGGCATGCCGAGGTGGTGAAGGTGGAGTTCGACCCGAAGGTCGTGACGCTCGATGCGGTCATCGATTACTTCTGGTCCATCCACAACCCGACGCAGGTCGGCGGCCAGGGTCATGACATGGGTCCGCAGTACCGCTCGATCATCCTCTATGCCGATGCGGCCCAGAAGGCCGCCGCCGAGAAGTCGCGCGCCGAGGCGGCGAAGGTCTTCCGCGACCCCATCACGACCGAGATTGTGCCGCTGGCGGTGTTCTGGTCCGCGGAGGAGTACCATCAGGACTATTTCGCCAAGAACCCCGACGCGGGCTACTGCCAGTTCGTGATCGCGCCGAAGGTGAAGAAGCTGAAGGACCACCTGTCGGCGGGGAAGTGAGCCTGCGTTTCGCCCAAGGAAAACACGGCATTCCGGGGCGCGGCTCGGTCGGAATTATTTTCCGTGTCGTCCGTGTGTTCCGTGGGCGAAAGGGCCCGGGTCGCTTTACATTCCGCGATTTGCGGCGACGCTGTGGTCCATGTCCGACCTCACGCCCTCGAACCATGCCGACCTCGGTCTGGAGGTGTGCACCTACTTCGTGCGCAATCGCAACGTGCTGCTCGCCCGCGCCGAACTCAGCGAGCTGTACGTGGACTACTACCTGCACCTCGGTGCGCAGCGGATGAAGCCAGCCACCGAGGCGACGGCGATGTTCAAGCGCGCGCTTGCGGGCTTCGTGCTGCACAACGCCTCCCGGCCGCGGAACGAGCTCACGGCGTGGACGATCAACTGCCAGTCCCCGCTGGTGAACCTCTTCCTCACCGGGGACAACGAACTCGGCACGGTGACGGGCCAGAGCTTCGAGGAAGACGTGAAGGAGCTGCCGGAGAACCTGTTTTACTCCGATGTCGTCCGCCGCGGACAGCCGAAGCGGCGCAGCACCGTGACCTTTGCGGGCCACGACCCGCTGGTCGCGGCGGAGAATTTCTACAATCAGAGCGAGCAGCGGCTGGCGCGCTATTTCCAGCTGGCCGAGGAGGAATTCGCCCTCATCTCCGAGCATCCCGATGCCGATCTGGCCTGGGTGCGCGGACTGACACCCAGCGCCGTGCGCGACCTGGGCAAGACCGAGACCCTCGTGCTGATGGAGAAGCGCGTTTGCCGCTGGCACTGCGGCTGCAATCAGACGCGGATGCTGGAGGTGCTCGGGCCCACGATGCGGCAGGACCCGCGGGTGCTCTTCGGTGACGGCGAAAAACTCGAGATCCGTTGCCCGCGCTGCGGGGCGCGCCACGCGGTCACCCGCGAGGCAATGGAAGCCTTTGTCGCGGACACGAAGTGAGGCGTAGGGCAATTGGGGACAAAGAGGCCACGGAGGAGGCGAGGAGGAAGTCTTGATTGTCATTGCGAGGAGCCCGACGGCGCGCCGGGCGCGCCTCGCAATGACAAACGCACGCGACAGAGGGATTGCCTCGTGGCGGTGCGCCTCGCAATGACATCACGGAAATGAGCAGCGGGGAAATCATTGGCACGGTTCTCGGGGTCATCGGCGTCTGGCTGATGATCCGGCAGAACATCTGGGGCTGGCCGGTCGGCCTGGTCCAGGTGGCGGTGTACGCGTGGGTGTTTTTCGACGCGAAACTGTACTCCGACACGATCCTGCAGGCGGCGTTTTTTCTCATTCAGGCCTACGGCTGGTGGCACTGGCTGCAGGGCGGGAAAAACCGTCCGGAATCAGCCCAAGCGGTGCTTTCCGTCACGCGGCTGGCGGGGGCGACGGTGGCAGTCTGGATTGCGGCCGGTGCGGTGCTCACGGTGGCGTGGGGATTTTTCATGCACCGGACGACGGATGCAGCGCTGCCGTGGTGGGATGCGTTCATCCTGGTTTTCAGCCTGATCGCGCAATGGCTGCAGGCCCGGAAGAACATTGAAAACTGGCCCGCGTGGCTGGGCGTGAATACGGTCGCGATTGGCGTGTACTGGGCGAAGGACCTGCGGCTGACGAGCGGGCTGTACCTGATCTTCTGGGTGATGGCCCTGTGGGGCTGGCGCGCGTGGGCGCGGACGATGCGGGAGGCGAAATCAAATGGGTAAGCCGCCTGAAGGAGGTGCGTGTTGTCCCCAACGCGCTTTCTGCGTCTTCTCAAACCAACACGTTAGAGATAACGTGATCCACCCATGAATCCGGATATCAAACGCGTCGTGGTCTTCGGCACGGAGTCCACCGGCAAGACGACACTGGCCCAGAATCTCGCGGCCCATTTCGGCGCCCCGTGGGCGCCGGAGTTTGTGCGCGAGTTCTGGGACGTGAAG
>QQNC01000192.1 GCA_003402695.1 Verrucomicrobiota bacterium | reverse complement strand
TTGGCGTCAAACACCGTGGCGTTGTCGCTGCCGCCGTTGAACGAGCAGACGCGCTGCGTCGCCGCATCGTAGAGGACTGCATCGGGCTTTTTTCCGACCGTCGGCCAGGTGTCGAGGATCCGCTGGGTCTTGAGGTCGAAAACCGTGAGGGTGGAGGTTTTCCCGTTGGTGATGAATCCCCGGCCGAGGTCCGGCGCGACGGCCACCCCGTGCACCCCGGCCAGCGGGGCGATTTCGCCGACCAGGGCCAGAGTGTCGAGGTCGAGCACCTGCACGCGGTCGCCATGCGTGACATAAAGCCGGCGGGCGGCCGCGTCGGCGGTGACATAGTCCCAGCCGTTGTCACCCGGCAGGGAAATGGGCCGGGCCGCGCTGTAGCCGGCGAACAGGGCGGACGTAAGGCCAGTGCCGAGGAGCACGCCGAGCGCAAGGCGGAGAAACGGCCGGGAAGCGGGAAGGGTTTTCATGGGGTGAGCAATTCCGCCACCAAGGGGCGTCTAGGCAGATGTTGAACCGTGCAGACGGAAGCGCAACGCGCCGAAGGTGAAATTCCCGTGGCGAGGGAGGTCAGTGGGCCGGGCCCTTGGCCGGTCGTTGCGGAAAAATCAGGAGGCAGGCGACGATGAAGCCCAGCAGCGCGGCCGATGCCGAGTAGCGGCTCAGCGCGAGGCCGCCGTTGGCAACCGGCTTGTCGAGGAAATCCCCGACCACGGCACCGAGCGGGCGGGTCAGGATGAACGCCATCCAAAAAAGCGCCGGGCGGGGGAGCTTGGTCCAGAAATACGCCGCAACCACCAGGGCCAGCAGCGAGCCAAAGATGATCGCGGCTCCCGTGTAGCCCAGACCGGCCGTGTCGGCGGTCCAGTCACCCAGCGCGGTGCCGAGCGTCTGGGAAAACATGATCGTGACCCAGTAGAACATTTCCACCTTGGGCGTGTTGATCGTGTCGGCGGAGACCGAGCCCATCGTCCGGTGCCAAATCAGGAGGGAGGCGAGGAGCAGCCCGAGCAGCAGCGAGGAACCGCCGGTGTAGCCGATCCCCAGCGAACGGTCGGCATAATCCGCGAGGGTCGTGCCCACCATCGTCGTGGCGATGATCGTCAGCCAATACAGGAAGGGATGAAAGCGCTGCGCCCGGACCTGGAATATCACGGCGCCGATGAACAGTGCCGCGAAGATCAACGTGCCGACCAGGTAGCCCAGGTCCATTGACATGGAGACCGCGTCGCCGCCCGTTTCCCCGAGGGTGGTGGCGGCAATCTTGATGATCCAGAAGAGCAGCGTGACCTCGGGAACTTTGCTGGGCTTGGAGGCGGTGGTTTGGGTCATCGTGCGGCGCCGCATCCGGCCACGGGGCGCCCGAAGAAGCCAGAGGGGTCAGGTTCGCGCAAGCCTGGGCGGGCGGCGCCGGGCGAGCCCGGCCTACAACAACCCATGCGCCTTGGCCCAGCGGACAAACTCTGACTCGAGGCGGTCGAACGAGTCCACGACCCAAAGCACGTCCTGGAAATGCCAGATGTCGTAGGGCTGGAGCGCGGTTTTCTCCGGGACGAAGGGGCGTTGCTCGACGTGGTCGGTGAGCGAGTGGAGGGTTTCGCCCGCGCTGGAGATGATGCCGTTGCCGTAGATGCGCAGGCCGCCGGGATTCCGCACGAGGCCGAACTCCACGGTGAACCAGTAGAGGCGCGTGAGCTGCTCCTCGAGCGCCGGGTCCCGGCACGCGAGCGCGGCCTGGCCGATCCGCTGGTAAAAGTCGGCGAAGCGCGGGTGCATGATCATCGGCGTGTGGCCGAAGATGTCATGGAAGCAGTCCGGCGCGGGCGTGTAGTCGAGCTCGTGGCGGCCGCGGATGTAGTCGGTGCACGGAAAAATCCGCCGCGCAAGGTACCCGAAGAAATCGTGGGCATCGAGCAGGCCGGGCGTGCGCGCGATCTGCCAGCCCGTGGCGTGGTGCAGCTGCCGGGACACCGCCGCGAGCGAGGGGATCTTTTCGCGGTCGAGGTCGAGGGCGGTCAGGCCGGTGAGGAATTCATCCGCAGCGCGGCCGGGCAGCAGCTCCGCCATCCGCGCGTACAGGGTACGCCAGACGTCGTGCTCCTCCGGGGAATAGGCAGGATAGACACAGGCTTCGCCGACCGGCAGCGGCTGCGTCAGCTTGTGGGGAATGCAGCGGGGATCATGGCCATCCGGCGGGGGGATCGTCGGGGGCGCCGCGGTGGGGGTGGAAGGCATGGGGCAGACGGGGCCGGTCTCGATGCCGCATCGTAGCAGCCGCGGTTGACGGCGGCCATACTCCAAACGGCCTAAACTGTCTGTGACCCAGCATAGGACCTATGCGTCCTATAGGTCACATAGGCCCTATTTCTTTCCGGAAGCGCGCCGCGCCTCAGGCGCCCGGCGCCGGACTGGCGGGGGCCTCACCCGTGGACGGCGGCAGCGTCGCGAGAATCTCGTCGATTGCCGCCTTGAGCTGCTGGAGGGTGAAGGGCTTGGTCAGCGTGACCCGCGCGCCGAGCCGGCGCGTGAGATCGAGGTACAGCGGCGAGCCGTCCAAGCCGCCCGACATGGCGATCACGGGGAGATGGGGAAAATCGCGGTGCAGGATCTTGATGGTTTCCATGCCCTCCTGCTCCGGCATCACGAGATCCGTGACGACCAGGTCGGTGGGACTGGCCTTGAACTGGGCGACGCCCTTGCGGCCGTTGTTGGCCTGGGTGACCGTGTGGCCGGCGTGGGTGAGGCTCTTGACGATGATGCCGCGGAGCGCGTCGTCGTCGTCGATAATCAGGATTCGGGCCATGGTCGGGGTGCGATTTGAAGGGAGAAAAACAGGGAGCCGGAGTCGATGCAACTCTCGGCCGGCTGGTTAACGGCTGAGCAGGGCGGCGACACGGGTGCGGCCGCGCACGTCGAGTTTGGCGAAAATCGCCGCGAGTTGGGTCTTGATGGTCAGCGGGCTGCGGCGCAGCTCGGCCGCAATTTCGGTAGTGCGCAGGCCCTCGCGCACGCGCATGGCGACCTCGCGTTCACGCTCGGACAGCCGGGCCAGCAGGGCGACGGCGCCGGGGGACAGCGGCCGGTGGCGGTCACCGCGCGGGCGGCGGTAATCCAGTTGCAGGTGAAAGGCCGGCGGCAGGCCCGCGCCGGGGGTGTGCCGCCGGATGCGGGCATGCAGGCCGCGGGCATGGTCGCTCACCACGGCGGGCTGGGTGGAGGCGCCAGTCGCCAGCAGGGCGTGGCAGGCGTCGAGCAGCGGGCCGGGCACGCGGAAGGCGCTGCGCACGCGCAGGGCGGCGGCGCGGCGCTCGCCGTGGTTCCACACGGCACAGGCGCGGGCCGCCTCGTTGTTGAACCACAGCGGCCGCAACTCCGCGTCCAGCAGCAGCAGACCGACCGGCACTTCCTCCAGCATGGCCATGGTGTGCGCGAGCAGGGCGGGCCCGTTTGGCGGCGGGGTGGGGGGGCGGCGGGCCATGGCGGAAGAGTGGACCCGGCCGGGGGACGGCGCAAGGCGGAGAACGGATTTCCCGGTCCGTGGCCGTAAAATACCCCGGCCGGGCCGTTTACTCCATTTGGCCGATGGACCGGGGGAGGGCGCGGGAGTAGATTGCCGGCACCCCAACGCCCGCCGCCCCGCGGGCCCATTTTCCCATGAGCACGACTTTCTTCGAAAAACCGGCAGGTCGAAAAACCGCGTTCAATCCCCTTGGCGTCAAGGGCATCGACCACATCGAGTTCATCGTCGACCATGCCGACCAGTGGCGGGATTTCTTCGTGCAGAAATATGGCATGGCCGGCCGGTTTTATGCGGATGAAGGCACGGGGGTCCGCGGGCGCCGGGCGCATGTCGTCGGCCAGGGCCGGATCAATTTCATCGTGGCCGAGCCGCAGGGGCAGGGCCCCGAGGCGGACTTCATGCGCTGGCACCTCGACCGGCACGGCTGCGGGGTGCGGGACGTGGCGTTTCGCGTGAAGGATGCGGCCCACGCACTGGCCGAGGCGGCACGGCGCGGGGCGAAGGTCGTGCGGCCGCTGGATGAGCACGAGGTGTTCATTGGCGGGACGATTGCGGCGTACGGCGACACGGTGCACACCTTCATCGAGCGCAAGCCGCACACGAACTTCGCGCCGGGCTACCAGCCGGTGCCGGGCGTGGTGGAGGACGGCGACATCAACTTCGCGATGATCGACCACGTCGTCGCCAACGTGGAGCACATGGAGCCGTGGGTGAAATATTACGCGGACATCTTCGGCTTCGATCTCTTCATGCACTTCGACATCAACACCGGGCGCAGCGCGCTGATGTCGAAGGTCGTCAGCTCGACCGACGGCTGGGTGAAGATGCCGATCAACGAGCCCTCTTCGGCCAACTCACAGATCCAGGAATTCCTCGACCGCTACCGCGGCCCCGGGGTGCAGCACATTGCGCTGTTGACGCCCGACATCGTCACGACCGTGGGGGAGATGCGGCGGATGGGGCAGGATTTCCTCGATGTGCCCGAGACGTACTACGACGCGGCCTTCGACCAGCGCGTCGGCGACATCCAGGAGGACAAGGAACGGCTGAAGGAGCTGCGCATCCTTGTGGACCGGGAGCCGGACGACGACGGCTACCTGCTACAGTTGTTCACCAAGTGCGTGTTTGCGCGACCGACCCTGTTTTTCGAGGTCATCCAGCGCCGCGGCGGCGCGCGGGGCTTTGGCGAGGGCAACTTCCGCGCCCTCTTCGAGGCGATCGAGCGCGAGCAGGCGAAACGCGGCACGTTGTAATTTTCGAATTTCGAATCTCGATTTTCGAATTCCAACCCGGCCAACCCCCGCCCGCCGTCTGCCCATCGAAAATCGCACTTCGAAATTCGAAAATTCCCATGCCCCACTACCTCAAACTCGGCGCGACGCCTCGCAAGCATCACTTAAAATTTCCGCGGGACGCCGCGGCGAGCTTCAAAGGGGAGGGGTTGCACTACGAGCACGTCATCACGACGGAGGGCTTCGACCGGGCGTACTCGATGCTGTATCACCTGAAGCCCCCGACCCGCGTGAAGCGCGTTGAGCTGGTGCGTGAGTTCGCCCCCGCGCCGGCGGCGCCGCTGCCGCTGCGGCACCATCACCTGAAATCGTTCCAGCTGCCGCGCCGCGGGGATCCCTACACGGGACGGGTGCCGCTGATGTTCAACGTGGATATGACCTGTTCGCGCTGCCGGCC
>QQNC01000191.1 GCA_003402695.1 Verrucomicrobiota bacterium | reverse complement strand
GAGAACACGCCCTCGAAGAAATACTGGTCATAATAACCCGCCGGCCGGCGCTGCATCAGGCAGGCCGCCACCACGCGGGAATAAACTTCACCCGGAAAAATCGCCGCCAGCATCGGAATCGTATCGCCCACCACGAGGTCGATGGTGTTGTCGCCCTCCGTCAGCACCCGCCCCGGCTCCATCGCCGATAGCGCCGCCACGAAGCCGCCCGTCTGCGCAAAGGCCGCCGGCAGTAGCGTCCGCACGTCCACGCCGCGCGCCCGCGCATAAGCCAGGAAACCCGGCAGCACCGCATGGAGCGTGATGGAGAAATAGCCCAGTCCCTCATCCGTGCCGCCGTCGGGGAGCAGGTAATTCTCCATGCCCGCCCGCATGTCCGCCAGCGCGAGTTCCGTATGCGGTTTCATCCGCGGCCAGACGGTCTCCAGGTAGAGCCCCGCCAGCAGCCGCGCGCGGCAGAACCACGGGCCCTGGTTCATGGTGAAGACGTAGTCCCACTTCATCATGTCGCGCTCAATCACGCTGACGCCCTTGTCCCAAAGTACCTGCTGCGCGAGCACGCGGGCCCGCGGGGTCAGCGCAAAGCCGTACCAGTCGAGCAGCAGCGAAGCCGCCGTGGTCGCCTGCTCCTCGTTGAAGCAGCGCTGGTCCCAGGCGCTGCCGCGCACCCGGCTCTCCGCCGACTGCGCCCAGGAGGTCGTATGCAGGAGGCACATCAGGTAGCGCAGGGCATGAAACCCCATCGCGCGGTCGCCGTTCACCAACCCGACGAAACCGAGGATCACCGGCTCCGCGAAATACGTCGTCCGACCCTTCTCGCGCGCCCGGATGTAACGCTGGTCCGTTTGCGGCAGATAGTCATCGAGGTCCGCCTCCGGCCGCCGCGCCAGATACTGCTTCGCGCGTTCCTCGAGCAGGGCCCAGTGCTTGTCCCAGTACGGCGCCGTGCGTTTTTCCCGGAGCGCCGGCAGGTCGCTCTCGTTGAACAACAGCCCGCGCGCCAGTTTGACCTCCGGCCACGACGCGGGCGGCAGGATCAGGCCTTCCCACTGGCCGTCATACTGCGGACGCGCGGCGATGAGTTCGGCAACAAGGCTCGACTGCGCCACACCCCACCATTGCAGGCTCGTCATGACGTGGCCGCCCGAACTGGCCGTAAAACCGCAGCGAATCGCTTCCACCGGTCGCCGCCCAATCGGAAACACGGCTTCATCCCGACTGCCAATTCCCACCACGGGCGCGCCGAGCGAAGTCCACTCGCCGCCGCAGCAGGCCTCAAACGTGAGGCTCACTTCCGGTGGCAGCACATGGCAGAATACGAACTGGTCGAAGCGCGCCGGCAGGCCGGTAAGGGGAAACTCGAGCTGCACCGCCAGCGTACCTGGCTTGGCCGTGTCCCACGATACCTTCACCCCGTCCCAGCCGAAGTCCCGCTGCAGCACCGTCGCCGACCCCGGCACCACCGTGAGCGGCAAATGCTCGGAGATGATCGGGTCGTTGAACGGCGCGAACATCGACTCCGCCGCGGTGAGCTCAAACAGTTGCGTCATGGGTAAGCCGGCGATGCCGCCGAAGAGGGGAGACTGGAGAGGGGAGATGGGGATATGCAGTCCGAAAATCGCCCGGGCAAACACCCCGGGCATTCGTCCCTATCTGCTATCTCCCAACTTCCATCTCCGCGGCGGGCTCCGCCCGCCGCTCTTCAGCCCTTCCCGGCTTCCTCGTTGCTGACGGGCTTGAAGTTCGGGCGGCCGTAGCGCGTGGTCGGGATCGGGCCGGAGGGGTTGAGCTTGAACTCATCCACACCGTGGCAGAGGTAGACCTTGAAGTTCGGGTTCACCGCCATGTCGTTTTTCACGTTCGTGCCGGAGTAGCGGATGGTCAGGCCCGCGCGGCGGCGGTCGGAGGGGTTCGCCGGCGAACCGTGGATCGCGCGGTCGTCGTGCAGCGAGCACTCGCCGGCCTTGAGGCGGAACTGCACGGCGCTATCCGCGTTGAAATCCGACCCGTCCTCAAGCTCGAGCGTGAGCACGGAGGAGGTCTGGGTGGAGCGCTTGTGCTTGATGATGCCGCCGCGGTGCGAGCCGGGGAGCAGCTTCATGCCGCCGTTGACCTCGTCGACATCGTCGAACGCGAGCCAGACGGTGACCGAGTTGTGCGGCGCCATCGGCCAGTAGTAGGCGTCCTGGTGCCAGCCGACGGTGGAGGGATTGTGCGGCTCCTTGATGAAGAAATTGCTGGCCCAGAAATAGAAGTTCGCGCCGAGGATGCCCTCCACGAGGGCGAGGATCTTCGGGTTCATCGCGATCTCATAAAGGTAGGTGCTCGTCTCGTGCCATTCGCGGATGTCCTTGGACGACTCGTCCGGCTTGAGCAGCGCGAGCAGGTTCGGCAGCTCGGCGTTGATTTTCGCCATCTCCGCCTGGGTATAGATGGGCGGCAGGCCGAGCAGGTAACCGTTCTCGTGGTAGAACTTCTGCTGGTCCGCGGTGAGGTGGGAGGAATTGGTCGGGGTGGGCATAAAGGGGGAAATCAGGTGCTGCGGTCGGGGCGGGTGGTCGGGAGGTTCAGGAAGCGCAAAGGAACAGGGTAACCCGGATGCGGGCAAATGGCGTTCAGATTTTTCGGTGGAAATGTATAGAATATTATGGCTGCATTAAAAACGTGCACCCCGGCAACCTTGTCATTCTGCGCCCGTCTGGGCGGGCGAAGAATCCAGCTGGCGATCGTCGCACCCGCCGCGCACTCCCGCGGGATTCTTCGCTACGCTCAGCATAACAGAAGAACCATGAAAGTCCTGCGCGATCCCCAGATCATCAGTGGTTTCCTCTATGACAGCCCGGTGGACGAGCTGCCGGCGCTGACGCACTGCGGCGAGGCGCTGTGCTGCCGCGGACACCACCGGAAGCCGCACTCGCACCCGGCGTTTGAATTCCTCTACCTCGCCCGCGGCCGCGCCTCCTGGCGGGCGGGTGGCGAAGTCACGACCATGGCGATGGGTGACCTTTACATTGCCTACCCGGGTGAGAAGCACGGCACCGGGCCCTTGCCGAATCCGGAAAACCACCACCTCTGGGTCGGTCTGAAACTCGACCGGCTCGGGCCCGCCGCCAGCCGGCTCGCGGCGGAGCTGCGGCACACCCGGCGGCGGTCGCTGACCGGCTGCCCGGAAGTCGAGCCCGTGCTGCGCGGCCTCGTGGCCCAGGTGGTGGCCCATCACCCCCAGCGTCAGGAGGCGGTCACGGCCTACCTCGAGCTGTTCATCACCTTGGTGACCCAGCGGCTGAAAGCCGGCGAACGCCGCACGCCCGCACCTTCCGCCCTGCCCTACTCCTATGCCGTGCAGCGCGCGGTCACGTACATGGAGCAGCAACTCGACCGCCGATTGCCGCTGCGCGATCTCGCGGCCATGGCGACGGCGCGGAGCGTCCCGCACTTTTGCGCACAATTTCGCCGGGAGGTCGGGGTGAGTCCCGCGGCGTATCACCTCCAGCTGCGCCTCGACGCCGCGCGGCTCACGCTGCGGCAGCCGGGTTTCGATGTGACGAAGACCGCGCAGTTGCACGGCTTCAGCTCCTCGCAGCATTTCAGCACGCTGTTCCGCCGGGCCTATGGTCTGACTCCCCGCGCGTGGCGGCAGGCCGCGGACCGCAAAACGCCCGCGACCTTGCGGCGGCGGGCGGTAGCCTGAGCGGCGGGTGCGTCAGGCTTTGCGGGACTTGGCGCGGGCGCGACCCTGGGCGGGGGCGGCCTTGGCCGGCTCGCTGGCCGGCCAGCGGCGAAAGACGGAAAAATTCGGCTTGGTCTTGTCGTAGGTTTCCCGGCGGCGGGCGTATTCCGCGTAGTCAGTGACCTGCTTCGGCTTTTTCGCGCTGCTCACGAGAAAGTCCGCCTCGGGCGGATAACAGGCAATGTTGCCCTTCTTGTAAAATTCCGCGTCGGCGTTGCCCTCGGCGTCAATGGTCTTGGGCCAGAGGCCGACATTGCTCGGGGCCTCGATCGACTGGAAACGCAGGTCGATGCTCCACCGGACGTGGTCGGAATAATTGGGGGTCGAGCAATGGGGCGTGCGGTTGGTCATGAAGACCACGCCGCCCTGCGGACAGACCGCCGTGATGGCGCGGCGCGGATCATCGGGCAGGTTCTCGTCCTTGATCACCAGGAAGCCGGCGTTGCCGCCGGTGTGGTGCATGACCACCTTGCCCCGGTGCGTGCGCGGGAGGATCTGCATGCAGCCGTTCTTCACGTTCGCGTCCACCAGGGGAACCCAGCACGTGATGATCATTTGCTGGTCGCAGTGCGACGCGTAGTAGCCGCTGTCCTGGTGCCACGGCACGATGCCCCGGCCCAGCTTGGGCAGCTTCGGCCGGACCCGGTAAACGGAGGAGGCGACGATTTCCTTCGTGCCGAGGAGCGCGCCCACCGCCGCCATCAGCTTCGGGTGCGAAATCACCTCGAACATCTCGGGCGCATGAAACCCGCCGCCGCGCAGGCCTTCGAGGTAGCGGATGACGGTGTCCCCGTTCTCCGCGGAATCTCGGTAGATCGCGGCCAGACGCTTGTTGAAACCGAGGCGGGAATGGAGGTTCTTCAGTTTGCCGGCGGCCTTCAGCTCGCGGGCCTTCTTGTCGATCGCCTCGTGGAGGGCCTTCCGGAGCGGCTCGAGTTCGGCCGGGTTGAAGACATTCGGCGCGATGAGATAGCCCTCCTCGTGGAAAAACTGGACCTGTTGCGACGTGAGGGGCTTCGACTTGGGGACTTTCATCGGGCGCGGACTGTCGCAGTTTTCCCCCGGAATGGCAATGGCCCGCAGTCACCATTGGTGGTAAATAATCATCAATTAAAGGTAATGGGCCATGGGTGCTGGGCGATTGGTCCCGGATGGGGGGAGAGCGTCCTCGACGGCGCGGCGACAACCTCTAGCGTCCAGCCATGGATCGCTTCGCGGGCAAAGTTGTCTGGATCACCGGCGCGTCGTCGGGCATTGGCGAGGCGCTAGCCGCCGCGTTTGCGCGCGAGGGGGCGCGGCTCGTGCTCTCCAGCCGGCGGGCCGATGAACTGGAGCGGGTGCGCCAGGCGCTCGAGCGACCCGCGGAGCATTTCTGCCTGCCGCTGGATTTGGCGCAGAGCGGCACTTTCCCCGCCCTGACCGCCCAGGTACTGGGGAAATTCGGCCGGGTTGACATCCTGGTGAACAATGGCGGCGT
>QQNC01000190.1 GCA_003402695.1 Verrucomicrobiota bacterium | reverse complement strand
GATGCCGGTGCCCACCGCCACGAGGAACAGCACGATGAAGAGGGTGCCGAACAGGCTCAGCGGCTTGTAGGCCCGCAGCAGCAGGAACAGCCGCAGCAGCACGCGCATGCCGTCGGGGAGGGTGCGGAGCTTGGAGAAACTCCCCGCCGGGCGCTCGCCGTAGGGCGCCTCGATCTCCTTGATCACCATGCCGCGGTAAAGGCTCTGCACGGTCAGCTCGGTCTCGACGTCGAAGCCGCGCGAGGTGATCGGGATGGCCTGCGCACATTCGCGGGTGAAGGCGCGATAGCCGGAGAAAATGTCGGAGATGTTCGCGCCGAAGATCTTGTTGATGATGCCGCAGACCATCTGGTTGCCCGCGACGTGGAACTTGCGGAAGGACTTGTCGGTGTATTGCTCGAGGCGGGCCGCGACCACCATGTCGGCGTCGCCGGCGAGCACGGGAGCGAGCAGCCTATGCACCGCGGTGGCGTCGTAGGTGCCGTCGCCGTCAATCATGACGATGATGTCCGCGTCCACGACCTCGAACAGCGTGGCGACGACGTAGCCCTTGCCCTGCTTTTTCTCGCGGATGACGGTGGCGCCGGCGGCGCGGGCGAATTCCGCGGTCCGGTCGGTGCAATTGTTGTCAAAGACGTAGATCGCCGCATCCGGGAGCTGCGCCTTGAAGTCGGTCACGACCTGGCCGATCGTTTTTTCCTCCTGATAGCAGGGGATGGTGATCGCGATACGGGGGGAAGAGGAAGGGTTCGATGGGGCCATGGGGGCGGTCGGAGACGGAAAAGCCGGGAGGGTTGGACAATAAAAGAGCCCGGTTCGCCGGGGTATGTCCACAGCGATTTCAGTCCCGGACCCCGGGCCTGCCGGCGGTGACCTCAGTCAACCTCGACGATCTCCACCCGATGGTGGCGGATGTACTTCACCAGTCGCGACAGCCCATCGGCCGTGAGGGCGATGACGATGGCGACGGCGGCGCAAACGATGACGATGAGCTCGGGCAGCTGCCGGCACGCGGCCTTCGCCCCGCCGAACTGCCAGACCCCGAAATACAACACCAGGATGTGCCAGAGATAGATTTCCAAGGTGTAGCGTCCCAGATAGGAAACGAGGCTGGCCCGCAGGCTCCAAGCCAGTGGGATGCCGGCGGCGAGCGCGATCACCATGGCCAGGTCGTAGACCAACATTTCCGGCCGGACATAGGCGAAGTCGAGCCGGTTGAGCTCGAAGTGTTCACCAGTGACCGAGCGGTCAAGCAGGTGCTGGAAGTTCCACGCCATGGCGCCAGCGGCGAGCAGGAGGAGGCAGCCCCCGGTGGTCTGCAGCGCGCGCCGGGAAAGCAAGCCGGTCAGGCTGCGGAAGTGGAGTCCGGCGAAGAAATAAAACATCCAGAACAGGACGCTCGGCCGGCCCCAGACGTAGTAGTTGAGGGAGCCACCGTTGCACAGCAGGCCGAGGGTGACATGTCCGGCCAGCAGCAGCGCGGTGAGGGCCAGTACCCAGTGCTCCGGGCTGAGGTCGGGGAAGAGCCGGTGGAGCCAGCGGGGCAGCGCCTTCAGCGCGGGTTGGAGCAGGTAGAGCTGCAGGATGAGGGGGATGAAATACAGCGTGGGCTCGACGCCGTAGTAGCCCAGCCGCTGGACCAGCCAGATGAAGCGCGCGCCCAGGTCGGGCAGCTTCTGCCACTCTGCGTAATTGTTCAGCAGGAAGAACGAGGCGAAGCTCGCGACCAGGTACGGGAAACCGATCCGCCAGAAGCGGCCGGCATAATATTCGCCTAGCGGCACGACCTTCGAGGAACTGCCCGCCAGGAGACCGGAGAGGAAGATGAACAGCGGGACGGCAAACCCGAACACTTGGTTCAGTATCAGCCCGAGATAAAACGAGGGACTCCAGGCGAAGCTGTCCGTGGTCACGAAGCTGCCGGCGAAGTGCACGCAGACGACGCCGAAGATGCTCCAGCCGCGCAGGGTGTCGATATAGGCGTTCCGCTCCGGGCCGGGCGGGCGCGGGTTGCTGGCGGGTGCAGGGGCGGAGTTCATGGCTGGCGGAAGCCGTCGACGCGCAGGTTGCGGAACACGTAGTAAAGCTGCTCCGGCATGGTGATCGTCTCGGTGTGGCGCTGGAGGATCAGCGTGCGCGTCTCGTGCTTGCCAAAGGCCTCGTAGTGCTCGCGCGCACCCTGCGCGAGGGGGATCTTTTGGGTCAGCACGTAGGCCTTGATGTCGGGATAACGCTCCAGGTAGTCGAGCCAGTCAGGCTCGGTGCCGACGATGACATTGCGAAATTCGATGACGTTCGGGCCGGCGCGGGGCGTGAGCAGGAGGGTGTCGGTGAGCCATTCCGTGCGCCCGGAGAGCGGATAGCTTTTCACCAGCTCGCCATTGAGCACCACGTCCACCGTGGCGGAATCCCGGACGTGCAGCCGGAGCGAGAAGGCCAATTCCAACCGACCCAGCTGCGGGTGGGCGGGAATCTCGATCCGGACGGCGGGCGACTTGGCCCAGCGGAAGCGCGGCAGGTCCCATTGCGGATACGGACCCTCGGGCGGCGCGAGGCCGGCGGTGGGGAGCAAGGACTTGGGCCCGGCGGCGACGAGTTCGTCGGAGAAAATCTGGGTCGGATTGTCCGGGGCCTCGATCTCGGGCGGCTGGTCGCGGAAGAGATAAGGAATGTCGATGCGGCCGATTTCCTGTCCGGTTTCCTGGTCGGCCACCCGGAGGGTGAAGCGACGGAAAGGCCGGGTGACGGGGGTGGGGGCCTCGCCCGAGGTGGTGAACGTGGCCAGCGTGGCGGCGGTGCCGTCCTCATATTCGACGCCGAGGACGAGGCGGGCATGGTCGGGGGCGTTCAAGCCGGCGACCTTGGCGCGCATCTGCGCGTAGCGGCCGGGATTGTGCGGACCATAGGAGAGTACGACGAGGACGTTGTGATTGCCCTCGGTGGCGGGCACCTGTTCGGGATGCGGCGTAAGGCCGTAATAATCCAGCGCCGGCTGGCCCGAGCCCAGGGTGCCGAGGAATTCAACGCCGGACGTGGTTTTGGTCGGGATCGCGACCACGGTGTACGAGGATAACTGCTCGATGTTGCTATAGGCGACCTTCCGGGGAAAGCCCCACTCGGAAAAGACATTGTAGGCCGCCGGGTTGGGCTTGGCGAAGGAGGTGAAACGCTGGTCCAAGCCCAGGTCCATCAGTAGGAAGATGCGTTCGTTGCCATCCGTGGAATCGATGTTGATGCGTTTCTGCACCGAGAGGCGGTCCACCATGAGCTGTGGCAGGGCGGGCAGGGCGGGCGGGGGGCGGGTGCCGGCCCAGAGCGCGGCGTACGGCCGGCTGGTGTTCTTGAACAGGTAAACCCCGTCGAGCCAAAGGGCGCTCAGGGCGAGGAGGATGAGGAGATGCTGCGAGGTGCGGCGGAAGCGCCCTTGGCGCCACTGGGCTTCGATCACGGCGGCGACACACGGCGTCAGCAGGAGGACGGCCGGGACAAAGTACCGCTGGTTGTAGAGCGACCACTTGTTGAGGGTGAAATAGGTCGCCAGCCAGCCGAGTCCGAGCGCGGCGAACCACCAGATCGGGGCGGGAAACCGCCGTTGGCGCACGAGGCAGAGCAGGCCACACAGCAGGAAAAACGGCCCGGCCAAACCATACCAGACATGGTCCTCGTTCAGGTCCGGCGGAAACAGGTAAAGCGGGGAAAACGCATAGGTCTCGTTCCAGTGAGGGAAGAACACCCGCTGACCCCAGGTGTTCAACTGAGCAGTGAATTCCAGGTCGTAGGTAAAGCGGTGGAGCGGCTCGAGAAAAAACTGCACTAGGAAGGCCTCGGAAGTCTGCGCCACGCAGGCCAAGGAGAAGGGCCGGTTCAGGGTGAAATCGTAGGTCTTGTTGATCCACTCGCCCTTCTCCGCGAGGTTGATCAGGGCAAAGGGCGACGCGAGGAGCAGCGCGATCACGCCCGGGAGTATCCAGGCGCGCAGGCCGGTGAAGAAGGCGCGGAATTCGCCGCGCCGCCCGTGCGACCACGCGACGGCCAGCAGGATCAGGCCCGCGGCGGGCGCGAAGAAGATGACAGTGAGCTTGGCGCCGACGGTCAGGCCGGCGCCGAGACCGGTCAGCAGCGCATCGCGCGTTCGGCGCGTTTGCCGCCAGCGCAGGAGAAACACCAGTGAGCAGAGCAGCCCGGCGGCCGTGGGCAGGTCGTTGGTGGTGGCGGTGGCCTGGGCGAGGACCTGCGTCGCCGTCAGCGCGAGCCAGATGGCGACGAGGGCCGCGTTGGCGTGGAGGGCGCACAGCCGGCAAACGCGGTAGAGCGCGAGGCCCGCGACACCCCAGGCGGCCAGATTGATGAAATTCACGACCTGCGTCGGCGGGCTGTAGATGAGGCCGTAGAGCTGGAGCAGGTTGTAATTAAAGGGGAAATAAATCTGGCGCGGATTGCCCGTGTCGAAGTGGGCCAGGGTGTTCTGACCCAGGTAAAACATCGCCCGGGGCAGGTGATAGACCAGGGTGTCGTAGTTATTGGGCTCGTAGGTGGCGGCGATCCGGATGCCGGCGTAGGCGATCGGGAGCAGCGTCAGGAAAAACGCCGCCAGCAGCAACGGGCTGAACGGGTCACCGTCTGCCTTCGCGGGCTCGGGCTCCGGTTGCACCCGGCGCAGCACCAGCCAAGTGGTCAGGGCGAGCAGGAGGGAGGTGCGGAAGAACCAGGCCGACGAACCGAGGTGGTGCAGACCGGAGAGCAGCAGACTGGTGACGACAATATTGGCCCAGACGAAGAGAGTGGCGGCGAGGATCCGCCCGACCAGGCCGTGCACCACGTGCCGCGCGGCGGCATACGACGCGCAGAGCAAGAGGGCGGTATGGGCGAGAAACAGGGTCATGTTATTTTCCGTCGTCGAGCGTCACATAAAGCGCACAGCAACCGTGACAACCCATGAACCGGCTATGGCCGGCGGCCTGCCATTCCAAGGCGGCCCGCTTGACGCCGATTTTCCCGGTCTCGTTTTCGGTGTTGTGGAAGTCATGGACCAGAATCGGGGTTCCCACCTTGAGGTACTGGCTGAGGATATCCAAGTCGGCCTTGCACCCTTCGTAGCTGTGGTCGCCATCGAGGAATACCATCGTCGGCGTGATCGACCACCGCGAGACGAAGTCGCGCAGGACGCCGTGGAACAGGTGGCAGTACTGCCCGAGCATCTCGGTGACGAGGAT
>QQNC01000189.1 GCA_003402695.1 Verrucomicrobiota bacterium | reverse complement strand
GCCTCCACATAGGGCAGCACCATGATGTCAGTCGCGGCGAGCGCCGGGCCGATCTCCGCATCATCCATCCAGCGGTTGGTGAGGCGAACGCCCTCCAGGCCTTCCAGTCTGGCCACATAAGGGCCGATATCGCCGGAGCCCATGATCTCCAGCTCAACGCAAACCCCCTGCCGCCGCAGCAGGCCATAGGCGTCAAGCAGCAGTCCTAGCCCCTTGTAGGCGAGGATGCGGCCGAAGAAGAGCAGGCGCGGCGGATGTTCCTGTGGCAGCCGCCGCAGGCTGCGCACGCCGAAGTCGAAGGACCCATGGGGGATGGTCCACATCCTGTCATCGGCTACGCGATATCTGCGCATCACCTGCTGACGCACATGGTCAGTCAGCACCACGACGCCATCGGCGGCCGCAATTTCGCGGCTCATGGCCAGACGCCGGAACGGATAGCTGTCACCCGGATGCGGATGGGCGTCATGCATCACCAGCACGAAGGGCGCCGACAGGCGCCGCAGCGAGGGCAGCACCGCGACATCCCAGATCGACAGCATGGTGCAAACCACCACGTCGATCTGGTTGTCCTTCACAAAGGCCTCGAACTGGCGACCGATTCGGGGCAGACCAGCAAGCCCGCGCAGGGCGGCCAGCTTTCCCTCAAGGGTATCCTTCTGACCCTCGAAGGTCCTGATTTCGCAGACTGGCTGAGCCACAGGCTGTCCACGGATCAAGCAGGCGAGCTCGCGGTTCTCGACCGCCGAAACGAACGGCAGGGCCACCCCGCTGGACGCGGTCGCGCGCACCAGTTCGAAGGTGAACTTCGACCCGGCCCCCCCCTGGCCCCAGTGCCAGAAAAGCACCCGCAAAGGCTTTTGCGCAGGCGTCGGCGAGGCGCATCGCCCGCCGGCGGGGGCGGTCACTAGCATCTGTTCATTCATGAAGGGGCTCCTGGCTTGGGCCCCTGGCTGAGCTCCCCCCACAGGCGACCAAATGAGCCCACCAAACGCTGGATGGCGCCGGACCGAGCGGCGACGAAGAATCCGGCTAGGCCCGCCAGTAAAAGGGTCCCCAGCGCCATCAGTGCGAAGTTCGGGAAGGCCGCGACGCGCGGCCTTTCGGCGCGCGCGACCAGATCAGCGTCGGACTGGATCGCCTGTGTGCGGCCGAACTGGCCCTTCAGTTTGGCCAGGGCGTCGGTCAGCGCCGTTTCATCGGAAGACGCATCCCTGCGCAAATCGTCAAGACGCAATTCGTCGAGGCGTCGGCGCACCATGTCGGCGCGCACGCTGGCCACCTCGTTGCGCAACATCTCCTCGCGCGTGCGCCAGCTCGCGGCCTCCTGATCGGCGGCATGGACGACGCGCAGGGCTTCTTCCTCGACCTGGGCCTGCAGGCCACTCGTCTCGGCGGCGAGATTTGCGGGTTTGGCCTTGGCGGCCGCATACATGTCGCGCGCCCTTTGAACGGAGGGCGAGGCCACGACCTCGGGCGCATTGAGCAAGACGCCGAGGCGCTGCATGCGGACAAGCGCCTCGAAACGCACCCTCGCCTCGATCGCCCTGGCCCGCGCCTGCGCCAATTCGCTGCTGAGCGTGGTCAATTGCCCCTGCAGTTCAGAGCCATCGCCTCGGTCGCTGATGCCGGTTTCCGACATGAAGGCGCGAACGGCTTCCTGCGTGGCCTGGTGGCTGCCCCTGAGCAGCGCGGCGCGCTGTTCGAGCCGACGCGCCTGGGCCTCGATGGAGTCCCTTTTGCGACGGATCTGATCCTCGATATAGATCTCGACCAGCGCATTGGCGATGGCGGCGGCGCGGTCCGCATCGCGGTCCCAGACGGACAGCTTCAAGGTGTAGGAGCGGCGCTCGCGCACGACTGAAATGCGTTCGCGCAAGATGTCGCGCAGCTTCGTCGGGTCGGCGCTGACCGGACGCCAGCCAGGGACTACCCCCGAGAGCAGGCGCGAAACCAGACCCGGGCCGCTGAAATCGGGGTCTTTGGCGAGGCCAATCCGGGCCATGGCCCGATCAACAATCAGAGGCGAGGACATGCGGTCCATTTCGGACTGAATGGCGCCATCGTCCAGAATGCCCTGCTTGAGGCCGGCATGCGCCTCGTCCTGCTCGGAGGCGTGCAGGATCACCGAGGAGGACGCTTCATAGCGCCGGGGCAGCAGGGGCCAGGCGATGAGCGCCATCGCGACCACGGCGCCAAATCCCACCAGGAAGCGCAAGATGCGTTCGCGGCGCGCCGCAGTGAGATAGGTGCGCCGGACTTGCGCGCCCATCGACGCCCGCAAGGACGCGGGTTTCGCGGCGGACATTTTGGCGGGATCGGTCACGATGCTTCCTTTTCAGATCTGGCCATGGCGTAGAGACGTTTGCGCATGGCGCCTGAAGTCAGCCGGAAGACCAGATACAGACTGGTGGTGGCGATGAACTGGTGCAGGCGCAGGAAACCGACCCGTGTGCACTCCCAACGGAAGGCCACCTCGTTCAGGCTGTAACGCAAGCCGCCCCGGCGGCCGCGTTGGTCAGTGCTGGAGCGCACCCGCACAAGCGTCTTGGGGATGACGTGGAAGCGGAACCCTTTCACGGCGAGGCGCACGAACAGGTCATAGTCCTCCAGCATCCCGAACTTGCTGCGGTAGCCATCGACCGCGCGCAAGGCGCAGGATTTGGCCAGAATTGTGGGATGGACGAGCACATTGCGCCAGCGCAGGGCGGCGGCCACATGCTCGTGGGCGACCGGCGAGACCTTGATCTGGCAGGCGCGACCATCCTCGAAAAACTCTTCGCTCCAGGACGACACGACATCCACGTCGGGATTGGCCAGGGCGTAGCGCATCTGGATTTCGATCCGGTCCGGCGTGCAGATGTCATCGGAGTCCATCCGCATGACATAGGCGCCGCTGCAGGCCTTGAGGCCTGCGTTCATGGCGGCCGCCAGGCCACCCTTTTCGGGGAGGTGAAGCACCGTGATGTCGGCCACACGTCGGTCGCCGCAATAGCCTCTGATGACCGATTCCTGCTCGGGTGGAATGGGCCCGTCGATGACCAGAACAACCTGCTCAGGCGCCCGGGTCTGCGCGAAGACGCTTTCCAGCGCCTGCGCCAGGTTGGACGCCTTCTCATTGGCGTAAGTGGACATGAGCGCGCTTACCGTCGACAATCGCTACCCCTTTTGAAGGAAATGTTGACGAGCTACCTGGCGCCGGTCCTGGACAGGACGACACGGGGCGTCCGCAGCAGGATGTCCAGATCGCGCCAGAAGCTCCGCTCCTTGACGTAGCGGGCGTCGAGATCCACCCGCTCGGCATAGGACACATCATTACGACCGCTGATCTGCCAGAGCCCCGTGATGCCCGGACGCACGGCGCGATACAGGTGGGCCTTGTCGCCATAGAAGGCGAGTTCCGGGCTGGTGACCGGTCGCGGTCCAACAAGACTCATGTGGCCGCAAAGCACGTTGAGAAGCTGCGGGAGCTCGTCCATGCTGGTTTGACGAAGCATGCGTCCCACCGCAGTGGTGCGCGGGTCGAAGGTCAGCTTCCGCGAGCTTTCCCATTCTTCACGTTCGGCTGGATGATAGGCCAGATATTCGTCAAGGCACTCCGTCGCGCCAAGAATCATCGTCCGGAACTTCAGACAATCGAACGCCGCGCCATCCTTCCCGACCCTGCTGTGCCGATAAAGAATCGGGCCCCCATCGGTGGCGACAAGCGCCGCGATCAGCAGGAACAGAGGCCATAAAACCAGGAGCGCGAGACCGGACAGAATAATATCCGTCACCCGTTTGGCGAAAACGCCGAGTGGTCTCCCTTGAGCCACCGCCTCACCCGCAACATAATAGTCCTCAACTGGGCGTTGCATGCAGTTCGACCCCGTTTGGTCACAAGCCTGATTTGCGCAACGTGCTGGCGTTTCCACGAATCGATGACGCAGCACGCCGACACTAAGTCCCAAACACTGATCGTTATCGTTTGTTCCCCATGTACCTCTCTTGCGGCAGGCGCTTGCCGCTCACCTGAACTCTCACGCAAACAAATGATATGACCGAAAGACGTAAGCCATAGGTCGCAGGATTTTTGCACGGGCCCTGCGCATGTCCAGCCAGAGTTGAACTGCGTTTTTTTGATCCGATCGCTACAAGGGCCCAAGCATCCGCCTTGATCCCGTCACGCTTCCTGTTATGGTCCCGTCAACGAAAATCCAGAGGAAACGACGTGACGAGTCACAGGGTGTCAATGCGTGCGAGATCATCGGGCTCCCCTTGCGCGGAGCAGCCCGTGTCATGCTGAAGGACCGTGCCGATAGAGCGACCATCGCACTGGCGCTGATCTCCATCGCCGCGCTCTTCGCCATGGGGCTCGCGGCGCCGATCCGCTTCGTTTATCTGGGCTCCGAGGTTCTCATCGCCATCCTCTTCGCCTGCAGCCTCAACCTGCTGATGGGCTATGGCGGCATGCTGTCCTTCGGCCATTCCGCCTATTATGCGCTGGCGGCCTATGCCTCCGGGCTACTCATGACGCGCTGGTCCTGGAGCATGGAGGCCGCCATGGTGGCGGGGCCGCTGGTGGCCGCGCTGGGCGCCTTTCTGTTCGGGATGCTGATCGTCCACGGCCATCGCGGCGAACAATCCACCTTCCTGATGCTGAGCCTGGCCTTCAGCCAGCTCGTCTTCGCCGTCATCTACAAATGGTATGACGTGACGCGCGGCGATGACGGGATCAGCGGCGTCGACGCCAGCGGCTGGCTGGCGGATCCCCGCCATTATTTCCTCTTCGTGCTTGTGGTGGTGGTGGCTTGCCTGTGGCTGCTGTCGCGCATCAAGGCCTCCCCCTTCGGCGTCACCCTTCAATCCATTCGCGACAACCCCCAGCGCGCCGAGTTCAACGGCGTCTCGATCCGCCGCCACCAGCTCACGGCCTTCGTCATCGCCGGGTTCTTCGGCGGGATCGCGGGCTCCCTCTACGCATTCTTCAGCGGCACGATCTCCCCGCAGATCGCGGACTGGACCGCCTCCGCCAGGCCCTTCCTCGCCAACACCATGGGCGGCGTCCATAGTTTCTGGGGACCGATCTTCGGCGTGCTGACCCTTGAGACCATCGGCACCCAGGTTGGTCGCTTCACGGAGCATTCCGCCATCGCGGTCGGCCTGCTGGCCATCGGCGTCGGCGTCTTCCTGCCGCGCGGCATCGTGGGCCTCGCGCAGGACCTGCCCGGCTGGCTGCGCCGCAG
>QQNC01000188.1 GCA_003402695.1 Verrucomicrobiota bacterium | reverse complement strand
GGACAACAAGACCGCGGACTGCGGACATGGTTCCGGTCAGCCCGTCCTTCGTAATCCCTGGTCGTAGTCAGTAGTCCTGTTGTCCTGTAGTCCGTAGTCACCTGCCGGTTGCAGTCCTGCCGTCCCGTCGTCCGTATTGCTTTCGTCCGGGCGCGGGGTTTGATGGGCGGAGTTGAACACTTACGACCGACATCTGCTGCGCGAATGGCTGTCGATTCTCGGCCTCGTGCTGGGTGCGACCATCGGCCTGATGCTGGTGCAGGTGTTGTATGATGACTTCCGCGCGTTGCGCGACCTCGGCGCGCGCGGCGTGGACATGTGGATGTATTTTTTCGTGACGATGCCGAGTTTTCTGGCGGTGGTGCTGCCGCTGGCGCTGCTGCTCTCATTGCTGTTCGTGCTGGGCAAGCTGCACCGGGCCAATGAATTCACCGCCCTGCGCGCCGCCGGCGTCGGTCTGATGCGCATCACGGCGCCGGTCTGGATCGTGGGCGCGATCGCGTGCGGTCTGGTCTGGTGGATGAATTCCACGGTGGTGCCCTGGTCCGTTGTAACCTCGCGCGAGCTGAAGGACGGCCTGGAGTTCCGCAAGCAGGCGCACTCCCTCGCGGCGGACCGCATCGGGGCGGTGGACAGTGTGGCGTTCAACAACCCCCGGGCGCGGCGCATGTGGTTTTTCAACCGGTACAGCCAGGTGCTGCACCGCGGCTTCGGGGTGACGGTGTCGGAACTCGACGGTCAGCGCCGCGAGGTGTCGCGGCTCGTGGCGACCGAGGCGGCGCCGAATCCGCGCGGCGAAGGCTGGATTTTCAAGTTCGGGCGCGCGCTGACCTTCGATCCCGTGACGGGTGAGCTGATGGGGACCGAGGCGTTTACCGAGCGGCTCGTGGCCGGGTACCACGAGGACCCGAAGCTGATGCTCCTGATCGACCGGCCGGTGCGCGACCTCTCGTTCCCGGAACTGCGGCAGATGATCGATTACTTCAAGATAGAGAACAGCCCGAAGATCACGCCGTACGCGGTGCGTTACTTCAGCCTGATTGCCGACACCCTCGGACCGCTGATCGTCATCGCGATCGCGATCCCGTTTGCCGTCACCGGGGTGCGGGTGAATCCCGCGGTAGGCGTGTCGAAGTCGTTCGGACTTTTTTTCCTCTATTACATCTTCACGAACCTCGCTTCCTCGCTGGCGACGAAGCAGGTGATCGACCCGGTGTTGGCGGCATGGTTACCCAACCTGGGGATGATCGGGCTGGCGGTGTGGCTGTTTGCCAAGCTGCGCTGAGCCCTGGGGCCGCGGCTCCCGTACTCACCCCAGGATCCGGCGCCACACGGCGTTGCTCGGCCAGAGCATGATCGACCACACGACGAGGCAGTTGATGTAGCTGAGGAAGACCGCGGCGCTGGCCATGTCCTTGATGCGCTTGGCCAGCGGATGCTGCTCGGGGCGCAGGTAATCGATGACCCACTCGATGGAGGAGTTGAGCAGCTCGACGATGAGGATCAGGATGAGCGAGAAGATCATCAGCGCGGTCGAGACGGCATTGACCGGCAGGATGATGGCGAGCGGCACGAGCAGGAGGGCGAAGATGAGGTCCTCGCGGAACGAGGGCTCGTGCTGTACGGCGGCGAAAAATCCCTCGATGGAATAACGCACCGAGGCGACGAAGTTCCGGAAGCTGCGCTTCTTCGGCTCGAACGGTTCGGCAGGCGGGGGCACGGGTCGGACGCTAGGCGGCGGCCCGGCGCGGCGGAAGCGTATTCTTGCCGCGGATCAGTGGGGTAGAAGAGGGTCGGGCTTTACGCCCGACATGCGTGAAAAACCTGGCGGGCGTAAAGCCCGACCCACGTCAGAGCGGCTCTCAGGCCGCGACTGGCGGCAGCCTCCGGCGAACCCGTGGACCCGTTCAGCAGCGAGGCGGGCACCGCGTCGGGTGGACGATGAATACCGGTGGCGAGAGCCGGCAGTGACGCCTACGCCTCATCGCTCCCCTCGAGGGTTTTCACGGGCACCAGTGAACCGGTTTTCCCGGTTGAATGACGACGCTTGCGACGAATCACCGTCCCGCTGCGCTGAATCGCCCGGATTCAGCGCGGGGCGGACCCTGATTTGGCGGGCGGAGGCGGAGTGCCACTCGCGGGCGCCACGGGGCGCAGGGTGAGGATCCTGGACTGCGTCTGGCCACCGGCGCGCAGGATGATCGACACGGGCAGCGAGTATGAATCCACGCCGAGCAGGGATTGCATGGGCTCAACCTCGACGGCCTGGCCCGGGGCGAGAGTGACGGTGTCGGGACGGACGGCAAAGTTGCCGAGGTCGGAGTTCACCTCGCGGATCTCGACGACCACCGTGGCGGCGCTGGGATTTTCCAGCTGCATCCGCAGCAATGCGGGCGGCATCTGGGCCTCGCGCGCGCGGCGGGCGGCGGACGATTCGCCCTCATCTTCTTCGGCGATGTGGTTCATGCCCAGGTTGCCTTGGTAGGTGCCGCTGAGCTCGGAGTGAATTTTGCTATCCGATGCCCCGCCGCCCATCCCGGAGGCACCACCACCCGAGTTTCCGCCCATGCCGCCGCCCATGTTTCCCCCCATGCCACCGCCCAAGGCATTGTCCAAAACGCCGGTGCCGGAGCCAAACTTGGTTTCGCCCATGGCCGAGGTCTTCATGCCCTTCATTTTGCCGGACTGGCCGTCATGGCCGCCGAAGTAAGCCGCACCGGCGACATTGCTGCCGAGGGTGATCCGGCAGATGATCTGTCCGTCGAAGTAGGCCTGCTCGGCTGCCATGGGGGGCACGGAGTGGCGGATCTCGTTCATCAGCTCCTTGCGGTCGGGACCCTCGCAGGCAGCGAGGAGCAGGAGCGTGGCGAGGGCCAGCAGGGACGCGGTCAGGGGCGGGCGGGGTGTTTTCATGCGAGGGGTCAGACGGGTGCAGGACGGGAAGGTTTCATCAAAGTCGGGGGGCTCAGCTCCAGTTGAAATTAAAACTGATGCTGATGCGCTCACCCGCCGCGCGGTTGGCGGGGACCTCATGGCGCAGCCAGCTCTCGAACAGGATGACCTGGCCCGCCTCGGCGGGGAACGTCACGTGGGCCCGGTTGGCGGGCCGGGCGGAGGCGAGGCGGGGCGGGGCGGCCATGAACTTGCTCAGGCGCGGGTCCTCAAGTTTCAGGCCGGGGCAGCCGGGCGGCGTGGCCACGTAGTAGGTGCCGCTGATGAAGGACAGCGGGTGCAGGTGCAGCGAGTGCGCTGCGGTGGGCGGCATGATGTTTACCCAGCAGTCGGACATCCGCACCGTGCGGCCGCGCAGGTCGAAGTCGAGGGTGCGGGCAAAGGATCGGGCGTGGCGCAGCAGTTTTTTCTCGAGGCCGGCGAACGTGCTGGAGAAGCGGTGGAGCTCGTTCATCGAGGCGTAGCTGGTGAAGCCGCCGGGATAGTTCTTCGCCGACCAGCGCCGGCCCGCGGCATCGAAGGCGCGCAGGCGCCGGCATTCCTCGGCGAGCTCCGCATTGAAGCGGACGAGGCCGGCGCGGGCCAGGGGCTCGCGGTAAATGTAGGTGGGGAACCAGGCGCGGACGGACACGGGGGCATGATGGGCGGCGGTTCTTCCACGCGGCAACGGTGAAAGTACGCGCGGTTTTTGCTTCGCGCCCGCCGGACCGCGCGGCTACGGGTGTCGGCGATGTGGAAAAAATGCTTCAGTCTCGGGCTGCTGGCCGCGGTGATTGGCGGGGCGGCGGAGCCGCGGACGCTGCTGGTCGAGGTGGACGGCGTGCCGGCCAAGGAGCAGCGCAAGGGCGGCCGGTTCGATTATAGCGACTACGACCGCGTCGGACTGCTCAGCCTCGTGCGCGACCGCGCGATGCTGTTGGCGACCCGGGCGGAGTTCACGGCGCTGCAGCACGCCGGGTTTCACCCGGTGCGGGTGCTGGAAAGTTCGGACCCGCTGGCGCTGTACAAACGCGGGCTCTACGGGCCGACGCTGGCCCTGCCGGCGGTTTACCATACCTACGACCAGATCGTCGCCCGCGCGGATGAACTGGTGAAGGCGCACCCGCAGCGAATTGCGCGGGTGCAGATCGGCGAGACAACGCAGTATCACCGGCCGATTTACGCCTACCGGGTATCGCGCGAGGCGCGCCAGATGCAGGACCAGCCCGGCGTTTTGTTCGACGCCTGCCACCACTCCGACGAGATCATGGGGGCCGAGATCGTCTTCACGCTGCTGCAGAAGCTGGTGCTCGACTACGGTCGGGACCCCGCGGTGACCGCGTGGGTGGACCGCCATGAAATTTACCTGGTGCCGGTCGTGAACGTGGACGGCCACAACATCGTCACCTCCGGGCACGATCCCCGCTGGCGCAAGAATGCCCGCGATGTGAACGGCGATGGCGTGGCGGGGGTTTTCCCGGAGGGCGTGGACGTGAACCGCGGCTACGATTTCAACTGGGCGATGGGCGGCAGCGACCAACCGGACAGCGACCGCTACCGCGGGGAGCATCCGTTCTCGGAGGCGGAGAACCGCGCGATGCGCCACCTGCTCGAACTGAAGTCCTTCGTGCTCTCGATCTCCTATCACAGCCAGGGCGAGGTGATTTATTATCCCTGGTCGTGGAACGGCCAGGTGGCACCGGATGATGCGCTGCTGCGGGAAATCGCGGGCGAGGTCGCGGGCCGGATCCCCACGATGGACGGGCACGGCACGTATGCGATCTCGCCGGGCGGGGCCTCAAGCCAGAGCTATGTCTGGCTGTATGGGCGAAAAGGAGATTTTGATTTCATCGTCGAGACCGGCAAGGGCACGCACCTGTTTGCGCCGGAGGAGGTCCCGGGGATCATCGCGGCGAACCTGGAAGGCGCGGCGGCGCTCCTGCACCGGGCGCGCGGACCGGGGTTGGCGGTCCACGTGACGGATGCGGCCACCTCGCGCCCGCTGGCGGCGGAAGTCTGGTTGCCGCGAATGGAGAACAACACAGTGGACCGGCGCGGGACGGACGGGACGTTCGGGCATTACTGGCGGCTGCTGCGTCCGGGGCACTACGAGCTGATCATTTCCCGCCCGGGCTACCAGACGGCCGTGCGGCACGACGTGACCGTGGCACCCGGTGACTGGACGCCGCTCGAGGTGCGGCTGCAGCGTGAAAAATAAGGAGGCAGAATTCAGCAGGCAGCAGGGTCGGTCTTCCGACCGATGAGACTCAGATTTGTCATTCTGAGCGCAGCGAAGTCTAGCCGCTTGCGGCTGGTTTGACAGCCAGGGC
>QQNC01000187.1 GCA_003402695.1 Verrucomicrobiota bacterium | reverse complement strand
CGCGCCGACGATGGCGCCGACGAGGTACTTGGGCTGCTTCAGCCGCCGCACACGCGACAGCACCACGTTTTTCAACGACGTGAGCCGCAGGTAGAACAGGGCGCCGAGCATGGCGGGTCAGCTTTCCGTGCCGCCGGTGGCGCGGATGAAAATTTCCTCGAGGCTGACGTTGGCCTCGCCGTTGGCGAACCGGGTCGACACGTCGGCGAGGGTGCCATCGGCGATCTTTCCGCCGTTTTTCAGGATGAGCACGTGGGAGCAGACCTCCTCGAGCAGGTGCAGCAGGTGCGAGCTGAGCACGACGGTGGCGCCGGCGCGGGCACGCTTGAGAATCGAGTCCTTCATCCGGCGGATGCCGAGCGGGTCGAGGCCGGTGAGCGGCTCGTCGAAGAACATCACCGAGGGCGAGTGCAGCAGGCCGCAGGCGATGGCGAGTTTCTGCTTCATGCCGCGCGAGAGCTCGCCGGGGAGCTGGTCGGCCTTGCCGGCGATTTCCAGCTCCTCAAGCAACGGCTGAGCGAGGGCCTCGTGGTGGGGGACGCCGTAAATGCGGGCGACAAACGCGAGGTGCTGCCGCACGGTGAGATAATCGAACAGCCGCGGCTCATCCGGGAAGAACGCCAGCGAGCGCTTCGCGGCCACCGGGTCGGCGGCGAGGTCCTGGCCGGCGATGCGCACGGTGCCGGCGGTGGCGGGGATGATGCCGGCGAGGCAGCGCAGCGTGGTGGTTTTGCCCGCACCGTTGGGACCGACGAGCCCGAGCACTTCGCCCGGCCGCACGGTGAAGGAGAGATCCTTCACCGCCGTGAACGCGCCGTAGCGCTTAATGAGTCCGGTCACCTCGATCATGGCGCGGAACGCTGGGGCGGAAGATCCGGGGCGGCAAGCCCGGGGCGAAATGACCTGTAACCGGGCCTGGGTGGGGGCGTCATGGGCTGTATTACCCATGAAAACTTCATTTAAACTCCTCACCCTCCTCAGTCTCACCGCCCTCGCCGCCGCGCCGTTGCTGCGCGCCGAGCAGGCTTCTCCCGCTCCTCCGGCCGCCCCCGCGGGGGCCCATCAGCGCCCGCCCCGCGGTGACCGGCTGAAGATGCTCGCCGAAAAGCTGTCGCTCACGGAGGCGCAAAAGACGCAGATCAAGCCCATCCTGGAGAAAGCAGCGCAGGAGGGCATGGCCCTCCGGGACGACGCGGCGCTCTCAAAAGAGGACAAGCGCGACAAAATGATGGCCATCCGCAAGACCTCACATGACCAGATCCGCGCCCTGCTGACCCCGGACCAGCAGAAGACCTTTGAGGCGATGCCGCCGCCCGAGCGCGGCCATCGCGGACCGCCGCACGGCGATGACGCCCCGCCGCCGAAGGCGTAAGTAGATTTGTCAGGGTTGGTCGGCCGCCGTGGCGGGGTGCCACGGCGGCCTGTTTGCGTCCGGAGGAGGGGGTTCATCTCAAGGACGATTATTTATCGCGAAAGCGGGGAGGAGAGGAATTTGGGAATAATCCCTGCAGACTTGAATCGGGTGCCGCGTTTTCGCTCCTTCGCGCTGCCGCGATAAAGTTTTGCACCTTTCGCTTCGACTCCGGCTTTGCCCCCCAGCACCGTGCGCCATGCTGGAAAAAATACGCGTCGTGGTCGTGGGTGGGGGAGCAGCGGGCTATTTCGCGGCCATCACCTGCGCGGAAAAGCTCGGCGCGGCCGGCTCGGTCACCCTTTACGAGGCCACGGCGCATCCGCTGGCCAAGGTGCGCGTCTCGGGCGGCGGCCGTTGCAACGTCACCCATGCCTGCTTCGAGCCGCGCGAGCTGGTGAAGCGGTACCCGCGCGGCGGGCGCGAGCTGACGGGCGCGTTTCACCGCTGGCAGCCGCGTGACACGATCGAATGGTTTGCCGCGCGCGGCGTGGAGACCAAGACCGAGGCGGACGGGCGCATGTTTCCCGTGACGGATGACTCGGCGACAATCGTGGACTGCCTGACCCGCGCGGCGGAGTCGGCCGGGGTCACCGTGTTCACCAGCATCGGCGTGCGAAAAGTGGAGCGGTTGCACCGGGCGGGCGCGACGCCGGATTTCTGGCTCACGCTGACCGACGCCTCGACCGTGCGCTGCGACCGGCTGTTGCTGGCGACCGGCGGCAACAAATCCTCCGCGGGCCTCACCATCGCGGCCGAGCTCGGCCACACCATCGAGCCGCCGGTGCCGTCGCTGTTTACCTTTCACATTGATGATGCGCGGCTGATCGGCCTGTCCGGCGTGTCACTCGAGAACGTCATCACCAGCGTGCCCGGCACGAAGCTGAAGGAGTCCGGCCCGCTGCTCATCACGCACTGGGGCCTGAGCGGCCCGGCGGTGCTGAAACTGTCGGCGTGGGGCGCGCGCGAACTCGCGGCGTGCAATTACGAATTCAAGCTCGGGGTGGATTTTGTGCCGCTGCACAAGCGCGACTCGCTGCTCAAGGCATTCGCGGCGACGCGGGGTGGACACGCCAAGAAGCAGCTGGCCACTTGGAATCCGCTGGGCCTGCCGCAGCGGTTTTGGGAGCGGATGTTGACGACCGCGGGCATCGCGCCGGGGACGCAGTGGGCGGGAGTGTCCGCCGCGGCGCTGGGCGTGCTGGCGACGCTGCTCACGGCGGCGGAGTTCACCGTGGTGGGCAAGAGCATGAACAAGGAGGAATTTGTCACCTGCGGCGGCGTGCGGTTGAGCGAGGTCGAGTTCAAGACCATGGAGAGCAAGCTCTGCCCTGGGCTGTATTTCGCCGGCGAGGTGCTCGACATCGATGGCGTGACCGGCGGTTTTAATTTCCAGTCCGCCTGGACCACCGGCTGGCTCGCGGGTCAGGCGATGGGCGGGGCGGCCTGACGTAGGTCGGGGTTTATCCCCGGCAGGATTTCAGGGGGTCGGGCGTAAAGCCCGACCTACGGCTGAACGCGGCGGAGGCGCCGCGTCTCCATCATTGTCTCAATGAGAATCCGGCTTCAGCTCGGTCGGCATCATGTCCATTTTTCCGGTCGACGTGTTGCCGACGGGACCGGGGATGGTGCGGTGTTTTTGGCGGCGGACCACCGGATCCTCCAGCGCGGCGCAGGGCGTGCCGAAGCGCGGCTGCGCGTAGGGTAGGTGGGTGTCGCCGCGCGCGAGGATGTGGGAGGCGCTGCTCAGCAGCGTGACCGGATCCTGCCGCGGTGCGCCGGAGGCGGGCGTGATCGGACCCCACTGCGTGAACGAGCGGGCGTTGCAGTAATGGCTCACAAAGGAGCGGCGAAAGCGGTCGGTCGTGACGTTGGTCTTGCTGCGGTGGAGGACGTGGCCGTTGAAAAACACGACGTCGCCGGCCTTGGCCGGCACGAGGAGCTGCGGGTAGCGGTTGGCGATCGGGGCAAGCTGGTTGCGCGCGTCGTCGGTGTCGCTCACGCTCGCGACCTCCGGCACCCCGGGCAGCTGGCGGTCGCCGTACCACGGCTCGGGTGCGGGCGGCGGGTACACCGGCTCGACGTGGCTGCCGGCGGCCATCCACATGGCGCCGTTGTATTCGTCGCAGTCATCGATCGCGATCCATGCGCCGCAGAGCGTGTCCGGGTGCGTGGGAATGTAGAACGTGTCCTGGTGCCAGCCCTGGCCCGGCGAGCCGGGCGGCTTGAGGAACAGCATTGTCTGGAGCGCGAGGATATCCGGGCCGATTAGCGTCTCGAGCACGTCGAGCACGCGCGGATGCAGCATGTACCGTTCATGCAGCGGCACCTGGCGGTGCAGCATGTGGATGCGGGCGACGGCCTGGGCTTTTTCCAGCGGGGAAAGATGATCGGCGGGACGCGGCAGCCGGTCGGCCTCGGGCGTGTCGGGGTGCTGCTCCGGCACGCGGCCCTGCATCAGGTCCTCGGTGTGGTTCCGCAGTTCCTGGATGTCGGCGGCCGGGACGAGGCCGGGGATGACCACGTAGCCGTTGCGGCGGAAATTGCGGTAGTCGTCGATGGAGACCTTGTAGGGGGACAGGGGCATGGCGGCCGGTAGGTTGGTGGCGCGGTTGGGTCGCGACCAGCTATTTTGGACCCCGCCCCCCGGGCCGCCGCCACGATCCAGTGTAACCTATTGGGTTACACTGGATCGTGGCGCGAAATCTGCCCGCGGAGGGAGGGGAGGGGGAGGGACGGCGACGGGAGGCTCGCCAGCGGCGCGGGCCGGGCTTTGAATGCCGGTATGCATCTTCGCAAACTTGGCCGCAGTGATTTGAACGTCTCCGAGCTCTGCCTCGGCACCATGCAGTTCGGGTGGACGGCGGATGAGTCGGCGTCGTTCGCAATCATGGACGCGTTTGTGGCGGCCGGCGGCAACTTCATCGACACGGCGGACATCTACACGACGTGGGGGCCCGACGGCATCAAGGGCGGCGGCCGGTCGGAGGAAATCATCGGCCGCTGGATGAAGGCGCGCGGCAACCGCTCAAAGGTCATCATCGCGACGAAAGTGCGCGGCCGCATGTCCGACCGCCCGGAGGACGAAGGGCTGGGACGCGACCGTGTCATCCGCTGCTGCGAGGATTCGCTGCGCCGGCTGCAGGTGGACTGCATTGACCTTTACCAGACCCACTCGGCGGACCTGAAGGTGCCGATCGAGGAAACGCTCGGTGCGCTCGACCAGCTGGTGAAGGCCGGCAAGGTGCGCGTCATCGGCGCGTCGAACTACCCCGCGTGGCGCCTGATGGAGGCGCTGGCGCAGAGCGAGCAGCACGGTTACGCGCGGTTCAATTCCTACCAGCCGGAGTACTCGCTGATGGAGCGCGGGCTGTTCGAGACCGAGCCGCGTCCGCTGTGCCGGAACTACGGGCTCGGCGTGATTCCGTATTCGCCGCTGGCGGGCGGATTCCTCACGGGCAAATACCGCCGCGGGGTGAAGGTGGAGAGCGCCCGCGCGAGCGACATCGGGAAGAAATACGCCAACGAGCAGGGCTTTGCGGTGATCGAGCAGCTTGAGGTCATTGGCCGCAGCCACGGCAAGACGGTCGCGCAGACCGCGCTCGCCTGGCTGTTGACGAACCCGGTGGTAACCTCGGCGATCGTCGGCGCGAACACGCCGGCGCAGTTGCAGGATTCGTTCGGTGTGGTCGGCTACCGGCTGAACGCCGAGGAGATGAAGGCGCTCAACGACCTGACCAAGTATCCGATGAACTGGCGGGAAATCTGGGATTGAGTGGAACCGGAATGGTTCACCGCGATTGGCCGCGAATTTGGAGGATGAGCCAGGCCTATGGCACAGAGAGCACTGAGGAAACGATCCGAGATCACTGAGG
>QQNC01000186.1 GCA_003402695.1 Verrucomicrobiota bacterium | reverse complement strand
GTGAACATCGAGGACGCCGCCAAGGCCGACGCCCTGTTCACCCTCCTCATGGGCGACGAGGTCCCGCCCCGCCGCCAGTTCATCGAGGACAACGCCCTCAACGTCCAATTTCTTGATGTGTGATCCAGGCGATGGGCTCTAAGCGAAAGGCGATGGGCGCTCCAATCCCATTCGACTAATAGCTCTCCGCCCCTCCTGACGACCTAACACTCATAACCTCTCGCCAATCGCCCATCGCCTCGCGCCTTTCCGCCCGTGTACACCGCCAACGAAAAACTCTCCTCGGCCAACATCACCGACATCATGCAGACGGCCTACATCGAGTACTCGATGTCCGTCATCATCTCGCGCGCCCTCCCGGACGCCCGCGATGGCCTGAAGCCGGTGCAACGCCGCGTCCTTTACGCCATGCTTCGTGAGGGCCTGGTGCACAACCGCCCCTTCGACAAGTGCGCCGGCGTCGTCGGCGAGGTGCTCAAGAATTACCACCCGCACGGCGACTCCTCCGTCTACGACACCCTCGTGCGCCTCGCGCAGCCGTGGGTCATGCGCTACCCGCTGATCGATCCGCAGGGCAACTTCGGCTCCGTGGACGGCGATCCGCCCGCCGCCTACCGTTACACCGAGGCCCGCCTCAAGGACATCGCCGAGGACCTGCTCAAGGACATCGAGGAGGACACGGTTGATTTCGTGCCCAATTACAAGGAGTCCACCACCGAGCCGACCGTCCTCCCGTCCGCGCTGCCGAACCTGCTGATGAACGGCTCGACCGGCATCGCCGTCGGCATGACGACGAACATCCCGCCGCACAACCTCGACGAGATCATCGACGCCACCTTCGCCATCATCGACAACCCCCGCATCTCCGTCGACGAGCTCTGCGAGATCGTCAAGGGCCCCGACTTCCCCACCGGCGGCGTCATCTCCGGCCGCGAGGGCATCCTCAGCTACCTGAAAACCGGCAAGGGCATCGTCCGCACCCGCGGCAAGGCCCACACCGAGGAGCTCAAGGGCGGCATGGAGCAGATCGTCATCACCGAGATCCCGTACAACGTGAACCGCGCGACGCTCGTCACCCGCATCGCCGAGCTCGTCGGCGAGAAGCAGCTCGACGGCATCCGCGACCTGCGCGACGAGTCCGACGAGAACACGCGCATCGTCATCGAGATCAAGCGCGGCGAACAGGCCAAGGTCGTCATCAACCAGCTGTTCCAGATGACCGCGCTCGAGTCGTCCTTTGGCGTCACCCTGCTCGCCCTCGACAAGAAGCGGCCGAAGCAGATGAACATCAAGGAGCTCATCGAGTGCTACATCGAACACCGCCGCGATGTCGTCACGCGCCGCACCCAGTTCCGCCTCAAGGAGGCCGAGGCCCGCGCCCACATCCTCGAGGGCTACATCATCGCCCTCGATAACCTCGACGACTTCGTCAAAATCATCCGCGCCTCTTCCAACCGCGAGGAGGCCAAGGGCAAGCTGATGGCGAAGTACCCGCTCTCCGAGCGCCAGACCGACGCCATCCTCGAACTCCGCCTCTACCAGCTCACCGGCCTCGAACGCGGCAAGATCGAGGCGGAATACCTCGCCCTCGAGACGCTCATCCTCGAACTCCGCGGCATCCTCGAGTCCGACGCCAAGCTCATGGCCCTCATCAAGAAGGAGCTCGGCGAAATGAAGGCGAAATACACCTCCCCCCGCCGCACCGAGATCATTGGCGCCGCCAGCGACTTCCGCATGGAGGACGTCATTCCCAACGAGGGCTGCGTCATCACCGTCTCCCACCTCGGCTTCATCAAGCGCACCCGCGTCGCCGACTACCGTTCCCAAAAGCGCGGCGGCAAGGGCGTCATCGGCGCCGAGACGTACGAGGAGGATTTCGTCGAGAGCCTCTTCACCGCGTCCACCCACGACTACATCCTCTTCCTCACCAGCACCGGCCAGTGCCACGCGAAGAAGGTCTACGACGTCCCCGAGGGCACCCGCACGTCCAAGGGCAAGTCCGTCTCGTCCTTCCTCCGCCTCGCCGAGGGCGAGAAGATCGCCGCGATGCTCTGCATCAAGGACTTCGCGCCGGACAAGTTCCTCGTGATGGTCACCCGCAACGGCATCACCAAGAAGACCGGCCTCACCGACTACGCCAACACCACCCGCGAGGGCGGCCTCATCGGCATCAACCTTGAGGCCGGCGACGCCCTCGTCGGCTGCGTGCTGACCAACGGCGAGAACGAAATCATCCTCATCAGCCACAAGGGCCAGGCCGTCCGGTTCAACGAGGGCGACCTCCGCGACCAGGGCCGCGGCACCGTCGGCGTCATGGGCATGCGCTTCAAGTACGACGGCGACTTCGTCAAGGCCATCGAGGTGTGCGATCCCGCCGCCCGCCTGCTGGTCGCCCGCGAGGACGGCATCGGCAAGCGCACCCCGTTCGGGGATTACCGCCTCACCAGCCGCGGCGGCTCGGGCGTCATCGCCATCGACCTCCCCGACGACGCTTCCATCAATGTCGCCGACGCGCTCAGCGTCCACGACCACGACGAGGTCATGCTCCTCACCGCCAAGGGCCAGAGCATCCGCACCCGCGTCTCCGAGATCCGCGAGACCGGCCGCGGCGCGAAGGGCGTGAAGCTCGTGACGCTCGCCGAGGGCGACAAGCTCCTGGGCATCGCGCGCATCGTCGAGACCGAGGAAGAGCAGATCGCCGAGACCGCCGAGGGCGGCGCCGCCCCGGCGCCGCCGCCGGCCAGCTAGGGTTTGTCATTCTGAGCGCAGCGAAGAATCCAGTGGGATTTCGCCGCGCCCTTTGACCCGATCCAACGGGATTCTTCACTCCGTTCAGCATGAACGACGAAAAGGGCCGCCGGTTCGCCGGCGGTCTTTTTCTTTCCGCCCTTGCCAAGCTCGGCGCGGGGGGCTGACTTGGCCGCAGCTGTCCATCCCTGACCATGGCCGGAAAAATCACTCCTCTCCTCGATCCCGCGCGCATCACGCTGCACCTGCAAAGCACGAAGCGCACCGCCGTGCTCAATGAGATCGGCCGCCTGCTCGACGGCCATCCGCAGGTCGTCAATTACGCCGGGTTCTATGACGAGCTGCTCGCCCGCGACCGGCTCGATACCACCGGCCTCGGCAACGGCGTCGCCTTGCCCCACGCCCGCACCGAGCACGTCAAGGAGATCGTCCTCGCCGTCGGCCGCAGTGACGCCGGCATCACCATGGACCAGGGGGGCGAACTCGTCCGGCTGTTCTTCGTGCTCGGCACGCCCAAGTCCAAGCCCGGCGACTACCTCGCCGTCGTCAGCGCCCTCTGCAAGCTGCTGCGCGAGGCCGCCACCCGCGAGGCCCTGCTCGCCGCCGCCACGCCGGAGGAATTCATTGGCGTCATCCGCGCCGCCGAGGAGAAAAGCGCCCCGCCTGCCCTGAGCCAGTCGAACGGGCCGGACCAACCCACCCGCCCATGATCCGCTCCTTTGTCTTCAGCGACGGCAAACTCGTCAGCCAGGACCTCGCGATCGAGGCTCTGCGGCTCGTCCGCGCCGACAAGGGGCTCATCCTCTGGATCGACCTCGACAACCCCACCGACGACGAGATCAAGACCATCCTCGAGGGCGTCTTCCAGTTCCACCCCCTCGCCATCGAGGACTGCGTCATCCCGAGCTCGCTGCCCAAGGTCGAGGATTACGAGGACTACCTGTTTCTCGTCATGCACGCGGTGGACTTCTCCCGGGCGCAGAAATTCGCCACCACTGAGCTCGATCTGTTCATCGGCAAGGACTACCTCGTCACCTTCCACCGCACGCCGCTGAAATCCGTGGCCGGCGCCATTGAGCGCGTCACCAAGAGCTCCGGCATCATCGCCCGCGGACCCGACCGCCTCGCGCACACCGTGCTCGACCTGCTGGTGGACAACTACCAGCCCGTTATGACCGAACTCGCCGGGGAGCTGGAGGAAATCGAGGAGAGCGTCCTCACGAAGGAGTCGTCGTCCCAGACCTTCATGACCGAGATTCTCAAGGTCCGCGGGGACTTCTCCCGGCTGCGCGCCATCGTCGGCCCGCAGCGCGAGGTGATCGAGCGCCTCGCGCGCGGGGAGAACAAGCTCATCCGCGCCACCATGCTGCCGTATTTTCGCGACCTGCGGGACAACCTCGTCCGCCTCGACGCCACCGCCGGCAGCTATCACGAGCGGCTGATGATGACGTTCGACATTTTCCTCAACAAGGCCGGCTTCGAGGCCAACGAGGGCATCAAGTTCCTCACCGCGCTTACCGCCGTCACCCTGCCGATGGTGATGGTCGGCGGCTGGTACGGCATGAACTTCGACCACATGCCCGAACTGCGCTCGCCCCACGGCTACCTCTGGGCCGCCTGCCTCACCCTCGTGACCACCGCCCTGATGGTGATCTACCTGAAGAAGAAAAAGTGGTTCTGAGCTACTGATTGCGGATGCGGCGCCCTCGCCGCGTTCAGCGTCCGGCCGCGGCGAGGGCGCCGCAGCTCCCACTACCCCACTCTTCGCAGCGGAAAAACCTCCACGTCCACCGCCGCCGCCGTACAGCGGTGATCCGGCGGCCGGCCCGCCGCATCGAAGCCCGCGAGCCGCATCATCCCGTCATCCCACACCGGCACCTCCGCTCCGGCCACCCGATAGGGCTCATGCGCCACCCGCCCGGCATAAAGGCGCTGCCTCCGGGCCGCGTGCGCAAACAGCGTGTACCGCTCGACCAGGAAAAATTCCAGCGAGCCCGGCTCCGCCGCCCGCCCCGGCCCCGTCGCCCGGTAGAGAAACCGGCTTTCTTCCGCCTGACCGCACCGGCCCGCAGCATAATCCACTTCGCCAGTCGCCACGCTGATGTCCGCGCTCATGACCGCATGCTCGTAGGGCAGATGAAACAGGCCCCGCGCCACCTTCACCGCCAGCCACTGGTTGCAATCGAGCGAATAAAACCAGACCCCCGGCCGCCCGGCCGCATCGTGGACATACGTGCGCACGTTCAGCTCGAGGAAATTGGACACACCCGGCACCGCCGGAAACCCCGCCGGCCGCACGCGACGCATGAAAAACGGCACCAGGCCGATCCACGCCCGGCCCTCAAACGTGTCGACCGTGAGCCCCGCCGGTAGCGTGTCCTGCACCGCCGCGGCGTCCCACGCCCAATGCAGAAAAAGCAGGTGCACCCACTGCTGCCGCATCACCGGCCGCTCTATCGGGCGGACACGTTCCGCGAGGCGCTGGGCAAGTGTGGGCGTGGACACGCCTCACAGTGGCACAATTTTCGCGACCGGCAACCGCGGGTCAT
>QQNC01000185.1 GCA_003402695.1 Verrucomicrobiota bacterium | reverse complement strand
CTACCGCATCTTGGCGAAAGCCTTCTGCAGGAGGTCGAGGTCGCTCGCGTTCTTGGTCTTCTCGCGGGTGTTCGCGATCAGCTTCTGCTCGAGGGCGTTCTTCGTCGGGCGGGTCTTGTTCTCGTAGTACACGCCGAACTTGCCGGGCCAGGGCTCAAGGGCCAGTTGGAAGGCCGCGAGTTCGTCCGTCGGGTCGTGGCGCGTGGCGTCCTCGGGCGAGCCGTCGTTTTTCCTGAGGTCGATGGCCTGGAAGGTGCCGCCCTTGCGGGGGATGGAGGTGTCGAAGGCGCCGGGGAAGAACTCGACGCACTCGGAGAGAATCTCGACGACGGAGAAGCCGTCGTGCTGCGCCGCGCGAAGCATCATCTCGACCATGTGGTTGACCTGGGTGGCGTGGCTGCGGGCGACAAATGTGGCGCCGCTGTTGATCAGCGTGCGCATCGGGTTGATCGGCTGGTCGAACGCGCCCCACGGGTCGGTCTTGGACTTGAAGCCGAGCGGCGAGGTGGGCGAGGTCTGCTTCTTGGTCAGGCCGTACACCGAGTTGTCCATGATGACGTAAGTCAGGCGCGGATTCTTGCGCGCGGTGTGGACGAGGTGGTTGCCCCCGATGGAGAAGCCATCGCCGTCGCCGCCGAAGACGAACACATGCAGGTCATCGCGGCCGAGGCTGATGCCGGCGGCGAAGGGCAGGGCGCGGCCGTGGATGTAATGGCCGCCGTGGGAGTTGACGAAATACGGGAAGCGCGACGAGCAGCCGATGCCGGCGAACGTGACGATCTTCTCCTGCGGGTAGTTGAGCTTCTCGAGCACCTTGTAGAAGGCGGCGAGCACGGCGAAGTCGCCGCAGCCGGGGCACCACGTGGGGTGGTCGGCGGTAAGGGCCTTCTTGGTGAGCGGCGCGCGCGGGGCGTCGGGGGCGGGGGCGAGGGTGGAGGCGGACATGGGGCGGCCGAAGGGGTTAGGCTTTACGTGTGAGGTGTTACGTGGGGTCCGGGTCAGTCGCGGGTGGGCGGGGCGAGTACACTTTGGGCGCGGGCGCTCTTGATGCTGGTGATGCCGAGGTTCTTGGCCACGAGCTCGACGATCTCGCTGACGCGGAAGGTCAGGCCGTCGGTCTTGGTGATGCTCTGGATCTCGGGGTTGCAGTAGCGCGCCCGGAGCAGCGTGGTGAGCTGGCCGAAGCCGTAGAGGCCCTCGTCGTTGATCTCGATGACGCGGATGTGCTTGTAGTGGGCCATGACCTGTTCGAGGTCCGAGCGCAGCGGATGGATGTGGCGGATTTGAAGGTGGCCGACCTTGAGGCCGGAGGCCTGGAGACGGCCGACCGCTTCATGGATCGGGCCGAAGGTGCAGCCCCAGCCGAGCAGGAGGAGGTCGCCGGACTGGTCGCCGTAGACCGGCGGGGCCTTGTAGGTGGCGGCGACGGCCTTGATCTTCTCGCGGCGCTTGACGGTCATGCTGGCGTGCAGCGCGGGATTGGCGGTCGGGTGGCCGAGTTCGTCGTGCTCAAGGCCGGTGACCGTGGGATACTTGCCGTCCTCCATGATCGAGCCCGGGGGCGCGTGGCGGGTCGGGCCGTTGAGCGGGTAGGGTTTGAAACCGATGGGGCGGGGACTCAGGTCGGCCTTGACGGTGACCATGAGGCGTTCCAGGTCGGGCTCGTCGAACGCCTCAATGCGGGTGGCGAGGGCCTGGTCGGTGAGAATGATGACGGGCGTGCTGAACTCCCGGGCGAGGCGGGCGGCCTCGAGGGCGGTGTAGAAGCAGTCCTCGACCGTGCGGGGCGCGAGCACGACGCGGGGGGCGTCGCCATGGCTGCCGTAGATGGCCTGCATCAGGTCGCTCTGCTCGATGTTGGTCGGCAGGCCGGTGGACGGGCCGCCGCGTTGCACGTTGACGACGATAAGCGGGATCTCGGCCATGACGGCCCAGCCGAGCGCCTCGGCCTTGAGGGAGAGGCCCGGGCCGGAGCTGCCGGTGACGGCGAGGTTGCCGCCGTAGGAGAAGCCGAGCGCGGTGGAGATCGCGGCGATCTCGTCCTCACACTGCACGAAGAGGCCGCCGTATTTCGGCAGCTCGACGCGGAGGGTTTCCATGATGGAGGACCAGGGCGTGATGGGGTAGCCGGCGCCGTAACGCACGCCGGCCGCGATGAGACCGTAAGCCAGGGCGGTGTTGCCGTCGGTGGTGATCTGCGGGCGCGCGCCGGGCGTCGGGGAGCGCCGGTCGAGCCGGTAGAGACAATCGCGGAGGCCTTCCGCAGGATAGGCGTGGCCGGCGTCGAAGGCGAGAAGGGCGTTGCGGACGATGTCCTCGTTCTTGCCGCCGAAGCGCTCCTTGATGAGCGCGGTGAGCTTGGCGACGTCGAGGTCGAACATGCGCGCGAGCAGGCCGAGGACGTAGATGTTCTTGCCCTTTTCCTTGCTGGAGCCGCCCACGGCCTCGACCGTTGCGCTCGTCATCGGCACGCCGACGGCGGTGATGCCCTTGTCGTCGAGGTTGGGTTGGACGTGATCCGAATCGTAGAGCAGCACGCCGCCCGGCCGGAGCGAGTTGCGATGGCTCTCGTAGCTGTGCTGGTAGAAGGCGACGAGCACGTCGGCGCGGTCGCCGGAGGACTGGATGTCACCGGTGCCCATGCGCACCTGGAAGATGGAGGGACCGCCCGAGATCGTGGACGGGATGGTCATGTAGGTCATCACCTCCTGGGCGGAACGACCGGCGAGGCGGGCGAGGAAGCCGCCAATGGCCTGGATGCCGTCCTGAGAGTTGCCGGCGAGGCGGATGACGACGTCGTTGAGGGTGCGGGCTGAGCCGGGCTTGGCGGGACTGCCGCCCGGGGCTTCGGGGGAATTTAAGCCGACCATAATGGGGTGGCACACCGTGTCCTACAGACCAGCTGGCGTCAACCTGCAGATGACCGGAACCCGGTTTTTCGCCAGCTTGTAACGCGCGCAGGGAGATGGCCCAGCCCCGCCGGGCGAGGCGGGTGAGCCACTAGTCTGCGGGATCGGATGGTGGGTGAGGCGGATCTTTCGTGGGGGCAATCATCCGGCTTGTCCTGTGCGGCAGGTTGAGGAGTGTGGCGGGCGATGAATTTGCTGGGCGTTCCCGTTCTCGTCACCGGTGGCAGCGGTTTTGTCGGCAGCCGCATCGCGGCGTGGCTGGCGAAGCAGGGGGCGGATGTCCGCGCCGTGGTGCGGAAGGTGGGACCGCACCCGGGATTGGATTCGCCGCACATCACGCAGGTGCAGGGGGATTTCACCGACCCGATCATGGCCCGGTACATCTGCGGAGGGCGCGAGCTGGTCTTTCATGCCGCCGCCACCGTGGGCAAGGACCTGAGCGAAGCCCTGCATGTCAATGTGACCGGCACGGCCATCCTGTCCGGCGCGGCGCGCGTGGCGCACTGCCAGCGTTTCATCCACATTTCGACGCTGTCGGTCTACGATTTCCAGAGCGGGCGCGAGGCCTACACCGAGGACTCCCCGTTGCGGATGATCGGCAAGACCTACGCGCATTCCCCCGCCGCGACGCCGCACTATGGCATCACGAAGGCGGAGGCCGAACGGGCGCTGCAGGTGGAAATGTCCCACGGACTGCCCGCGACGATCTTCCGGCTCGGTGCCGTGCTCGGGGTGCATCCGACGTCAAGCTGGGCGGTGAAGGTGCCCGCGAAGGTGCGGACGGGCAAGGTGCCGGTGCTCGGCGATGGCTCGGACATCATGCCGTGGACGCACGTGGACAATGTCACGCATGCCATCGGGCTCGCGCTCGACCGGTCCGAGTCCATCGGTCGCACTTACAACGTCGTGGATGGCGACGTGGCCTGGCGGAATTTCATCGAGGACATGCGCTCATGGTTTCCGGACGCGCCGCCGGCGCCGGTGATTCCGGCGGAAGCGGCGAAGCCCGGGGACAAGTTCATCGGGCATTGCCCGAACGACCGGATGGTGGCGGAACTCGGCTATGCGCCGGTGCGCTCGTATTTCGAAGGCATGGCCGAGGCGGGCGCGTGGTGGCGGAAGCAGGGGACCTGAGCGGACCGCGGTCCGCTTTAAGTGGCGCACCCAAACCCCAACGCGGAGAGCGGGGAGGACTGACGGCGCGTGGACGCGGGCGTTCGCCGGTTTAGTTTTTGATCGATCGCACTGTCGCGCCGAACCGGGCCTGAAAAAACGGGGTGTTATCCGCCGGGGCTCGCCCTGGCCCCACTCCGGATCAGCACACCCGGCCGCGCTTGCCGGCGAGGGTGTTGGCGGGCGGATTGGCGCCGATCCAGCGTTCGTCAATCGGCTCGCTCGCGCGCTGGTAGCGGGTGTCGGAGGAAAAGCGCAGGCGGTCAGTCTGATTGTCGAGGCCGCCGTGCACGATCGTCATCCCGAAGGTGACGAAGTCGCCGACTTTGTAATCCGGGCAGGTCAGCCAGCGGCCGCCGAGCTTGGCGCGGAGCGTCGCGGGATTCTTGCTGAGGAAGCCTGGGTGACTCCAGCCGCCCTTCACTGCGACCTTCTCGACCTCCTTGGGGCGGTTTTCGCAGTAGGAGTCCACGTCCACGTCGAGATAGTTTTTGATGCGCGCGGATTTTTTGTGCGAGTCCTCGAGCAGCATCACCCCGCCCATCTCGAGCGGGATGTCGCCATACGGAATCCAGGCAGTGAGCAGCTCGCGCGTGCCGCGCCCCATGTAGACGAGGTCGCAGTGCGGGGTGGTGCCCATGCCGCGGCTGACGGCGCGGAACCAGGTATGGTCAAAGTGCCGCACTTCCTCGCCGAAGAGGGCCGCGTAAAACCCCAGCAGCTCGGGTCCGTAGACCACCCGTTCCACGGCGGCGTTGTGCCGGGCCAGGTCGCCGCGATAGGAGAATTTTTTGTCGGGCCTGGCGATGGCCGCGATGGATGGATGGGCCGGATCGAGCGAGCCCTCGGCCGCGAGCCGGTCGGTGATCGCGGCGCGCGCGGCGAAGATCAGCGCAGGATCAAAGAAGCCGGGGAGGTAGAGATAACCGTCGTCCGCCAGCCGCCGCGCGAGTTCGACCGGATCACCGGCCGAGTCCGCGGAGCTGCGCATGAACCCAAAGGCCGCGGCGGAGGTGTCGAGTTCGTAACCGGCGGAGGAGAGCGGAAACGTGACGGGCATGGGGAGCGCTAAGCGGTAAGTGCAAAGCTGGAAGCCCAGTGCCGCGGCGGCAAGCGGGAAGCCAAAGTGTCACCCAATAGGTTACACTGGAATTCGGCGGGGGGCGCGAAAGGCAGGCAAAAAAAGCCCCGCGCGGATGAGGCGCGGGGCGGAGGGAGCT
>QQNC01000184.1 GCA_003402695.1 Verrucomicrobiota bacterium | reverse complement strand
TGCTTCGGCGAGGTGCTCAAGCCCGAGTTCAAGACCTACTCGGAGCAGATCGTGAAGAACGCCCGCACCCTCGCCGCCGCGATGACCCAGCGGGGCTACAAGATCGTTTCCGGCGGCACCGACAACCACCTCATGCTCGTGGACCTGCGACCGAAGCTCCCCGACCTCACCGCCAAGGTCGCCCAGGAGACGCTCGATCGCGCCAGCATCACCTGCAACAAGAACACCGTCCCGTTCGAGACGCGCTCCCCGTTTCAGGCTTCCGGCATCCGCCTCGGCACCCCGGCCGTCACCACGCGCGGGTTCGTCGAGAAGGACATGGAGGAAATCGCCGCGTGCATTGACGCCGTGCTCACCGCCATCGGCCAGCCGGGCGAGGCCGCGGTCATTGCCGCCACGAAGGCGCGGGTCGTCGCGCTGACCTCCCGCTACCCTCTGCCGTATCGCTGGTAATCGCCTCCCCCGGGAAACGATTGCCGCCCGCCGGAATTGGGCGATTCTGGGCATCAAGCTTCGCGTGCCGCGGAGTTGAACCCGCACCCCCATGTACGAATGCCATCACGAGCCCTTGCTGCCCCGCCGGAAGTTCTACACCCGGCTCCGCCGGCACGGCCTTCTGGCCGGCCTGACGCTCGCGGGCTGTGTGGGCCTCGGCATGACCGGCTATCATTTTTATGAGGGTCTGGGCTGGGTGGATTCCTACACCAACGCCACGATGATCCTCTCGGGCATGGGTCCGCTTGACCCGATCAAGACCACCGGCGGCCGCCTCTTCGTTGGCACCTATTCCCTCTTCAGCGGCGTGGTCTTCCTCACCACCGTGGGTTTCTTCCTCATGCCGGTCCTCCACCGGCTGCTGCACAAGCTCCACCTCGAGTCCGGGAAAACCCGGCGCGAAGAGTAAGCGACCCCAGCCGGACGCGTAAACGCGGCCGGCGGGAAACCCGGAATCAGATTTCCGGTCGTTTGGATTTTCCACTCTTTTCTTGTCTCCGCGCCTCCGCGGTAACCAGCAGGCGCTAGCCGCCTGCCGCCTTCCGTTCCTCCCTTTGCGCCTTGGCGTCGGTGGTCGAACCGTTCTTCGTTACATTTCACCCGTGTCCCCCGCCGCCCCGTCCCGCCTCATCCGCTGGTCCGCCGCCACCATCGCCCTCGCGCTGGTATCAGGCTGCATTTCCTTCCACCGCGAACCGCCGCGCCCGGGCCGCACCACGCTCGACTCGCCCCTCGTCGTCCTGTCCGCGCTCACGCTTTCCAACTACCTCGTGGTTGAGGCCCAGTGGGACAAGTACGGGCCGTATCACTTCCTGATCGATACCGGCGCCTCCGTGACCCTCGTCTCTCCGGAACTCGCCGCGCGCTACGGAAAGAAAAATCCGTTTCCGCCGGACACCCCGCTGGTGCGCGTGAAATCCGCCGAGGGCGACACCGCCCTGCTCGCCGCCACGATGCTCCGGCGCCTCGAACTCGACGGCGCGCGCTTTGAGGATGTGCAGGCGCTCATCTACGACTGCGCGCCGCTCTCCGCCCATCTTGGCCTGAAGATCGACGCCATCCTCGGCTTCCCGCTCTTCCGCGAAACCCTGCTGACCCTCGATTATCCCCGCAGCCAGGTGCTGCTCCAGCGCCGGAGCGCCGCGCCGCATCTCCCGGGCTCGACCATCGCCTTCAACAACGACCGCAAGACGCCCATCATCCCCGTGCGCCTCGGCGACCAGACGTTTGCCGCGCTGATCGACTCCGGCAGCGCCGCCGCCCTCAGCCTGAATCCCGTCGGCCTGAACCCCGAATTCGCCGTCACGCCGCGGCCCGGCGCCACTGTCGGCACCCTGACCGGCGACCGGGCCGAGCTCGTGGGCCGCCTCGCCGCCACGTTGGCGATCGGCCGCTACACCCTCGACCGACCGGTCGCGAACCTCACCGACGAACTCGCCTCGCTCGGCGGCGGTATCCTGAAAAATTTCACCGTCACGTTCGACCAGGAGCACAACCAAGTGACCTTCCTGCGCGAACCGCCCGCGCCCATCCCGCCGGAGCCGCGCCGCAGCGCCGGGCTGAGCTTCACCAAGACCCCCGTCTACTGGCGCGTGGCCAGCGTGGTGCCCGGTTCCCCCGCCGCCACTGCCGGCGTGCAGCCCGGCGACCTCGTCACCCGCCTCAACGGCGAGCCTGTGGCGAAATGGGACATCCGCCGCTACGAGCTGCTCGTCGCCACCGCGACCTCAATCGAGTTCACGTTCCTCAACGGCAATGCCGAAATCCCGGAGCGCGTGGCGGTGTTTGTCCTGGTGCCGTAGGCCGGGCGCTGCGCGCCGGCCCGCGATCCGCGATCAGCGGCCAGCTTTCAGTCTCCGAACCGAGCTGACCGCTGAGCGCTGAATGCGACCAGCTTGGGGCTAAGACTTGCGCAGCAAGTAAGCCGTCCCGCCATCATGCCCCGTTACCCACGGCTGGCTGATCGCGCTGCCGGCCAGCTTGAAGGGCCCGCCGGCGCGACTGTCGAAAAACGCCTTGATCACCCGCTCGTTCTCCTCGGGATCGATGCTGCAGGTCGAGTAGACCAGCCGGCCTCCGGGCGCCACGAGCCGCGCCGCGGCGTGCAACAGCGCGAGCTGCTGGCGGCCGTGCTTGTCAAAGTCCCGCGGCTGAAGCCGCCATTTCACATCGGCGCGGTGCCGCATCACGCCCGTGTTCGAGCACGGCACGTCAATGATCACCGCATCGTAACTGTCCGGCAGCTTGTGCTCGAACAGCGTCGGCGCGGGATTCGCCAGCAGGTCGGCCTGTACGAGCGCGACTTCCACGCCGTGGGCCCGGGACAGATTTTCCTTCAGGCGCGCAATGCGCGGACCCGGCAGATCCATCGCGACGATCTTGCCCGTCTTCATCGCATCGGCCATCAGCAGGCTCTTGCCCCCGGGCGCCGCACAGCCATCGAGGATCGTCTCGCCCGGCTGCGGCGCCAGCAACTCCACCGCCAGGCGCGTGCCCGGATCCTGCAGATAGATTTTTCCGCTCTTCAGCAGCGGTTCGACTTTCGACCAGTGCCCGGACGGCACCTCATAGAAGCCGGCCCATTGCGTGGATTTCAGGAAATCCGGGGCCGCCTCACCCTCCGTCCCCCTGCCCGCCGTAGACTCGGCGGAGGTGGGGCGCCATCGGGCATAAACCGTCGCCGGCTGCTGGTTCCATTCGAGCAGCTTGCGGGTCGCGTCGGCGCCGAAGTCCACCAGCCAGCGCTTCACGAGCCAGTCCGGATGCGAAAAATATTCCGCCAGCACGTCGGCCGACGCGACTTTCGGCGGCGGCGGCACGGCCAACGCGAGGGCCAGCTTGCGCACGACCGCATTGACCAGTCCGGCCTCGGACTTGCTCGCGACGGCCTTGGTCTGCTCCACGGCATGGTGCACGATCTTGGCCACCAACCCGTCGCTCTCGGGCGTATCCGCCGCCTCGATCAGCTCATAACCAGCCATGAAGAGCACCGCCCGGGTCGGAAACCGCGGCGCATGCGACACCAGCCGGCCCAGCGCGGCCTCCAGCCGGCCGAAGTGGCGGACCACGCCAAACACGAGATGCTGGCAGCGCGCCCGCTCGGGTCCGCTGAGCCCGGGTGGCAGCGAGTCGATGAGCTCATCGATGCGCTCGCGGCGGTCCAGCCAGCGGGCCAGCAGGCCCACGGCGGCCGGCCAGGCAGTTAGACGGGCGTTAGGGGTGCCAGCACCCGGGAAAGACGATTTCGACACACTGTTTGACAAGGTGAGTCATTCTCCGCTCAACTATCCCGTTCAGGCCATCACTTTCGTAACTATGAATTCAGAAGCCCTCTCCGCACTCATTGCCAAGAACCCGTCCCTCAAGGGGTCCAAAGCCAAACTTGAGCTTATGGAACCGGGTTCTTACGTCATCCACCGGAGCTGGGGGTTTGGCCAGATCAAGTCCTACGACGACTCTGCCCAGCGCCTCCTCATCGATTTCAAGGGCAAGAAGGCCCACCCCATGGACCCGGCGTTCTGCCTGAACACCATGGAGGTTCTGCCCGCCAAGCACCTCCTCGTGCGCAAGGAAACCGAGCCCAAGAAGATCGCCGAGCTCATCGCCGATGATCCGGCCCAGCTCGTCGCCGAGGCCCTCGAGGCCTACCCGAATCACGCCACCAGCGCCATCGACCTCGAAATCACCCTCACGCAGGTCGTCGGCGAGGATAAATACAAGAAATGGTGGTCCGCCGCCAAGAAATCCATCGGCAAGGATCCGCGCATCTCCATGCCCGAGAAGAAGACCGAGCTCTTTGTGCTCCGCGAGACGCCTGTCTCGGCCGAGGACGAGATCCTCGAGCAGTTCCACTCCACCCGTTCCGCCCGCCGCCGCATCGCACTGGCCGAGGAACTCGTCGCCACCGTCGCCAAGAAGGAGATCAAGACCGACCTCCTCGCCGTCCTCAAGACCGTCGCCGACGGCGTGAAGGACAGCAACCAGCTCGACGCCTCCGAGCGCCTCTACGGCGCCTCCGTCCGCGATGACCTCGCCAAGCTCGCCGGTTCCGACGAAGTCTTCGAGCCCTCCCAGGCCGCCCTCATCGCCAACGCCCGCGACCTGCCCGCCATCGCCGAGAAGATCCCGGTTCACTTCCAGTCCACCTTCCTCGAGCTGGTCAAGGCCACCCACCCCGTCGAGTCCCGCGACCTCGTCTTCACCCTCCTCAAGACCTCGCAGGGCAAGTTCACGACCGAGTGCATCAACTTCCTCATCGAGGACGGCCACGCCGACGAACTCGCCGCCGCCCTCAAGCGCTGGCAGACCGAGCAGAACCTCCGCGCACCGGTCCTCCTCTGGATCGTCAAGAACCGCCACTCCAAGAAGTTTGCGAAGCTGCTCAACGACCTGATCACGCCCCGCCTCCTCGGCGCCGTGTTCTTCGCCATTGATTACGAGGCCCTTCAGGCCTCCAGCGCCCGCCGCATCCCGCTGGCTGACATCCTGTCCGAGGACACCGACCTGATCGCCGACCTGCTCTCCACCGCCGACCCGGAGACCGCCCGCGACCTCGCGAACACCCTCATGCTGAACCAGGGCTTTGAGGAGCTCACCAAGAAGTCCCTCCTCGCCCGTTTCATCAAAATCTTCCCGAAGATCCAGTCCCTCGTCGCCGCGGATGCCGAGGGCAAGGAGGAGCAGCTCCTCGTGTCCAAGGCCTCCTTCGAGCGCAAGCGCGAGGAATACGAGATCATCGTCTCCAAGAAGATCCCGGAAAACTCCAAGGCCATCGCCACCGCCCGCGAGCACGGCGACCTCAAGGAGAACTCCGAGTACAAAATGGCCAAGCAGGACCAGCAGGTCCTCATGGC
>QQNC01000183.1 GCA_003402695.1 Verrucomicrobiota bacterium | reverse complement strand
GTGCAGCACGAGGGGAATCGAGACGCGCTGGGTGATGCGGTCCAGTTGGTCGAGGTTCAGGTCCTGCTGGCCGGAGAGCTTGATGTGGACGTTGCCCACGCTCACGGCGAGCAGGTCGATGCCCGTGGCGGCGACGAAACGCGCGGCGAGTTCGGGATTGGTCATGTCGCCGTCATGGCCCACGGTGCCGGACGCGCCGCAGGGCAGGGTGCCGATTTCGGCCTCGACGGCGGTGCCATGGGCATGCGCGTGGGCGGTGAGGGTTTTCACGCGGCGCTCGTACTCCTCGTACGGCGCCGAAGGATCGGCGGGCATTACGAGATTGAAACCGGCGGTGGCGGCGGCGTGGACCCACTCGTCGTTGGGGCACTCGTTGAAGATGAAGCCGACGGGGACTTTGGCGGATTTCGCCGCGGCGACGCCGAGCGCGGCGTACCACGAGAGCTGCTCGACAGCGCGGCGCTCGGGCCGGCAGAGAAAATCGCCGTTGAAGCCGATGATGATCGGGGCGCGCACCTGCTCGGCGGCGTCGATCACGCCCTGGAGCGACTCCAGGTTCCAGCTCTCAAAATAGCCGACGGCGTAGCCGCCTGAGCGTGCGGCGGACATGAGTTTCCCAATGGGTTCAAGCGGCATGGGCGGTTCCTTTCAGGGTGGGGCGGCGAACGCGGGCGACGAGGACCTGGGAGACATTTTTCTCCAGCTGGGCGAGGTCGACGCGCGAGGTCCGGTCATCGGTGATGACCGTGTGGATTTGGTCGATGTCCAAGACCTTGCTCAACGCGCGCTGGCCGAACTTCGAATGGTCGGCGAGCAGCACGAGCCGGCCGCACTGCTTGGCGATGATCTGCTTGATCCGGAAGGTGGGCAGGGAGGACTCGAAGGTGCCCTTGGCGGGGATGAGGCCCTTGGTGCCGACGAAGGCGAGGTCCACGAAAAGCGTCTTGGCCCAGTCCTCGGCCTGCGGGCCGACGTAGGAGAGGCTGTTGGCGTCGTAGTGTCCGCCGATACCCACGATGGTGTTGGCGTTGCTCTCGCCCAGTTCGAGGCAGGCGAGGGCCGAATTGGTGACGATGGTCAGGCCCGACCGCTCCTTGGCCACCACGCGGGCGAGTTCGAGGCAGGTGCTGCTGCCGTCGAGGAAGATCGTCTGGCTGGGTCCGATGAGGTCGAGCGCGAGGCGGGCGATGGCGCGTTTTTCCTGACGCTGGAGGGCCATGCGGGAGTGGACGGCCGTTTCCTGGAGGTAGGACGGGGCGGCGGCCTGCTGGACGCCGCCGACGGTCTTGATCACCGCGCCCTGACGGATGAGTTCCTCGAGGTCGCGCCGGACGGTCATGGTCGAGACCTTGAGCGCCATGGCGAACTCGTCGTAGGAGCAGGCGCCCTGGGCTTCCAGCCGGTCGAGGATAAACTGGCGACGGTCGCTGGTGTTCATGTCAGACGGTGGCCCGGGGCCGCGGAAGATGGGGGGTGCATCGCCGTGTTTATTTCTCACATGCCAATGTTAACTTTTAACATGGCAAGGGAAAAGCGCCCGGGACGCGACCACGGGCCGGATTAACGGTACTTCGGCTCGGCGTATATGAACTCGCGGAGGGCGGGGTCGGCATTCGCGAGGATGCGCTCGAGGCCGGGGGTGCGGATGGCGCCGCGCATACGCCAGGCGGGGTTGTCGCCGCGGCCGTATTGGAGCTGCATCAGGTAGCGGGTGCGCTGGCCGGTGTTGGGGCGGCCGCGGTGCCAGACTTGGTGGTTGAAGAGGTAGATGTCGCCGGCGCGGCAGAACAGGGGCACGGCGCCCTGGCCTTCGAAGACGGGGGTTTCCTTCGGTGAGTCGCGGCCCGAGAGCTGGCTGCCGGGCACGATCTCGGTCGGGCCGTCCTCCAGTGTGGGGGTGTCACTCAGGGCGATCTGCACGCTCAGCCAAGGGAGCGGCAAGGGGGCGGGCCAGCGCGGGACGTCGGGGGGCAGCGGGTATTCCACGATGTCGTCGACGTGCCAGTGCGAGATGGACTGGCCGGGCTGGTTGCGGATGACATTCGCGGCGCAGAACCGCGCGGCCGGCCCGAGGACGGCCCGGACGAGCGACAGGATCGGCTCGCGAATGAAGAGCTCAACGAAAGCCAGGTTTTTTTCCTCGGGCTCGCGGATGATGAAGGACGGGTCGGTCTTGGCGATTTCGTCGGTGATGGCGCGCAGCCGGGCGCATTCCTCGGTGCCGAGCACCCCGGGTACGACGGCGCTGCCATCGCGGTAGAAGCGGTCGAGGATGGCCTTGGTTTCAGCCTCGAGGAAAGGGGCATGCAGTCCGGAGTGGGCGGGGGAGGCGGCGCTGGTCATGGCGGGGAAATCGGGCAACGGCATGACTTGGACGAAATGCGGGTGGAGACGAGCTTCCTCTGCAAATTTTTAAGGCGGTTTCACGCAGAGACGCTGCGGCGCAAAGGCGAAAACAGCGGAATAGTTCCGGACTTTGCGTCTCGGCGGCTCCGCGTGAGAGCTCAGTTTTCCCGCGTTGCAACCCGCTTCGGAACAGCGTGCTATGGGATGCATGGCATCCCCGAAAATTCGCTGCGGCGTGGCCGGTGTCGGCTCGCTCGGCCAGCACCACGCCCGCATCTACTCGACCCTGCCCGGGGCGGAATTGATCGGCATCTTCGAGACCAGCGATGCCCGGGCGAAGGAGATCTGCGAAAAATTCAACTGCCGCCGCTTCGCCACGCTGGAGGAACTCGGCGAGGCCTGTGACGCCGTGTCGGTCGTCGTGCCCACGGACCAGCATGAGCAGGTCGCCCTGCCGCTGCTGGAGCGGAAAACCCACCTGCTGATCGAGAAGCCCATTTGCGCGTCGTTGGCGGAAGCCGAGCGGGTGCTGGCCTCGGCGCGGGTGCACGGGTGCCTGGTACAAGTCGGGCACATCGAGCATTTCAACCCGGTGATGAGTTTTCTGGAGAAGGAAATCGACGAGCCGCGCTACATCACGGCGGAACGGCTGGCGCCGTATCAGCCGCGCGGCACGGAGGTGGGCGTGGTGCTCGACTTGATGATCCACGACATCGGGATCGTACTGGAGCTGGTAAAGTCGCCGATCGTGAAGATCGACAGCGTCGGCGTGACGGTGCTGTCCAAGAGCGAGGATATTGCCAACGCCCGCATCCAGTTTGCGAACGGCTGCGTGGCGAACCTCAGCGCGAGCCGGATGAGTACGAAGAAGGCGCGGGAAATCCGCATCTTCCAGTCCGACGCGTATCTCTCGCTCGATTTCATGAACCAGGCGGGCCACCTCGTGAAGAAGAGCGACATCATTGCCTACGGGCTGAAGATGAAGATCGGCCTGGTGAAGGCGGGCGACCTCGGCGCGATCCCGGTGAAGGAGATTCCCATTGAGAAGGGTGAGCCGCTGGCGCTCGAGCTGGCGCATTTTGTGGAGAGCGTCGCCAAGGCCCGGCAGCCGAAGGTCGGCGGCGCGCTGGCGAAGAGCGCGCTGGAGGTGGCGATCACGATCACGGAGCAGATCCGGGCGGGGCAGAAATGAGGGTGGCCCGCGAAACACGCGAAACTACGCGAAGGACGATCTGATGGCCACGAATCTGCAACTGCCACCGCCCCCGGGCGGGCGCGTGGATGTGCTAATCATCGCTGGGGAGCACTCGGGTGACGAGCACGGCGCCCGGATGGTGCGTGAGCTGCGCGCGCAGCAGCCGGGCGTGACCGTGGCGGCGCTCGGCGGACCCGAGCTGGCGGCCGCGGGGGCACAGTTGCTGCACGATCTCACGGCGTCGTCGGTGGTGGGCTTCGTGGAGGTGCTGAAGAATTACCCGGCCTTCCGCCGACTGTTTGACGAGACGCTGCGCTGGATCGCGGAGCACCAGCCGCGGGTGGTGTGTTTCATTGATTATCCCGGGTTCAACCTCCGGCTCGCCGCGGCGCTACGGGAACGCGGTCTGTCGGTGAAGGGCGGCGGGAAAATCAAGACGCTTTACTACATCAGTCCGCAGATCTGGGCGTGGAAGGCGAAGCGGCGGTTCACCATGGCGCGCGATCTCGATGCGCTCGCGGTGATTTTCCCGTTCGAGGCCGCGTGCTACGCGGACACCGCGCTGCCAGTGGAATTTGTCGGTCATCCCTTCGTGGCGCCGGATAATGTGTCGCCGGTGCGCTACGACCCGGCCGGTCCCGTGCTGCTGCTCCCCGGCAGCCGACAGCAGGCGGTGGCGCGAATCTTTCCATTGCTGCTGGGCGGTTTCCGGGCGTTTGGCGGCCACGACGCGGTGGTGCTTTATCCCAGCGAGGAGATTCACGGCGTGCTGCGTGCGGCGAACCCGCCGGCCAACGTGAAGCTGGTGTCCACGGGCGCGCCGGTGGCGGCCTCGGCGGTGCTGACCAGCTCGGGCACGATGTCCATGCATTGCGCGCTGGCGGCGATTCCCGGCGCGATCGCGTACCGCACGAACCCACTGACGTACCTCATGGCGCGCTGGTGGGTGAAGATTGAGTACATCGGGATCGCGAACTTGCTGTTGAAAGAGCCGATGTATCCGGAATTTATCCAACGTGCGGCCACGCCGGCGGTCCTCGCGGCGGAGTTGCAGGCGTGCCTTGAGGATCCGGCCCGGCAGGCGCGGACGGCGGAGCAAGCGGCGCGCTTGCGGGTGCTACTCAGCCAGCCGGCGGGTGGCACGGCAGCGGACTGGCTGGCGCGGCATTTGTAGGGCGGGATCGCTGATCCCGCCTTTTGGTTCTGGGGCAGGGCGAATCCTCTGCCCTACAGCGGCTCAGGCGGGACGGCCTTGTTCGGGCAGGGGAGAGTTGCCGTTGAGCGAGGCCTGGAGCCGCGGCTCGATGTGCTTCCACAGGGCGTCGGCGCGCGTGTTGATCAGGGCGCGGCACTTGCCGATCTCGGCCTCGCGGGCGGCGCGGTTTTCGTCGGCGATCTTGGCGAGGTCGTCGAGATTGTAGAGGAACACGTTCTGCAGTTTCGCGGCGGCGGCGTCCACGTCGCGGGGCAGGGCCAGGTCGATGAAGAACAGCGGACGGGCGGGGCGCTGCCGCATGGCGGTCTGCGCGGTGGCGTGGGACACGACGGTGTCGGGGGCGGCGGTGGCGCAGACGACGATGTCGAACTCGGCCAGCTTCACGGGCATGAGCCAGAACGGCAGGGCAAACGCGCCGAGCGAGTCGGCGAGTGCCATGGCGCTTTCGAGCCGGCGGCTGGCGACGGAGAGGGAACCGGCGCCGCGGCTTTGGAAGGCCTTGGCGGTTTTCTCGCCGATGTCACCCGCGCCGAGCAGCAGGATGCGCGTCTTGGCGAGACTGCCGAAGATGTTCAGGGCGAGATCGACGGCCACATTGGCCACGCTGACCTGG
>QQNC01000182.1 GCA_003402695.1 Verrucomicrobiota bacterium | reverse complement strand
TGTAGAACCGGATCTGCTGCTGCGTCAGCCGCCGCGGGTTACCGTTCACCACGGGCTGGAAACTCAGGTCCCGCTCTTCCTTCATCAGTGAGATGGCCATGGCAAAATCCGTAGGGGCCGGGGGACCAATTACCAAGAAAAATGAACCGTGGCCGGGCTCGGGAACGCCCGCCACCTTAGTGCGCCGTCAGGCGCTGTCTGGCCCGTTCATATTCCGCCGGAGTGAGCATGCCTTTTTTCATGAGGTCATCGAGTTTCTCCCGCTCGTCATTCCCTTCCGGTTTTGGGTCGGCTGAGTTCATGCTGACGCGCCGGGCCCGCGGATCGTTCTTGTCCACGACCCTGAACTCATATTCCACCCGCACCCAATCACCGAACAGGCCATAGGCGTGCTCCTGAATGCTGACGGGGACCGCGACCTTGCCCAGACCTTCGGCAAAATCCATTGCCTGGCTGACGGCGCGTTCCTTGAACCTGGGCTCGGCCATATCGAACACCCCGCTGAAGTCCTGGACCGTGGCCCGGTACTGGCCAGGTGACAGCGGGACGATCTTGGTGCCCGCACAGCCCGTGAACAAAACGGCCGGAGCCACCAACAGGAGCAGGCCAAGCCTCATGGGCCGCCGGGGCGATGGGTGCGTCATGTCGCCTTGATGTCCTTAAAAATATCAACGCGCGAGCGAATCACTTCAGCGCCGGCGGTGAGCGGCAACCTGGACGCCTCCGATCTCAAATACCCTCAGTTTATTATCTCAACTCATTGAGATGGTGGACCCTACTGGGCTCGAACCAGTGACCTCTTCCATGTCAAGGAAACGCTCTAACCAACTGAGCTAAGGGTCCAAATCTGAGGTCGGCGAGTAACGCCAGCCGAGCGCGTCACTGCAAGGAAAAATCCGCGGAGGATTTGCCCACGGAACACCCGACAAACACGGAATTTACTGACTCCCAAGCCCGACTACCCTGCCCCCGGGTTTCCCCTCCGTGTTTTCCGTACGTTCCGGGGGCCAAAAATCAGGCGGAGGCTGTTTTGAAACTGTTCGCCGCCTCCGCCCGGTCCTTCGCGATCTGGGCCTTCAACTCCTCGAGTCCGCTGAATTTTGTCTCCGGCCGCAGGAAACGCAGCCACTTGACCGTCACGTTGTCCCCGGGCCCAAACGGGCAGTCGCCGAGCAGGTGTACCTCGAGTCGTGGCTCCAGGGCCTGTTCCAGCGTCGGACGCAGCCCGTAATTCGCCACGCCGGGCAGCGCTTCGACAGTCTTGGCCCCGGCCACCCGCACCACATACACGCCATACCGCGGCCGCAGGTCCGGCGCCCAGGCGAGGTTGAGCGTGGGGAAACCGATCGTGCGGCCGAGGTGCTTGCCATGCACCACCGGGCCCTCGGCAAAATACGTGTAGCCGAGCAGCGCGTTCGCCCCCGCCACATCACCCTGTTCCAGCCGGCCGCGAATGCGCGTGCTGCTGATGGGCTCGCCATCAAAATTCACGCGCGGTGCGCTGAAGATCGTCAGCCCGTGCTTCCGGCCCTCGGCCACCAGCAGGGCGATGTCGCCGAGGCGGCCGCGGCCAAAGCGGAAATTTTCCCCCACGTAAACCGCGGCCAACTGGGGTGCGCGCTGCTTGAGCCAGGGCAGGAAATTATCCGCCGCGACCGCGGCGAATTCGGGCGTGAACGGCTGCGTGATCATCGCCTCCACGCCGAGCCGGTGCAGCATACGGGCCTTCATGCCCGCGTCCATGATGAGCCGTGTGGGTTGTCCCGGCCGGAAGAGTGTGCTCGGGTGCGGCGAGAAGGTCAGGACCGCCACCGTCCCGCCGCTGCGGCGAGCCGATTGCACCGCGGCCTCGATCACCGCGCGGTGCCCGAGGTGGACGCCGTCAAACATGCCGATCGCAAGATGCAGCGGCCCCGGCGGCAGCGCCGTGTTTTCCAGGCCGCTGAACTGCGCAATCGAGTTCACAGCGCCACGCTTGGCGCCGCCTCGTACACCGGAATCAGGCGCCGCTCGATTTCCGGGATGGGCATCGCCTCGATCGCATCGAGGGTGATGGCCTGGGAGATGTTGAACCGGTCCGTCGCCGTGCGGCGGAGCGCGGAGAGATGCGCGCCGCAGCCGAGCTTCTGGCCGAGGTCGTGGGCGATCGTGCGGACGTAGGTGCCCTTGCTGCTGCGCAGGCGGAAATCCAGCTGCGGCAGCGCGAAACGCGTCAGGTCGATGCTCATCACACGGATGAACCGCGGCTCGCGCACGACGTCCTCGCCCTTGCGCGCGCTCTTGTAGAGCGGCACGCCGCCAATCTTGATGGCGGAGTACATCGGCGGCATCTGGTATTGGTCGCCCAGAAATGAGTTCATCGCTGTCCGCACCTCGGCCTCGGTCAGCGGCGGCACGGGGCGGGTCTCCATCACCTGGCCGTCGGCATCCTGCGAATCCGTCGTCGCACCCAGCGTGATCGTGCCCTCGTACTCCTTGTCGAGGCTGATGAGGTACTGGGAAATGCGCGTGGCCTTGCCAATGAGCATGATCAGCAGGCCGGTGGCCATCGGGTCGAGGGTGCCGGCGTGGCCGATGCGCTTCATGTTCAGCTTGCGGCGCAAGCGGGCGACGACGTCGTGCGACGTATGGTCGGTGGGCTTGTCCACCAACAGGACGCCTTCGAGTTCCTTGGTCTGGCCGATCATGGCGCGGCCTTTCCCGCGGCATCCACGAGGGTGATCTGCTTCGCCAGGGCGGCGACGAGCCGCGCGTAAAAATCCTCCGTGCCCGACGTGAGGCTGAGCCCCGCCGCGCTGGCGTGCCCGCCGCCGTTGAACTGCGCGGCAATCAGGTCGAGCCGGTAGGTGGCATCCTTGGCGCGGAGGCTGGCCTTCACCGAGCCGTCGGTCCGCTCTTTGATCAGCACGCCCACGTCCACGCCTTCCACGGAGCGCGCGTAGTCCACCAGCCCCTCGGTGTCCTCCGCGCTCGAGCCCGTCGCCTCAAACACGCCGGCCGGCAGGATCCCGATGCAGACGCGGCCGCCGCACTCCATGCGGAGCGACGAGAGGTAGCGTTGCAGCAGTTCAAGCTTGGCCATTGATTCGCGCTCGTAGAGTTCCAGGCCCACCTGAGGCGGGTTGGCGCCGGCCGCCATGAGTTCGGCCGCAAGCAGGAATGTACGCCGCGAGGTCGAGGCAAAGCGGAACTGGCCGGTGTCGGTCACAATCCCGGCGAAGAGCGCTTGCGCCGCCGGCGCATCCAGCGCGAGCCCCCGGTCGAGGGCCAGGCCGGTCAGGATCTCGCAGGTCGCTGCCGAGCCCGCGTCAACGAGGTTCAGCTCCGCGAAATGCGTGTTCGAAATATGATGATCAAGGTTGGCCAGCGGCCGGGGAAAGCGCACTTTCAGCCGCTCCCCCACCCGGGCCTGGTCGGCACAGTCGACGAAGACCGCCGCGTAGTCGGTCGGATCCGCCAGCACGTCGTCCGTGCGCAGAAACTTCATGCCCGGCACGAGGAACTCGAGCCGGCGCGGCACCGCATCCGCGTTCACGCACGTCACGTCATGACCCGCGGACGCCAACATCCGGGCCAGCCCGACCTGCGAGCCGATGCAGTCGCCGTCCGGCCGGGCGTGCCCGATCACCGCGACCTTGCGGCCGGCCAGCCGCTGGAGGAGCCGGTCAAAATCCGTCGCGAAGGCGGGATAAAATTTACTCACCGTCATCCTTTTTCGGCGGATCGACCTCGTCGAGCAAGAGCAAGATGCGGGAACCGCGGATGGCGGAATCGTCGAGCACGTAGGTGAAGCGCGGCATGTACTTCAACACGATGCGCTTTCCGAGCTTCTGGCGGATCTCCCGCGACTGCGCGCGCAGCCAACGCAGTTTTTTTTCAATGCTGTCCGCGTCCCCCACGATCGAGACAAACACCCGCCCATCGCGCAGGTCGGGCGCCACGCGCACCTCGGTGATGGTGATCGTCACCGCCTCGCTCTGGTGGCGCTGACGGAGGATGGCGCTGATTTCGCGCTGGATCAGCTCGTTGACGCGAAGGGTGCGGTTGGACATCGGCGGAGCACCACGGACGCGGTGCGGAGTTCGGAGATCGAAATTCGGAGATCGAAGTTTTTGTTGCTGGCAAAAAAGAAGGTGAACCATGCCGCTCGCAGGAGCGAACCTCAACGTAGATCCGGCGGAGAATCGACCCCGATCTACGATCTTCGCCCCGCCCAAACGGGGCTCAGAGCGTGGCCCGGACCTTCTGCACCTCGTAGCACTCGATCAGGTCGCCGGCCTGGTAGCCGTTGAAATCGTCGAGCTTGATGCCGCACTCCAGGCCCGCGCGCACCTCGTTGGCGTCGTCCTTGAAGCGCTTGAGCGTGGAGATCTTGCCCTCGTGGACCGTCTCCTTGCCGCGGCGCAGACGGGCCGCCGCATTGCGGTTGATCTTGCCCTCGGTCACGAGGCAGCCGGCCACAAAGCCCTTGGCGAGCGGGAACACCTGGCGGACCTCCGCCACACCCGTCTTCGTTTCCTTGAGATCCGGGTCGAGCAGGTCGGCCATCATCTCGCGGACCTTGTCGCCCAGCTCGTAAATGATGGAATAGGTCTCGATGCGCACGCCGTGGTGCTTGGCCAGCGGCGTGACGCCGTTCTCCAGCTTGGTGTTGAAGCCGATGACGACGGAACCGGCGGTGCCGGCCATCAGCACGTCGTTCTTGGTGACGAGGCCGACTTCGGTGGAGACGATCTCCAGCGCGACCTTCGTGCTCTTGATGCCCTCCAGGATGTTGCGCACGGCCTCGGTCGAGCCGAAGACGTCCGTCTTGATGATGACCTTGAGCACCTTGGCCTGTGTTGCCGCGATGTTCGCGAAAAGCTGCTCGACCGAGACTTCCTTCGGCGTGGCGTCGGAGGTGGTCGTCGCCTTGCGGATGAGGTGCTGCGCCTCCTCGGCGAGCTTCTCGGCCTCGCGGGCGTTCTTCACGGTCTTGAACGTGGCGCCGCTCTCGGGCGTGCCGGACCAGCCGATCACGCGCACGGGCGTGGACGGCGGGGCTTCCTTCAAATTCTGGCCCTGGTCGTCAAACATTGCGCGGACCTTGGCCCAGGTCGCGCCGCACACGAGGGCATCACCCACGCGCAGGGTGCCGCGCTGGACGATGACAGTGGCGAGCGGGCCGCGGCCGACATCGACCTGCGACTCGATGACCACGCCGCTGGCCTCGGCCTTCGCGTTGGCCTTGAGTTCCAGCACATCAGCCTGGAGGAGAATCATCTCGAGCAGCTGCTCGATACCCTGGTTCTTGATCGCCGCGACGGGCACGGTGATCGTCTCGCCACCCCAGTCCTCAGGGGCGATATTGCGCTGCTGCATCTGCGCCTTCACCTGGTCGAGGTTGGC
>QQNC01000181.1 GCA_003402695.1 Verrucomicrobiota bacterium | reverse complement strand
GGTCGGGTCCTCCCGGGCATCCGTGAAGGCCTCATACATCTGCGAAACCGTCTCCGGCCGGAACGCGTTGCGCTTTGCCGGGCGGTTGATTGTGACTTTCGCGATGCCGTCGGCCTTGTGGTAAAGGATGTCGGTGTAGGTCTTCACGACCTTCCATTTGGGCAGGCTCATGCTGCCACGGTAGAAAAAAAGCCGCCGTTGTCGATGGGAGTCCCACCGCCCCCCTCCCCCCCTACCCCCGTGGCGAACCCGGCGTCAATGTAACCCAATAGGTTACACTGGGCCTAAGCCGGGTATTACGGCGAAGGGCATTTGACTGGAAACCGCCCTCAAAGCCCGCTTCCCTGTCGGCGACCATAACGAATGTCTACCCGCTCCCCCCTGCCCTTACGCACTAGCGCCCGAATCGGGCTCACCATCGGCGCCCTCGGCGTGGTCTTCGGTGACATCGGCACCAGCCCGCTCTACACGATGAAGGAGTGCCTCGCGCACATGCCGAACGTGGAACGCGCCGCCGGCGTCCTTGGCATCCTGTCCCTCATCTTCTGGTCCCTCTTCCTGATCGTCAGCGTCAAGTACCTCTATTACGTCACCCGCGCCGACAACCATGGCGAGGGCGGCATCTTTGCCCTGCTGGCGCTGATCCATGCCAGCTCGGAAACCAACGCCGCCTCCGGCAAAAAGCGGGCCTCCGCCGTCGCGGTCCTGCTGATCCTCATCGGCGCCGCCCTGTTGTACGGCGACGGGGTCATCACGCCCGCCATCTCGGTGCTCGGCGCGGCTGAGGGTTTCGAGGCCGTGAGTGTCTCCTTCACCCCGTATGTGGTCTGGATCGCGTGCGCGATCCTGGCCGCGTTGTTCTGGTTCCAGCACAAGGGCACCAAGCAAATTGGCGGGATCTTCGGGCCAATCATGCTCGTCTGGTTCGCCGTGCTCGCCATGCTCGGCGGCTGGCATATCGCCCAATACCCCGAGGTCTTGCGCGCGCTCAACCCCCGCTACGGCCTCGCCCTGCTGGAGCACAGTCCGCTCGTGGTTTCCGCCCTGCTGGGTGCCGTCGTGCTCTCCGTCACGGGGGCTGAGGCGCTTTACGCCGATCTCGGCCACTTCGGCCGCAGCTCAATCACCCTGGCTTGGTACGGTGCGGCGTTTCCGGGCCTCGTCCTGAATTATTTCGGCCAGGGGGCCTACATCCTCGGCCATCCGCTCTCGGTCGAAAATCCCTTCTTTGCCCTCGCCCCGGTGGGCCTGATCCGCGGTGCGCTGATCGGCCTCTCGATCGCCGCAGCGGTCATCGCCAGCCAGGCGCTCATCTCCGGCGCGTATTCCCTCACCCGCCAGGCCATCCAGCTCGGCTATTTTCCCCGGCTGATGATCAAGCACACCAATGCCGAGCATTCCGGGCAGATTTACGTGCCGCTCGTCAACACCCTGCTGGCCGTCGGCTCGATCTTCACTGTCGCCGCATTCGGCTCCAGCAGCCATCTGGCGGCCGCCTATGGCATCGCCGTTACCGGCACCATGGCCATTACGACCATCGCTTTTTTCCTCGTCACGCGGAGCAACTGGAACTGGCCACTGTGGTTCACCGGCCCGCTCTGCGGCTGCTTCCTGCTCATCGACCTGGCCTTCTTCCTCTCCAACGCCCATAAGATCGCGGACGGTGGCTGGCTGCCCCTCGCCATCGGGGCCACGCTTCTGGCCATCATGTATACGTGGAAGATCGGCCGCACGGAGATCTTCCAGCGCGTCTACGGCAACAATGTCACTGAGACCGAACTCACCACCATCGCCCGCAGCAAACACGTCACCCGTGTCGGCGGCAGCGCCGTCTTCATGGTCGGTTCGCCGAAGGGCACGCCCATCGCGCTGTTGCACCACGTCAAGTCCAACCGCGCCCTGCACCAGACCGTCGTGCTGCTCAGCATCATGACCGAGGAGGTGCCCACGGTAACGGCGACCGAGCAACTCACCCTCACCGAGGTCGGCGAGGGCATCTGGCGCGCAGTGGGCCGCTACGGCTACATGCAGTCGCCCAATGTCGCCGAGCTCATGGACCGGATCAAGGCGCTCCACGTCCCCATCAACCCGCAGGCGACGACATACTTTTTCAACCGCGAGATGATCATCAGCGGCGGCAACGCCAAGATGTGGGAGTGGCAGAAGAGCCTCTACGCCTTCCTCAGCCGCAACGCCCGGCCCGCCAAGGATTATTACCAGATCACGCCGTCGCAGATCATCGAGATCGGCCTGCCGCTGCAGTTGTAGCTGTAGGGGCTCCGCGGCTCCTTGTCAGACCGCCCGTTCCGCCGCCTTCGCCGCCGCGGCGAAAATCTTCTTCCGCCAGGCGGCATCGTTCTTCCGGTCGGTCCGCAGTTCCAGCACGCGAATCCCGCTCTTCGGCAGCCTGGCGATCAACCCCGTGAAGTGCGCTCCGTCGCGGACGAGCGTATGGCCCACCCCGTGGGCCGCGCAAAGTTTCCTGAAATCCACCGCCTGGGGCGTGGCAAAAAACTCCTCGAACGGCGGGTTGAATGCGGCCACCGCGAGATGTTCAAAAATACCGCCGCCGTTGTTGTTGATCAGCACGATGGTCAGGCTGCCCTTGAATTTTGGTCCGATCAGAAACCCGTTCGCGTCGTGCAACAGCGCCAGGTCGCCCGTCAGCAGCACCGCCGGCCGGTGGCCGTGCGCCACCCCGAGCGCCGTCGACAGCGTGCCGTCAATGCCGTTCGCCCCGCGGTTGTAGAAGAACTGCGGCGCCCGGTCCGTGCCCGGCCAGAAATACTCCACGTCCCGCGCCGGCATGGAATTCGCCACGAATACCGGCGTGAGCTTGGGCAGGTGTTGCGCCAGCGCCACCGTCACCCGGCCTTCAAAATTTTCCGGCGCCTTCGCCAGCGCGCGCGTGAGACTCGCCCCGGCCGCCGCCTCCGCCCTGCGCCACGCCTCGGCGAAATCCGCCGGTCCCTTCCCCTCCACCACCACGCTGCCCACCAACGCCCGCAATCCGCCGCGGACGTGATGCGTGGTCAGGTGCAGGGCATCGAGATTCTGCGCCCGCGCCGTCACCAGCCAGACTTCGGGGGCGCACGCCTCGAGCCACGCGCGCAATGATTTGCTCGTGGGCCACCCGCCGAGGCACAGCACCATGTCCGGCTTCAGTTTGGAGCCGGCCACCGTACTGCGCACAATGGCGTCATACCGCGTAACCAGATTAGGAAAGTGACCGGCGTCACCGCGGAGGCCCGACAGCGTGTCGGCCAGCACCGGCCAGCCCGTGTCCCGCGCCAAACCGGCGATGATGCCAATATCCACCGGCGACAGACCGTCCTCGCACGGGCCCACAACGATGAGGCCGCGGCTGGCGGCCGGGAAATCGAGCGATTCCAACCGCGCAAGGGTGCGCAGTGGCGGCTGAACTCCACTGAAGAACTCCGCCTCATCCAGGGTTTCCTTGAGCGCGGAGGCGCTGCCATCCTCGATTGGCGGCAAGGGATCGCGGAACGGCGCATTGAGGTGCACCGGACCGGACACGGGGAACTGCGTGCGCTCCACGGCGTGCGCCAGCGTCTGTCGCAGATACCGCAGCATCGGTCGACTCGCGACCGGCACGGCGAGCTCGTGATAAAAGTTCACGTGGCTGCCGTAGAGTTTCTGCTGGTCGATCGTCTGGCCCGAGCGGCACTCCCGCATCTCCGGCGGGCGGTCGGCGGTGAGGATGAGCAACGGCACGCCGCTGTCCTGCGCCTCGATCACCGCGGGGTAATAATTCGCCCCGGCTGTGCCGCTGGTGCAAAGCAGGACCACCGGACGGCGGTGCCGCCGCGCCAGGCCCAGGGCGAAAAATGCCGCCGAGCGCTCATCCAACACCGGGATAGACTCGATTCCCTCATGCCGCGCGAAGGCCATCGTCAGCGGCGTCGAGCGGGAGCCCGGGGAGATGACCGCGTGCGTCACGCCCAGCCGGTGCAGGGTCTCCACCAGCACGGTGCCCCAGAGACTGTTGATGTTGCGGAAATCGAGCATCGTTGGGCGGTGGTCAGGCGCAGAGCGCGCCGAGCATGGCTTTAAACTTCAGCTCCGTTTCGGCAAACTCCTTCTCCGGCGTCGAGCCGGCCACGATGCCCGCCCCCGCGTAGACCCGCGCCGTGGCGCCGTCCACCAGCGCCGAGCGGATCCCGACAAAAAATTCGCCGCCGCCGCGCGCATTCACCCAGCCGATGGCCCCGCCGTAGAGCCCGCGGGGAAACCCCTCGAGTTCCGGGATGCAGGCCAGCGCCGCAGCCATGGGCGTCCCGCCCACCGCCGGCGTCGGATGCAGCCAGCCCACGGCCTGGAGCAGGCGAACGTTCTCCGGCAGCACCGCGCGAATGGGCGTGTGCAGGTGCTGCACGTTGGCCAGCCGGCGCAGTCCTGGTTGCGCCGCAAACTCCAGCTTGAGGCCCAGCTGCGCCAGCCGCCCGGTGATGGTATCGGCCACGAACCGGTGCTCCCGCAGGTCTTTCTCGCTATGCAGCAGCGCCGCCCCAAGCGCCGCGTCCTCGCTCGCGCCCACTCCACGGCCGGCCGTGCCAGCCAGCGCCGAGGTCTCGAGGGTGCCCTTGCTCACGCGGACCAACTGCTCGGGACTCGCCCCGATGAAGCTCTGGCCACGCCCGTTCGCCAGGGAGAAGGCATAGCAGTCGGGAAAGAGCTGGCGCAGCCCATTGAGCACGCGCAACGGGTGCAGCGGCTGCGGGAGCGTCAGGTCGATCGCCCGCGCCAGCACGATTTTTTCAAACTCGCCCGCTGCCAGGCGGGTCAGCGCGCGAGCCACGGCCGCCCGGTAATCGCCGGCCTCCCGGGTGGAAAATTCGGGTCCGGCCACCGGCGCCGCGGGATGCGATTCCCGGTAGCGGAACTGCGCAAACTTCCCATGCGCCCGCCACACGCGCTGCGCGAGCAGCGCCAGGTCGGCGTCTGCCGTGACCAGCAGGTTGGCCACGGCGGTCGTGGTCGCCCCCGCGCGCGCCACCTGCCAGCGCGGCACAAAGGCGCGGGCGGCCGGAAACGCGCCGCCGGCCTCCGTCTCGTTCTGGAACGCAAACGCCGTGAAAAAATGCGGACCACCGAACGGCGCCTCCACGTCACCCACCGCAATGGTGTGTGCGAGGGTTTCATCGATAAACCGCTGGATCGCCGCAAAGCGACCGGGCCCGTGGGCCTCGTGGGCCACGGCAACCTCCGCGCCCGCGATCGCGCTCTCGATGCTGGGCCGTTCCGCATAAAAATGCGGCTCGCCCGGCTCGAAGATGGACTCCAGCACCGCCAGCGGATCGAGCGCGCCGACCGCGAGCGAGATGCTCACGAGCTTGGCGTGTCCCTCCTGCACCGCCGCCGCGCGGCACTGCGCGAGAAACGCCTCG
>QQNC01000180.1 GCA_003402695.1 Verrucomicrobiota bacterium | reverse complement strand
GCGCCATGATGCGCTGCAGGTCCTTGTTGAGCTCCTTGTCATAGCGCTCGGCGGCGCGGCACAACGAGATATCGATTTTACCGGTTTGCTCGCCGACCGAGACAATGTCGATGAGCAAGGGTGAAGGTGCCATTCTCTACTCTCTACTATTTATCTGTCACCATGTATGTAACCCGCTACCGGCGTTCCCACAGCCTATCTGTGGCCTCGCCGGCGACCTGCCAGAAGCGGGCTTTTCGAGGAAGTTTTCCACACCGATCCCCTGTAATGGGCGTGCCTTGGCCATCGCCAAGCTAACCAAGGATTTTAAATAGGTTGAAAACAAGACGCACTCCACTTTGGCTCCGGAAAACGCCCGCTCCATCACCTCACGATACGCCTGCATCTGCGCGCCATGCCGCGCGACCAGTTCGTCCAAACTCCCGAGCGCATCGGTCTTGAAATCTATCACCTCCACCCGTGTCACCGCGCCTGCTGCATCGCGGTGGACGTGCAAGCGGTCGATCACCCCGCTGAGCCACCGGCCATCGATGAGCGCGTCAATGGGCTGCTCGCAAAATAACTCGACGTTGCGCTCACTGCGCTCAAATGTGCCGCGCAGGCCCGCCTCGCGTAACAATCCTGCGACCAATCGGCCGGCGTCGTCGTCGGGCAAGCCCGGCGGCGTCTCATCAATCCAGCCCACCCGCTCAAACGCCGCATGCACCGCGCTGCCGAAGCGCATCCCCGAGGCCGCCTGCCTCAGCGGAGTGCCCGCTGCCTGATGCTGGGCACTGCTGGGCGTGCTGCGTTCCCGCCGCATCACTCCGGCCCCCAGCGGCGGCGGCGGCGCGGCGTCATCCTTCTTCGCTGTTGGTGGCACCTCGTCTATCCAATCGGCCGCGCCGCTTTGATAGACGACGCCCGGTTCGCCGCTTGAGCCAAGTGCCTGTTCCAGCCAATTGGACAATGACGCCCGGTCCTCGTCGCGTGATTTGGACGGTGGCTCGAGCAAAACATAGAGCCCGCGTTTGGCCCGAGTAAGCGCCACATACAACGTGCAAAACGCCTCGTAGCGCTGGTCGGCGGCCCAGCGAGCCTCCGCGTCACGCATCAGGGGCAGGATGTCGCGCGCCCACTTGGGCGGCGTCTGGCTGATCCAGCCATCGCCCTGGGCCACGCCGAAGCGTTGCGTTTGCGGGATGCCCTCGGCCGGTACATCCGGCACCACCACCACCTCAAAACCGAGCCCTTTGGCTTTGTGGATGGTCATCACTTGCACTGCCGCCACGCCCGGGCTTTGCGATACCTCCAAGCGCTCCACCCGGTCGGCCGCCTCGCGCACACTCGCGCCGCCCTGCGCATCTAAGGCCGCGAGTGCTGCCAGCAAATCGCCGGCGCGCCGCCGCCCAAAGTCCGACCACCCGGCCCAACATGCGTCGACCACCTCCTCGAGCATGCCGGCAAATCCGACGCTTGCCGCACGGCCCGACAAGCCCTCCCACACCGCGTGCCACGGCTCGCCAAACCGCTCGCTCAGCACTGCCGCCAACGGCGACATTTCTATCACCTCGCGTGCAAAGGCGTCCGCCGGATCCGCCAGCCACTTGAGTAAATGGCCTAACACAATGCCCACCGGGTTGTCCTTTGCTGGTTCGCGCCGGCCTTCTTCGATCACGTCAAACCCCGCCGCCCGCAGGTGGTCGGCCACCTCCCGCACCTGCTTGTTGTTGCGCACCAGCACGCCACAGGAAAGGGCGCGCCGACCGATGCCCAACTCGGCTAACAATTCGGCCAGCCGCTCCAAGCGCTCAGCCCATTTGCCGGCCACCACTTCCACGCGTGCCTCGCCGCAGTTGGCGGGTGTTTGCAACTTGGCTGCAGCCTCATGTTTCTGCCATCGCCAGCGGTCGGCCGCCTCGCCAAATAATTTTTGCAAGAGCTCCGGATTGTCGCATACCTTGTTGACCAACTCGAGCACCTGCGGACACGAGCGCCACGATTCGGCCATCGGCTCGATTTCCAACCCGCCCTGATAGCGTCGCATCACCTCGTCAAACAACCCGACCTGTCCGCCGCGCCAGGCGTAAATCGCCTGCTTGCGGTCACCCACAATGAACATCGATCCCTCGCCAGCAGCAGCCGCTTCATCCATCAATGGTACTAAACCTAACCAATCTGCCCGGCTCGTGTCTTGGAATTCATCCAACAGCCAATGGTCGTAGCGTGCATCTAGCCGGAAATCCACAGCTTCGCGCCGCAAGCGCGCCTCCTCGGTATTGACCCACTCGCCCATCAGGAATTTCACGTCGTCAAACCCTAACATGCCACGCCGGCGCAGCCGCTGCTCGCACAACGCGTCAAAGCCCGCCACCACCTCGCGCACCGCGCGGGTCCGCTGGAGAGCCGCCGCCATTTCACACTGCGCGGCGAGTTCCATCGCCTCGCGCAGCGCCCCGCCGGCCGCCCCGCCTATCTCAAAATCCTTGTAAAACTTCACCCCCAGCGCGCCGGTCCCACCCGCCGCCACCGCCGCCAGCATGCTTTCCAACAAACCGTTGGCGCCGCCCAAGCTGCCGCTGCCGATGGCATGCGCCGCCAACGCTTCTAACGCCTTCTCCAGCGCCGCGCGTTGCCGCTTGTCGGTGGTTTGGATTGCGTCGAGCCCCTGCCACACAGTGGCCAACAGATCTTGTTTGCGGTCCTCCCAGTCCCCCAACGCCGCACCCGCCAACAGGTCCGGTCCCCACGCCAAGTTGCGCGCCGCCCGGTAATGGCCCTGCCACTCCGCCACAAACTCCCGCAGCTCGTCGAGCACTTTCAAGTCCTCCTTTCCCAGCATCGCCCGCCGGAACGCATGCAAAAACTCATTGTCGCCGCCGCGCTGCGCCGGTGCCGCACCTAATAGCGAGCTTAATAATTCATCGCGGGCCGCCGCTGCCCGCGCCCCCTCTAGCAAGTCGAAGCGTCCACCCGTCAGTCCCATCTCATATTGAAACCCGCGAATCACTTTGGCAAAAAAACTATCCATCGTCCCCAGCATGATGCGTGGCAGCACCCGCACCACCCGCTCCAGCGCCTCGCCGAAATCTGCGTCCGGCAGTGCCAAGTCCTTCCGCAATTCGGCGGCCGTCGCCTCGCTGGCGGCCGCGTCGGCCAGCTTGGTGAGCACCGAGTCGGCAAACTCACCCGCCGCCTTGCGCGTGAACGTCAGCGCCACAATGCGTTCCGGTGCGACCCCTCGCGCCACCAAGCCGATGACCCGGTTGCCTAACTGAAATGTTTTGCCCGACCCCGCCGAGGCCAGAATGAGCAGGTTCTTTGCCAGGATGTCCATCGCTGCCCCACAGCCTGAGCGGGCCCCCGAACAATGTCACGCATCAACCTCCCGCCCTCACTCCGCCGCGCCGCCACCATGCGGCCGCCACGCCGAGCAAAATGCCCGCGGCAAACCCGCAGACGTGGCCGGTTACATCGGTGCGGGGATCAGAGCCCACGCCCAGCCACGACAGCAGCACCAACCCGCCACCCAGTGGCACTAGGTAGCGGAAGCTTTTGGGTCCGGGGCGGTCGCGGGTGACCTGAAAGATCGCCACCCCGGTTAGAATTCCCAATGCACCGAATACCGCAGTGGAGGCCCCCAACGACGTGAACGAGGTATCGAGGCGCGAGATGGCATTGAGAGTGTTGCCGAGGGTTCCAGCCGATAGGATCAGTGCCCAACCCAGCCATGGACCAAGCGAGCGGCACACCCAAGTGCCAAACAACACACCACTGGCGACGTTGCTGAGCAGGTGCATGCGATCGGCATGTAAAAACAACGCGGTGAACGGCCGCCACCATTCGCCATCCGCAATGAGCCCTTGGGCTGACGACGCACCCAGGGCGACCAGCGCCGAATGGTCGCGCTGCAGCCAGAACACCGCACACAGGCACGCAACCCACAGCGCCGTCGGCAGCGCCCCCGCATCATATTCTACCACTGGTGTCACCTCCATCCGCAGCGGCAGCGCCTGCTCATGCTCGTACATTGCCAGTTCTTCCTGGATGCGCTCCCCGGCTCCCGGCTCCGCCAGCAGCACATACCCGTCGCCCGCCGGATCTTTCTCTATCTGACATGCCAGGCCCATCGCCAAAATAACCAGTGCCCGCTCGAAGGCCAGTGACATCCCGCCATAACAGCCGATCAGCATGAAATCGGGCGACTCCGCAGGGTTGGATGTTTCGGATAGTTCGGGCACGGCCTCCAGTGAATCAGGATCGGTCAAAAACGCAAACCATCCCTGTGGCTCGCTCGCTCTGGCAAAGCGCTTGTCCGACACAACCGATCCCGGGGTGGCCGAGTGAGGGTTGTGCCAACTGGCCAACTCAGACGGACTCCTAGAAATCCCCAGCGCCCAAGCGTGCGAGCACCTCAGCGGCGCTCATGCCGGACTGGCGCAGCGTCGCGATGGCCAGCGCATCGTGGCGTTTGGCCAATCGCCGGCCTTGCGCATCGAGCACCAGCGGATGATGCAAGTACACCGGTTCGGGCAAGCCTAGCAACGCTTGCAACAAGCGCTGCACATGTGCCGCAGGCAGCAAATCCTCGCCGCGCGTGACGTGGCTGATTTGCTGATAGGCATCGTCCACCACCACCGCCAGATGATACGCCGTACCAATGTCCCGCCGCGCCAACACCACGTCGCCCAATAAATCCGGGTTGACCACCTGGGTGCCATGGCGCAGGTCGGTGAAGGTCAGTGGACCAGTGAGCTTCGCCGCCTTGCGCGAGTCCAAACGCCAGGCATGGCTGCCGTCGGCAACCATGCCGGGCGGAGTAGCCTCGTCGCTTAGGCCGCGGCAAGTTCCCGGATACAGCGGTCCTTCCGGCCCTTGGGGCGCGGCGACCATCGCCGCCACCTCGTCCTGAATTTCGCGCCGCGTGCAATTGCATGGATAGACCACACCCAGTAAACGCAAGCGGTCTAACGCCGCCGCATAGGCGGCGAGTCGGCTGCTCTGGCGCAGGGCTGGTTCGTTCCAGTGTAAATCCAGCCAGCGCAGATCCTCCTCGATTTGCGCGTAATATTCCCCGCGCACCCGGCTGACGTCGATGTCCTCGTGGCGCAGCAAAAAGTGCCCGCCTTGTTCCCTTGCCAAATCGTGTGCCACCCGCGCCGCCAAGGCATGCCCGAGGTGTAGCCGTCCCGTCGGACTGGGCGCAAACCGCGTGCGCACCGTGATCCCGGATGGTTCGTCAGAAAGCATGCCACCAGCCTATCCGAGCAGCGCCGCCTTTGAAACCCCAATCGCCGTCACCTTGAAGTAATCATCTCCATGGCGTCACTTCGCTTGGGCGCCTGTCCTTAACCATTCGGCGCGGGCCTCGTTGGCGCGTTGCGCATCCATGCCTTCCCAGCCGCCGGGTGCGGGGCGGCTGGGCACGACGACTCCTTCGGACGTGGCTTTCTTCGTTTGG
>QQNC01000179.1 GCA_003402695.1 Verrucomicrobiota bacterium | reverse complement strand
GCTGCGCCTGGCGTGGGTCCAGTTTCACGGCCCGGCGAGCGAGGCGACGCTCGTGCAGGCCGACATGGGCCGACAGCTGGCGCGCGGCGAGGGCTTCACCACGCTGGTCAACTATCCGCAGGCTGCGGCGTTGCTGGCGGCGCGCGGCGCGCGCTTTGATCCGGCGAAACCCTACCCGGAGCTGTACCAGGCACCGCTTTATTCCGTCGTCATCGCCGTGGGTTTGCGCGTGCTGCCAGCGGGCCTGCGGGAGTCGCTGTTTACGACGGTCTCCCTTCCGCCGGGCGGTGGATTTGGCGCGGATTATTTCCTGCTGGGGCTGAACCTGCTGCTGTTCTGGCTGGCGGCGGGTCTGACGTTCGTGCTCGCACGTCGGCTGTTTGACATTCGCACGGGCTGGCTGGCCGCGGGGGCGCTGCTGGTGTCGGTCTCGGCCTGGCAGCAGACCGTGGCGGTCAACGGCACGCCGCTGCTCATGGTGCTCGCGCTGGTCGCTTTCTGGATCCTGGCGCGGATGGAAGGGGAGGAGGGCGGCGGGGCGCGGTTCGCCCCAGGCTGGCTGGCGGCGCTGGGTGCCGTGTGCGGCCTGCTGTTTCTGGCGGAATACACGGCGGGTGCGCTCGTGCTGGTGGCGCTGGGTTATGTGGCGTGGCGCCTGGAGGGCCGCGCGCGCTGGACGGCGCTCGCGCTGGTGGCGGGGGTGTTTCTCCTCGTGACGGCGCCCTGGCTGGCGCGCAACCTGTCGCTGACGGGTCACCCAGTCGCCCTGGCGGCGCAAAATCTCGCGCTGAAGGCCGGCGATCCCACGGCCGAACCGGCGGTCCAACGGGCCCTGCTTTCGGCCCAACTGCCGTCCGTGGACGTGAACAAGCTCGGCAACAAGGCGCTCACTTCCCTGCAGGAAAACCTGCAGTCCCGCCTGTGGTCGGGCGGCGGCCTCTGGCTGACGGCATTTTTTGTGGCGGGTTGGTTGTATGTGTTCCGCGCGGCGGCCGCGAACCGGCTGCGCTGGACCTTCACCGCCGCCTACGCCGTGCTGCTGGTGGCGCAGGCTTTCGGCAGCTCAGGGGAGAGTGACCGGCTGGTGGCCTGCTGGCTCGCTCCGCTGGTGATGATTTTTGGCGCCGGGTTTTTCTTCGTTTTGCTCGGCAGCAATGCCGGGCTTGGCTCCTGGCCGCGCGCCTGCGCCGCCGTGCTGCTGATCGCGCAGGCGCTGCCGCTGGGGCACGATCTGTTGGCGCCGCGGCGGCTGCACTTCAATTACCCGCCGTATTTTCCGGCGCTGTTCATCGGGCTGCGGGCGGAACTGGACCGCCGGGATCCAGCCGGCCGCTTCGGCGTGATGGCCGATGTGCCGGCCGGGGTGGCTTGGTATGGCCGCCTGCGGGTCTGGGCCCAGCCGGCACAGCTGAGGGATTTCTACGCCGTGACCCTGGAGCAGCCGATCGCCGCGCTGGTGCTGACTCCCCGCACCCTGGACCGGCCGTTTTTCAGCGAACTGGCACCGCGGGCGGCGTCCACCGCCACGCCGGCACCGGCCGGCAACCACCTCGGCGACTGGGGCCGGATTTATGGCGGGATCTACTCGGGGACGATGCCGGTGGAGTTCCCCCTCGGTGTTCCGCAGCGGATTGCCGACAATCTTCAGGTGTTGCTGAACCCGGCGCTGCCGCCGGTACGGGAAAAATACTTGCCTCGCCCGCGGTCCGCGCCAAAGCGTAAATGTCGTATCAAGCCGCTCCGTTCATGAACTTTGCGCGACTAATCTGTCTTGGTGGATTCCTCGGGGCCGTGCCGGTCTGGGCGGTCTATGCGCCGATTCCCGAACAGGAACAGGGCAAGGAGTGGACGGTGACCCTCAACGCGGGCATTTCCCATGACAGCAACATCTTTGGCTCACAAACCGGCGCGATCAGCAGCATGGTCTACGAGTTTGCCCCGAAGATCGCGTTCAACGCCTCCCTCTCCGACCAGACTTTTGCCTCCGCCTCCTACGGTCTGACCATCGATCATTACGACAACCGTCCGGGCGACAAGACCCTCGACAGCCACGACCTCGCGGCGCAGCTCGACCACGCTTTTTCCTCGGTGACCACGGTGCATTTCAGTGACGCCTATTCCATCGTCCGGAATCCCCAGTCGCTGCTCTCCGGCGTCACGCTTAACACCGACCAGTCCTTCAAGCGCAACGCGTTCGATGCGCGGTTTGAGACCAACCTGGCGCCCCAGTCCGGCACGGCCGTGAAGTTCCAGGCCGTCAACTACGCGTACGATGACAACACCCTGGCGACCGAACTCGACCACTCGGAGTACCTCATTGGTCTGACGGGCAGCTATGACGTGCTGCCTGAGTTGAAGGCCGTGGGCGAATTCCGCCACGCTGACATCCTCTACGACAACGGGGGCAACACGAAGGACAAGCACTCGGAATTTCTCATCGGTGGCGTCGATTACGAAGTGGCGAAGAAACTCACCGCCAGCGGTCGGCTCGGGTATGAATGGCGGCGGCGCTCAGGGGAGGCCAGCGCGCAGACGCCCTACGTCCAGTTGTCCCTGAAGTACGATTACGACGTGCAGTCGTTCATCAGCGCCGGCTACGTCTACACCTTCGAGGAAAACTCCGACGTCACGAACTACAACGACACGAAGGTGAATCGCCTCTTTCTGAACGTGCAGCACGCCCTCAGCCCGCTCCTGTTCGTCTCGGGCTCCCTGGACTATGAGCCCTCCGAGCTGCAGGGCCGCCGCGGCGTGGCCAATGTCAACGAGACCACCACCCGCTTCGGCCTGGCTCTCAGCTATCTGCCCGCCAAGAACTGGCGCATCACCGCCAGCTACGATTACGACAACATCTCCTCGGATGTCCCGGCGCGCGGCCAGAACCGCGAGCGCACCGGGCTGAGTGCGACGTACACCTACTGAGCCGGCGGCGCCCGCGGGCGCGGGCACAATGAGCTTGCTGGGCTTCCCCCGGCGGCGTTCGCTTCCTTCATCGTCATGGCCCAACCTTCCGCCAGCAAGGACAGCGCGACGCTCGCCGATTTCCTGCGCCTGCTCCGGTTGCGCAAGTCCCTGATCCTGCTGATCCTCTCCCTGGTCGTCATCACCACGGTCGCGGTCACCGCCTTCCTGCCGCGCTGGTACCTGGCCACGGCCAAGATCCGGGTCGAGAAGCCCGAGAGTGAGGTTAAACTGTTCCAGGCCCAGAGCAGCAGCAGTTACGATCCGTACTTCCTGCAGGACCAGTTCAAAATCCTGCAATCAGAGAAGATCCTCTATCCGGTCATCAAGAACCTGAAGCTCAGCACCGTGCTGGCGCCCGCACTCGACTCGCCGGAGCCGCTCCCGGACGCCATCACCTACCATTACCTGCTGCAAAAGATGCTCCGCGTGGAGTCGCAACGCAGCTCGTCCCTGATCGAGATCAGCGTCTACTCCGAGGATCCCACGCTGGGCGCCGTCATCGCGAACGAGATCGCGCGGGTTTACTCCGACGACCGCATCAACCTGGCCACCTCCGACCAGCGCGAGGGCTTCGTGAAGCTGCGCGGCGAGCTCATCGCGCAGGAGCAGGTGGTCATGCTGCAGCGCGACACGGTCGAGCGGATCCGCAAGGACCTCAACATCTCCGGCGTCGACCTCAACGCCCGCTACTCCGACATGGAGATCGAGACCCTGCGCCAGATGCAGAACTCGCTCATCGCGCTCAGCGTGGACGCCATCGGCCGCAAGACCCGCTGGGAACGGTTCAAGGACATCCCGTTTGAGGAGCGCGTCAGCCTCGTCAACTCGGAGCTGATCCCGGACATCAACATCCAGAACCTCCTGCAGGCCTACCTGCTCGCCGACCAGAACGTCACCAAGCTCAAGGCCCGCCTCGGCGAGGCGCACCCGGACCTCATTTCCGCCATCGATAATCGCGCCAAGATCAAGGAGCAGCTCGACGCCCAGCTGCGCGGCTACGAAAACGCCCTTGAGATCGCCTACAAGGAGGCCGAGGCGCGCGTCACCGAGCTCAAGCGTCAGCTCAGCCAGGCCAAGGTGGACCAGATCCTTTCTGCGCGCGACCGCATGCGGCCGTTCGAGGAGGCCGCGCAAAAGCTCGAGGACGAGACGAAGCTCCTCACCACCCTCAAGCTCACGCTCCGCCAGCGTGAAATCGATTTTCAGGTGCCCAAGCGCACGATCGAGATCCTCAACACGGCCGAGCCCGCCCGCCGCCCGAGCCGCCCGAGTTGGCCGCTCAACAGCGCCTTTGCCGTGCTTTTTGGCTCCATCCTCGGCGTCGGGGCCGCCGTGCTGCTCGAGTACTTCGACACCAGTTTCCGCAACGTGGCGGACGTCGAGACGCGCCTGAAGCTCCCGGTGCTCGGCGTCATCCCGTTTCACCGCGACCCGTTGGACGAGGAGGGCGACCCGGCCGAGACCGAGCCCTTCCGCGTCCTGCACACCAACCTGAACCTCGCCCTGAAACCCGGCGAGGCCGCGAGCCTCGTGCTCTTCTCCGCCGGTCCGGGGGAGGGCAAGTCCACCACGCTGCACCGCCTCGTGCGCGTCATGGCCGCGGGCGGCGAGCGCGTGATCCTGATTGATTCGGACGTGCGCCGGCCGACCCAGCACCACCTCGCCGACCGGCCCCGCGAACCCGGCCTGTCGGAATTCCTGCTCAACCGGAAGACCCTCGACGAGGTCATCCAAAAGGGCCTCGCGCCCAACCTCGATTTCATTCCCAGCGGCCACGCCCCGGGCTTCACCCTCGGCCTGCTGCACCTCAACCGCCTGAAGGACCTCATCGCCACGCTCAGCGGGCGCTACGACAAGATCGTGTTCGACTCGCCGCCCATCATCGGGGTGAGCGATGCCAGCGTGCTGGCGAGCGCGGTGGACGGCACGGTCCTGCTCATCCAGCACCGGCGCAACCCGCAGAGCATGGTCGTCCGGGCGCAACAGATCGTGGAATCGCTCAAGGCTCCGTTGCTCGGCGTGGTGCTCAACCAGGTGCCGCTCAATTCCGGCGACGACTACGGGTACTACACCAACAATTATTCGTATTACAGCGAAGGGAGCGGCAGGCGCCGGCGGTCAGCCGCGAAGCCCAAGTCACCTGGCCGCGGCGGGGATGAGCTGAAGCTCAGCTGAAGCCGCCGGAGCGGCGGATTCAGCCGGAGTAGGGGGCAAGGAGCAGGGGACAGGAAATGGAAAGGCCTATGGGCCGGCATCGCGCCGCGGGTTGGCTGGCTACCTCCCTTTTCGCGCCCTGCAGGGCGGGGATGAATGCTTGCCCCTGCTCCCTGCACCTTGCGCCCGCATATTTTGCCGACGGCAAGCCGGTGGTAAAATAAGCAGTTGACGAAGCCGGGCCGCGGCCTAGTTCTGGCACCCTGTTTTGCGGGCGTAGCTCAGTTGGTAGAGCACTACCTTGCCAAGGTAGACGTCGAGAGTTCGAGTCTCTTCGCCCGCTCCATTTC
>QQNC01000178.1 GCA_003402695.1 Verrucomicrobiota bacterium | reverse complement strand
TCAGCAGCGGCGGGAAAACCTCGCCCAGGATCTTCAGCGCCCGCGGATGGTACTCCACACTGCGCCGCCAGCCCGGCCATTGCTCCATCGTGCCGGCTTCCCATGCGTGCATCACCACCACCGCCGTGTGGTCCGGCGACAACTCGATGTCGGCCTGTTTCCAGCCGGCGTAGCCCTCCCCCGGCACGTCGCGGGTGTAATCGGCGTCGAACTGCTGGTAATACGAGGCGGGGAGTTTGACCGGTTTCATGGAGGGAATGGCTTGGAAGGCCGGGCGCGTTATCCTGAACACGCCGCAGCGCTTAGGGGTAACCCGGCCTGCCTTTCGGATTCAAAATGCGCTGGGGCTTCCCGACTTTGCACCACGACCGAACGCCTGCAAGCCGCCTTCTCCCCGCGGACCGGCCGACCTTGGCGGCGCGCCGCCCGCGAACCGTGGCGTCAGGCGCTAGGCCCCGAGCCCGTCGAGGCGAGGGGCGGTTTCACCCCCTCAGGCAAAGTGTAACCTATTGGGTTACTTTATCCCGGGGCCCGGCCGAGAAAAGGTCGGCGGGCCGGCGGCCTCCCCCGCGCATCACGCGCCCGGTTCCGGGAGCGTCGGCCGCGCCACCCAGCGCAGCACCAGGCCAATCGCTACCAGGAGCCCGCCCGCGATCACATTGATTGAGGCCGGCGCGATCGGGGTCGAGCGCACGAACCCGCACCCCAGCAGCACCAGCCCGATCACCAGGCTGAGATTGCCGATCACCCCGTACACCTGCATCGCACCATGCCCGCCGGCCAGTTGGCTCTCCGGGACCGGGGTGCGCAGGTCGCGGTCCAGCTGGATCGCGTCCGCGCTCTTGGGATCATCCGCCCGCCAGAAAAAGGCCGAGATCACAAACACGACGGTCGAGCCCACCACGGCGCTGAGAACATTGCGGGCGTACACTTGCTCCGGAAACGCCCCCAGCCCCATCAGGAGAAAGGTCAGGGCAAAGGCCGCGCAGCACGACGCCGTGCCCGACCACCAGGGCGTCTTCCGGTAAATCAGCCCCAGCATCACCGGCATGCTAAATCCCGGGCCCACGATTGAATAGTACTTCAGCGCAAAATCAAAGGCACCGCCGAGCTTGGAGATCACGAATGCCAGGCCGACGCCACTCACGCCGATCACCAGCATCGTCAGCTGCGCCGTGCGCATCTGGTGCAGGTCAGAGGCGGGCGCGAAGCCGAGCCGGCGGCGGAGCGGGACGTAGACATCCTTCGTCACGGCCGCCGACAGCCAGTTGAACGCGTCGTTCGCCTGGCCCAGCGTTGCCGACAGGATCGCCGCGACGACAAAACCGATCATGCCGTGCGGCAGCAGCAGCATCGCCAGGCTGACAAACGACGCCTCCTCCGGAGCCTTCAGGTTCGGCCACAGCGCATGCATGTCGGGAAAGATCAGCCGCGCGCCCATCACCGGGATCGTCCACGTCAGCGGGCCCACCATCGAGAGCCCGGCGCCCAGCAGCGCCATCTTCTTCGCGTCGCGCTCGCTCGGCACACTATTGTAGCGCTGCGCGAAGTGCCACGCCACGTTGTAACCGAGCAAGGAGGCAATCATGAAGGACGCGAGAAACCAGGGATCGACCGGCTGTCCGCTCGGCACCAGGTAGTCGTGGGGCAGTTCGGTCGCCAGGCGCTTGAACCCGGCCCACAGGCCGCCGCCTTGGCCGACATAGGCAATCGAGACCGGAAAGATGATCACCGACATCACCAGGATGATGACGCCCTGCACCGCATCGGACAGGACGGCCGCCCACAGTCCCCCCACCACGCTGTAGAGAATCATCACTGCGCCCACGACGAGCATCATCGCCTGGATGCCACTCAGAGTCAGACCCAGCAGATGGAAGCTCAGGCTTTCAAACCCGAGCGCCGTGGAGACGAAGATGCACAGGATGTAGAGCCCCTGGGCCACGCCGACGATCTGCGGCACGATCGAGGTGACCGTATAAAAATACGTGGTCGAGGGCGAATAGCGCCGCGTCAAAAACTCCAACGGCGCCGCGATCCGCGCCCGCCGCCACATCGGCGCGAAATAGAAATAGCCCGCTAGATAGGCCCAGGTCGCCCCGGTGAAGATCACCAGCGCCCCGGACCCGTGCGTGTAGGTATAGCCCGCCGCCGCCACGAACATGAACGCCGAAAACCCCGAGACCCAGCTCGAGACCCCGGCCATGAACCACGGCACCTGGCCACTGGCCTTGAAAAAATCCGCCGTGCCCTTGTTCTTCCGCGCCGCGTAGAAACCAACCCAGATGACGATCGCGAAATAAAGCGCGATCAGGACGTAGTCGAACGCGTTGACGGTGTTGAAATGGAGCATGGATTAGATCGTCACCACCGGCGTCGCGTTGCCCGCACCCACCGCGATCCGGACGTTCACTTTCAGCCCGCCATGGGTCCCGGTCACCTGCCAGCCGCCGGACTTCGGGCTAATCTTCAGTTTCCCATGCACCTTCCCCGCCGGCCGGGCCGTGCAAACCGTGAGGATCTCATGTTCCGCACCGGCCGGCGAGGCGATCTCGGCAAACTGGTACATGCCCGTCTCCTCCTCGAGCGCGAGTTTGCCGGCCCGCAGCACCGCTCCATGGCGGCTCGCCATGCGGCCGACCAGCGAGGCATGCGGCCGCGTGATCGTGAACTCATCGCCGCTCACCTGGAGTTGGGCGCGGAGGTCCTCGTTGAACAGCTGGAATCGCACCTGCACCGTCGCCGTCGCGTCCTTCAACGCCACGCGGTCGAGGATGATCACGACGTCGGGCTTGAGGAATACGAGTGTGCGCTGCACGCGGGTCACCTTGTCATTGACCAGCTGGTAGGCCTCGGCGGCCTCGCTGGTCACCGTCATCCAACCCGGGCCGGTGCGAAAGTCGGTCACGCGCGCGAAGGCCCACGAGGCATTCGTGCCTTCGCTGCCGTTGTGGTACTGATGCCCCTGGCCGTTGATCAGCACCGCCGTATGCGCCTCCGTCTGGCGCAACAGCCAGCGCGGCTGCTTCGCCACGTAGGCCGCGCGGAAGGGATCATGGAAGAGGCGCTCACCGTAGGCCTTGAAAATGACGCTGTTGCGGTCGGCGTGCTCGTGGTTGCCGGGACCGCCGCTGCGCAGCGCGAGGACGGAATCCTCCGTCTTCCAGCCGGTGCGCGAGACCACGATGTCGTTGGACAGCCGGCAATCGAGCAACGTCTTTTCCGGCGCCCGGGCCTTCGCCTTGGGATCATACCAGATGAACCCGAAGAGCTGCTTCGCCTCGCCGATATTGCGCGCGATGTACTGCGCGACGGGATCCTTTTTCGTGCGGGCAATCCACGAGGCGGCGGACACATCCACCGCGCCGTTGGAATCGCCGTGGTTCACGATGTCGAAGCCAGGCTTCACCGTCGGCATCGTGAAGCCCTTGATGTGCTGGAAATCGATCAGCTTCACGTGGTCGTCAATCGTCGGCATCGTGTTCGCCAGCGCGTAGCGCACCGTGCCCGAGTAATTGACCAGGCCCCGGTCATCAATGCCCTGCGTGCGCCAGAGCACCTCGGCAAACAGCGCCATGTACAGCGTCGTGTAGCCCCAGTAGCTCACGCCCTCGTCGTAGGCGCCGTCGCTGCCGTAGAACGTGGAAAAGGCCTTTGCACTCGACCGCGCCAGTTCGAGCCAGCCGGCTGCCTCCGGCCGCTTGTGTAGGAAGTAGCAGGCCGCAATGCCGAGCGACGCCGTCGGGATGATCTTCAGGTTCGTCGCGTTGATGATCAGCGGCCAGCGCTTGAGATCGAGGTGCCGGAAGTCATCCACCTCGCTGCGCGGATTCCAGCCCCACCCTTCCACCCGGTCGGGAAACTTCATGCCGTACACCGGCGCGTAGCACGCCGGCACGCCCTTCTTGAGCACGTTCTCCTCGATTTCCTCCACCTCGGCTGCGCTCAGGCCGTCGCCGAGGTAGTCGATCGCCATCAGCAGGGCGACGGTGCCTTCCGTGGCCCGCTGGAAGCCCAGGATCTGGCGGTTGCCCTCGATGAAGCTGTCCCACTCCGGATAATCCAGCATCCGGCGAATCGCGAGTTTCGCGAGCGCAAGCTGCGCGGGGTCGCGGTTGACGAGATAAATGAGGGACGTCCGGTCCAGGATCTTCTGCAGCCGCAGCAGGTGGGCGACGTGGTTCGTCAGGCTCAGCTCGGTCGTGAGAAAACGGGTGTCGTCGGCCAGATCCGCCGCGAGCAGCGTCTGCCAGAGCTCCGCGAAGCGCGGATCCTTCGTATTGGCCCGGATGCGCGGCAGGTCGGACGCATCGAAGAGCAGGCCGCGCGTTGGCTTCGACCCGGAGGGCGAGGCGGTACGGGAGCTTTTCTTCGCGGGGATGCGGCGGGAGGCTTTCATGGTTTTGATGGGGAAATCCTGGAAAAACTGCCGATGCCGGCGCCGGCGCGGCGCAAACCGCCGAAGCTAGGCCCGTCCCATGCGCTGTCATGGCCAAAAGCGCGGGCCGTCCCAAATTTTTGCGGAATAATCACCTCCCGGCTTTGTAGCGCGCAATCGCCACCGCTGCACAGCTGCCGAGTTCGTCGCCCAGCTGGGCCGGCACAATTTTGCAGTCGCGCGCGCTATCCGGCAGCGCCTCACGCGCAATGACCGCCTGCGCCGCCGGCGCGATGAACCGCTCGCACCGCTGGTAAATGCTGCCGATCACGATGCGCTCGGGGTTCAGCACATCGATGAAGAGCGCCAGCGCCTCGCCCAGCCGCGTCCCCACCTCGCGCCAGATCGCCAGCGCGAGCCCATCACCCGCCTCCGCCGCCGCGCCCACGTCCCGCGCATTGAGTTTGTCCGCCGGGATCTTTTTCAAGCTGCTCGCGCCGGAAAACTCCGCCACGCGCTGGCGCGCCACCTGCGCGATGCCGCCACCCGAGCAAAATCCCTCGAAGGAACCCGCCTTGCCAAATCCCACCGGTCCGGCCGCCGCCAGCCGCAGGTGTCCGACCTCGCCCGCGTTGCCCGTCACGCCTTCATAAAGGTGCCCGTCGAAAATCAGCCCCGCGCCCATGCCGGTGCCCATCGTCAGAAACATCATGCTCTGACACCCCCGCCCCGCCCCAAACTGCCACTCCGCGAGCGCGCAGGCGTTGGCGTCGTTCATCAGGAACGCCCGGCCACCGAATTTTTCGGTCAGCAGTGCGCAGATGGCGATGCGATCCCAGCCCGGCAGATTCGGCGGCGACAAAATCAGGCCCTTCCCACTGTCGAGCGGTCCGCCGCACGAGATGCCGAAGACCGGGTCCTTGCCTGGCTGCAGCTTCGCGATCTCCCCCATCAGCCGGTCGAGCGTGCCGCGCACATCCGTCGTCGCGAACCGCACCACCTCGCGCACGCGGTCCTTGCCCTCCGGCACGCTGACGGCGCATTTGGTACCGCCGATATCGAGGCCAATGATGTTCATCCTATCCCAGTTACTGCGCTCGATTCG
>QQNC01000177.1 GCA_003402695.1 Verrucomicrobiota bacterium | reverse complement strand
TCGGAATTATGTTTCGTGCTTTAGCTCTTTTGAGATTTTGCGATCTGGATCGGATAATTTTTCAGGCCGGTTTTTTGCGCGATTACGCGCAACAGGAACAGCGGATTGGTTTTTAGATAACGCGGCCCCAATCTTCGCGGTTCGGTGGCGAGGCGGAAGAGCCACTCGAGTCCGCTGCGCTGCATCCAGCGCGGGGCCTGGGGCACGCGGCCGGAGTGGAAGTCGAAGGCGGCGCCCACGCCGATCAGCAGGCCGGTATCGAGGGTGCGCCAGTTCTCAGCCATGAATCGCTCCTGTTTCGGCGTGCCCAGGCCGACCCAAATGATGTCGGGGTGCGTGCCGGTGACGTCGGCGCGCAAGGTGCCGGTTTCATCGGCGCCGAGCGGACCGTAGGGCGGGGTGAACGTGCCCACGACCTCGAGCCCAGGAAAACGCGCGCAGAGTTTTTCGCGGAGCCGTTCCGCCACGCCGGGTCCGCCGCCGTAGAAATAATGCCGCAGGCCAGAGGCGCGGCCGGCATCGCAGACCGCGAGCATCAGATCCGGGCCGTAAACCCGTTCGACCCCGGCTGGGCCCAGCCAGACGATCGGCATGCCGTCGGGGGTGGTGAGGTAGGACTCGTTGAGGATCTTTCGGAAAGCTGGATCCCGCCGCGCCTCGTCCACGGCATGGACGGGGGTCACGCACACGTAGCCCAGCGGGACGCCATTGCGCGCGCCGAGCACGAGGTCGCGCGCCTGGGCGAGGGTCAGGGCGGACACGCCGACGCCGAGCACGTTGTAGCGGGAGACCGACATTGGAAGGGGACGATACGCGGGGCGGGCACGAGCCCAAGGCGGAAACACCTTCGAACCAAAGTAACCTATTGGGTTACTTTGCCTCGGGGGGCTGCGTCCATCGACCCGGGTGATGCAGCCTGCCCCGCCGGCCCGGCCCGGGATCCGGTGATGTCCGGCGTACTTTTCTTGCACTGGCGCAGGGGAGGACTTCAAGCTGACCGGTTCCCATGGCTATTATCAGTTTACTCGATGTCAGTCTGAGCTTCGGCGGTCCGCCGCTGCTCGACCGCGTCAATCTCCAGATTGACCGGGGCGAGCGCGTCTGTCTGGTCGGGCGCAATGGCGCGGGCAAGTCCACGCTGATGAAGCTCATCGCGGGTGAGATCAAACCTGACGACGGCCAGGTGTTCCGGCAGGCGGGCGCGGTCTTTTCGACGCTCCGGCAGGAAGTGCCGGCGGGGCTCGCGGGCACGGTGCGCAGCGTGGTGGAGGGCGAGGGCGGCAGCTACGAGGAGCACAACGACTGGGAGCGACACGACCGCGCGGAGCGGCTGCTGGAGCAGATGGGCCTGCCGGTGGACAGTGAGTTTGCGTCACTCTCGGCCGGGCAAAAACGCCGCGTGCTGCTGGCACGGGGCCTCGTCGAGGCACCGCAGTTGCTGCTGCTCGACGAACCGACCAATCACCTTGATTTGGAATCCATCCAGTGGCTCGAGGAATTCCTGCTCGAATGGGGCGGGGCGCTGCTGTTTGTGACGCACGACCGGGCGTTTTTGCGGAAGATTGCCACGCGCATCGTGGAAGTGGACCGCGGCAAGCTCATCGGCTGGGCGTGCGACTACGACACGTTCCTCGTGCGCAAGGAGGCGGTGCTGGAGGCCGAGGAGGTCGAGCGCGCGCAGTTCGACAAGAAACTCGCCCAGGAGGAGGTCTGGATCCGCCGCGGCGTGAGAGCGCAGCGCTCGCGGGCGAACAACCGCATTCATGCCTTGGAAACGATGCGGCTGGAGCGCGCGGCCCGGCGCGACAAGACGGGCACGTCGAAGCTGACGGCGCAGGAGGCGGACCGCAGCGGTTTCAAGGTCATCGCCTGCGAAGGCGCGGGTTTCAAATACGCCGACCGGTGGATCATCCGCGATTTGACGACGCGCATCGAGCGCGGCGACAAGATCGGCATCGTCGGTCCCAACGGCGCGGGCAAAACCACGCTGCTGCGTCTGCTGCTGGGCCAGCTCTCCCCCACGGTGGGCAAGGTTGAGCAGGGCACGCGGCTGGAAGTCGTGTATTTTGACCAGTTGCGCGCGCAGCTCGACGAAACGATGCGCGTGCAGGACGCGGTCGCCGACGGCAACGCGACGGTGACGATCAACGGCAAGACGCGCCACGTGATCTCCTATCTCGAGGATTTTCTCTTTGAACCCGGCCGGGCGCGCACGCCGATCAAGGCGCTCTCCGGCGGCGAGCGGAACCGGCTCCTGCTGGCGCGCCTGTTCACGAAGCCCTGCAACGTACTCGTGCTGGACGAACCGACCAACGACCTCGATGCGGAGACGCTGGAACTGCTGGAGGACTTGCTCGTGGAGTTCGGCGGCACGCTGCTCCTGGTGAGTCATGACCGGGCGTTCCTGAACGAAGTTTGCACCAGCCTGCTGGTGTTCGAGGGCGAGGGAAAGATCACAGAGTACGTCGGCGGCTACGACGATTGGCAGAAGGAAAAGGCCCAGAAGGCCGCGGCCGCGGCGGCCGCCGCGGAGCAGGCGAAGCGGGCGGCGAAGGATGCGTCGGCGGCGCCGGCGTCCGGCAAGAAAACCCGCAAACTTTCCAACAAGAAGCGCGCCGAGCAGGAGGCGTTGCCGAAGACGATCGAGAAGCTGGAAGCGGAACAGACTGAACTGACGGCCAAACTAGCCGACCCCGTGTTTTTTAAGAAGCCCGCGGCTGAGGTAAAGGAAGCGACGACGCGGCTGCACGGCATTGAAGCGGAGCTGGCTGCGGCCTATGCGCGCTGGGCGGAGTTGGAGGAATAGCGCTAAGCGCTATTCGGAGATCGGATCTTCGAAGATCGAAGATCGGGTCGGAGATGCCTAGGGTAGGGCGGAGTCTTTGACCCGCCGTGGATTGTCATTGCGACTCTGCTGTCCAGCAAAGCGGCCTCGCGGGACGACGCGGCAATCCATCCCCTCGACTTGGCTCGGGGCCTGAGCCTGTCGAACGGCCGGATGGATTGCCACGTCAGCCCGTTGGGCTTCCTCGCAATGACAATCTTGGGGCGCCAAGCCGGGGCGGGTCGAAGACCCGCCCTACTTTCCGAACCTCGCGATCACCACATCGAGTTTCACCTCGGCGAGCGACGCCACCTTCAGGTCCACGTGCTTGAAGTCGTGGTGAGCGGTGGACGGGTTGGGCGCGGCGACGACATGGAGGTTGGCGCGCTTGGCGGCGAGGCTGCCGGTGTGGGAGTCCTCAAACGCGATCGCCTCGTGGCCGCGGAGGCCGAAGCGGTTCAGGACGAGCTTGTAGAGGTCGGGCGCTGGCTTGGGCAGGGGGACGTCCTCGCGGCAGGCAAGAAATTCAAAGCGTTCGAGCAGGCCGAGGCGGGCGAGGTGGCGCTCGCAATGGGCGTGGCCGGAGTTGGAGGCGAGGCCAACGCGCAGCGGGTGGGCCCGGGCGGCATCGAGCAGGGCGACGACTCCGGGGAGGAGGGTCAGCTGCAGGTCGCGCTCGCGGTTGAAGGCCCGGCGCTCGAGTTCAAGCGCGGCGCGGTCGGCGCGTTTCTCGAAGGCATGCCACGGGTCGAAGGCATAGTCGGCGTGGCCGACAGAGCGCAGGAAGTGCTCGTAGTCAAAGGCCACGGCGTGGGCGGCATGGACGTTCGCGTAGGCGCTGATGAGGGCGGACTCGGTGTCGAGGATCAGGCCGTCGAAATCGAAAATTAGGGCTCTGATGGTCACGTAGGATTGTAGGGTGAAATTCTGCCTCGCTGCGTTTCTGCGTCTCTGCGTGAAGTTATGCTGCCCCATCTCCACCGGATGAACTCACGCAGAGACGCGGAGACGCAGTTTGAAAGACCAGTCAACGCGGCAGTCGTGACTTTCAACCTGTAACTTTCAACATTCAACTCCAAGGGCTATAGCCCTTGCGTATCCACCAGCCAGATGAGTGCGGCGCAGGCCGCGGCGCCGAGGTGGAGTTCGCGGGGGTTCACCTGGTCGATGCTGTCGGTGACGGTGTGGTGGTAGTCGAAGTAGCGTTGCGAGTCGGGGGTGAGGCCGGCGACGGGCACGCCCTGCAGCATCAGGGTGGTGATGTCGGCGCCGCCGGCACCCTGGGTGAAATTCCACACGCCCCACGGCTCGAACAGCGGGCGCCAGCGGGCGGCGCGCTCGTGGACGTTGCCCTGCGTGCTGCCGAGATTGAAGCCGGTGGGGGCAAAACCGCCGTTGTCGGTCTCGACGGCAAAAATGTGCCGCTCGGAGGCGGTCCGTTCGGCCGCGGTATAGGCGTTGGCGCCGCCCCGGCCGTTTTCCTCGTTGGTGAACAGCACGCAGCGGATCGTGTGGCGGGGTTTGAGGCCGAGGACGCGGAAGATCCGCATCACCTCGAACGACTGGACCACACCCGAGCCATCGTCGTGCGCGCCGGGAGCGATGTCCCAGCTATCGAGGTGGCCACCGACGAGGATGATCTCGTCGGGAAACTCCGCCCCGCGGATCTCGCCGATGACGTTGTGCGACAGCGCGTCGGGCAGCTTGCGGGCGTGGATCTCGACGTGAACGCGCAGCTGCGAATCGACGGCGAGCGCGGCGGAAAGCCGGTCGGAGGCGACCGTGCTGAGGGCGGCGGCCGGAATGGCCGGGACATCCGCGGGGAAGGTGGAGTTGCCCGTGTGGGGCACGTCATCGAGGGCGAGGGTGAGCGAGCGGGTGAGTGCGCCGGCCGCGCCAAATTTCGCCGCGACGCCCGGGCCCTGGTTGCGCTGGTCGCCGGCGACGCCGTAGGCCTGCATGGTGCGGAAGAACGTCGGGTCCATCGGGCGGTTGAAGAAGATGATTTTTCCGGCGACGCGGTCGCGTCCGAGTTTTTCCACCTCGGCGAGGCTGTGGACCTCGATGACGCCGGCGGTGAGGCCACCGGCGGGTGTGGCGGCGGAATTGCCCAGCGCGGCGGCGGCGAGCGGCGCCGATCCCTTGGCGCCGAGCAATTGTACGGACTCCGGCGCCCCGCGCTCCCAATGCGGCACCATGGCGTCCTGCAGGCGAACGTGCGTGAGGCCCATGCCGCTGAGCACCTGGGCGCCCCATTCGACGGCGCCCGCGAGGGATTTCGAACCGGCGAGCCGTCCCGGATAGAGCGTGGTCAGCTCGCGCAGCTGGTCATGGGCCTGCCCGTGGGCCAGCGCCTCGGCGAAAATCCGGTTCACCGTCTCGGCGGCGGGATCGGCCGGGGGCGGGGTGGGCTTGGCTGGGGCCGAAGGTTCCGCTGCGCCGACGAGGGTGGCGAGAATGAGGCCGGAGGCGAAAAACAGTGACGGTCGCATGGCTCAGGGTCTTCCCCGGCCGGAAATGAGACAAGGTGGAATCCGCGCTATGACCCGCGGTTGCCGGTCGCGAAAATTGTGCCACTGTGAGGCGTGTCCACGCCCACACTTGCCCAGCGCCTCGCGGAACGTGTCCGCCCGATAGAGCGGCCGGTGATGCGGCAGCAGTGGG
>QQNC01000176.1 GCA_003402695.1 Verrucomicrobiota bacterium | reverse complement strand
CCGCCACTTTTCCTTCACCCTCGACGCCGCCATCATCCTGAAAACCATCCACGTGATGATTTTCGGCAAAGGGCGCTAAGTTTTCCGCCATGGCCACCCAGACCTGTGATTTCCTCGTGATCGGCGGCGGCAGCGCCGGCTACAACGCCGCCCGCGTCGCCGTCGAGCACGGCCGGAAGACCGTCATCGTCGATGCCGCTCGCGAACTCGGCGGCCTCTGCATCCTGCGCGGCTGCATGCCGTCCAAGACGCTCCTCTACATGGCCGAAGTACTGCACCTGGCCCAAAAGGGGAGGATTTTTGGGCTCAAGATTCCCTCTGCGCGCGCGGACATGAAGGCCATGCACGCCCGGAAGCTGAAAATCATCGCCGAGTTCGCCGACTCCCGCCTCCAGCAGCTGAAAACCGGGAAGTTCGAGCTCATCCGCGCCCACGCTACCTTCCTCGACCCGCACACCGTCCGCTTGTCCAATGGCCGGAAACTGCGCGCCAAGCACATCCTCATTGGCACCGGTTCCACGGTCAGTGTCCCGGCCGCGGTCCCGGGTTTGGCCGGCGCCAACTTCTGGACCAGTGATGACGTGCTCGACCTCGATTTCATCCCGAAAAGCGTCCTTGTCCTCGGCGGCGGCATTGTCGCCTGCGAGCTGGCCCAGTTCCTCAACCGCATCGGCACGCGTGTCACCTTGATCCAGCGCAGCCCGAATATCCTGCGCGACCATTCCGCGGCCGCCTCCACCGTCGTGCAAAAGGCGTTCGTCGATGAGGGCATCGCGCTCTTTGCCGGGACCCGGATTGAAGCCATCACCCAGGACCAGCGCGGCACCGCCGTGACGTTCCTCCACGATGGCAAGCGCATCACCCGCCGGGGCGCGCATCTCTTCAACGCCCTCGGACGCGATCCCAACACCGCCCGACTCGGCCTGGCCGCCGCCGGGGTGTTCAACCGCCCCAACGGCCAGATTGTCATCAACCGCTGGCAACAGACGTCTGCACCGCATATCTACGCCGCCGGTGATTGCTCCGGGCCCCACGAGATCGTCCATGTCGCCATTCAGCAGGGCGAACTCGCCGCCCGGCACGCCGCGGGCGTCAAGGGCCTGAAACCCATCGACCATGGCCTGCTGCTGAATGTCGTCTTCACCGACCCCCAACTCGCCACCATCGGCCGGCTCGAGCGCGAACTCGACGTGGCCGGCACGGCCTATTTCTGCGCGACCTATCCTTTCAACGACCATGGCAAATCCATCCTGATGGACGCCAACTACGGTTACGTGAAGGTCATCGCCGAGCCGAAGCGCGGCCGGATTCTGGGCGCCGAGATCGTTGGCAAGGACGCCGGCGAACTCATCCACGCCTTCAGCGGACCACTCGCCATGCGCGCCACCGTCTTCGACCTGCTGCGCGCTCCGTGGTATCACCCCACCCTTGCGGAGATCATCACCTATCCCCTCGAGGAGATCGCCGGAAAAATCGCCGGACGATGAGACGCATCCTGGGCCGTTGCCTCGACGGGTTGCTCGGTTTCACGCGTCTCCAATACTGGCCGGTTATGGTGCGGAGCGGGATCGCGGCGGGCGCGCGCTGGACGCTTTACCCGTGGAGCGCCTACTGGCGGGGCACCCAGGAACCCGCCATGCACGCGGCCCTGGCCCGATTCGGCGACATCGAGGGCTGGAGTTGCTGGGATCTGGGCGCCCACTTTGGGATCTACAGCGTGGGACTCGCGCGCCACGTGGGGCCCACCGGCGAGGTGGCCGCATTCGAACCCAACCCGGTGAGCTTCGCCCGCCTTGAGCACCACCGGCGGATGAACGGCCTGACCCGGCTGAAGACATTTGAAGCCGCCGTTTCCGACCACGCCGGCACCGCCGAGTTGCTCACCTATGGCGACCTGCGCAGCACCACCACGCACCTGGCCTACGAAAATGAAACCCCCGGTGCAGTCACCCAGCCGGTCGGGGTGCGCACCTTGGTGCTTGATGAGCTCGTTGCGAGCGGCCAGCTCCGTTCGCCCGACTTCATCAAGGTGGACGTCGAGGGTCATGCGCACCACGCCCTCGCCGGGGCCCGCCAGACGATCACTTCCCGCCACCCCATCCTGATTGTCGCCTTCCACAGCGAGGCCGAGGTGCAGGGGGTGTTTGATTTGCTTACGCCCTTGGGTTACGTGCACGAGGGAATCGGCACCCATTCCGGCAGCGGTCACGCCGTCATTGGACACGACCTGCTCTTCTGGCCGAAGGCCTGAGGTCAGCCCTTCGCGATCGCCAGCAGGTCCGCCAGGTCCACGCGCTTTTCGTAGAGCGCCTTGCCCACGATGACCCCGTCCAACCGGGCGTGACGCTGCGCCAGCTTCGCCAGCTCGACCACATCCTCGCGTCGGCTCACGCCGCCGCTCGCAATCACGTTGAATCCGCCCGCGTTCAACATGGCCTCCTGCGCCGGATAATTCGGCCCCGTCAGCATGCCGTCCGTGCCAATGTCCGTGTGAATCAGCGTCTTCACTCCCATCGCGTTCATCCGCTGCGCCAGCGCCAGCGCGCTCATGCCTGCCGTGGCAACCCAGCCCTTGACCGCGACCTGGCCGTTCTTGGCGTCAATCCCGACCGCGATCTTGTCACCGAACGCCTGCACGAGCTCGCCCACGAAAGCCTCGCTCTCCGCCGCGCGGGTCCCGATGACCACCCGGCTCACGCCAAAGCCCAGCGCGCGCTCCACGGAGGCCCGCGTGCGCAGGCCGCCGCCGAGCTGAACCTTCATCCCCAGCCCCGCAATCGCCTGGACCACCGCTAGGTTCTGCGGCTCACCGGCAAACGCCCCGTCCAGATCCACGACGTGCACCCACGAGCTGCCGGCGGCCTTGAACTGCGCCGCCACGTCGGCCGGGTTCTCCGCGTAAACGGTCTCCTGGTCGGCGCGCCCCTGCGTCAGTCGCACGGCACGGCCGCCCTTGATGTCGATGGCGGGATAGATGATCATGAAGTCCGCAACGCTCACCCAAACCTGCGGCGTGGCAAAGCTGAAATTTCCGGGTGTCTGTTCATGTCCGTTGTCGGTCGGGCTTTACGCCCGACATCCGAAAATACCTGTCGGGCGTAAAGCCCAACCGACGTCAACCCGGCCCGAGCTCTAAATTGTCTTTGCGCCACGCCTGACATGGGCGACCTTTGCTCCATGCCCACGTATCAAGCCCCTGCTTTCCTCACCGAACTGCTCCACGCCCGCTCGCCTTCCGGCTACGAGGCGGAGGCCCAGGCCGTTTTCGACCGCCACGTTAAACCCGCCGCCGACACCTACGCGATGGACGCGATGGGCAACCGCATCGCGACCCTCAATCCCTCCGGCGACCCGGTCTTCATGCTCGCCGGCCACATGGACGAGCTCGGCCTCATCATCACTTACGTCAACAAGGACGGGTACATCTACTTCGACACCATCGGCGGCCATGATCGCACCGTGATTTCCGGCCGCCGCGTCATCATCCAGACCGCCAACGGCCCGGTGAAGGGCGTCACGGGCAAACGCGCCGTGCACCTCATGGAAGAAGCCGACCGCAAGAAGGTCCCGGAGATTCACGAGATCTGGATCGATATCGGCGCCAAGTCGAAGCAAGAAGCCCTGGCGCGCATCGCCATTGGTGACTCCGTCACCTACGACCACGAGTTCGAGCTCTTCCACGGCAGCATCGGCACCGCGCGCGCCTTCGACAACAAGGTCGGCGCCTACATCGTCGGCGAGGTCCTCATCCGCCTCGCCAAGGAAAAGAAACTCGCCGCCAAGGTCGTGAGCGTCGCCACCTCCCAGGAGGAAATCGGCGTCCGCGGCGCCACCACGGCGGCCTACGCCGTGAACCCGCACATCGCCATTGCCGTCGACGTGGATCACGCGACCGACCATCCCGACGCCGACAACCGCAAGTTCGGTGAAACGAAACTCGGCGGCGGCCCGATCCTCTGCCGCGGTGCCAACGCGAATCCCAAGGTCTTCCAGCGCCTCATGGCCGCGGCCAAGAAGCTCAAGATGCCCGTCCAAATCGCCGCCGACCCGCGTCCCACCGGCACCGACGCCCGCGCCCTCCAAATGGGCCGCGGCGGCGTGGCCACCGGCGTGGTATCCATCCCCCTGCGCTACATGCACACCCCCAGTGAAGTCGTGGACCTCGAGGACGTGGAACGCTGCGTGAAGCTCCTCGTCGAGTTCGCCAAAGGCCTCGAAAAGGGCGACTACGCGCACTGGTGAAGCGTGGCTCCACCTAGCGCTGTTCAGCGAGTGACGAATAGAGGTAGGGCGGGTCTTTGACCCGCCTTCGGGGCATAAAAAGGCGGGTCAAAGACCCGCCCTACCCGATCTGCGAACTCCGATCTCCGCGCGCGCAGCGCGCTTACGCCGCGTTCTGCTTCGGCTCGGTCTTGCCGGCACGACGCAGGGTCGGCTTCTGGCGGCCGGCGACGACGGCGGAGTTGATGACGACTTCCGTCACGTCCTCGCGCTGCGGCAGCTCGTACATCACCTCAAGCATGAGATTTTCCATGATCGAGCGGAGGGCGCGGGCGCCCGTCTTCAACTCGATGGCCTTGGCCGCGATCGCCCGCACGGCGTCGGGCGTGAACTTCAGGCGCACGCCGTCCATCGCGAAGAGCTTCGAGTACTGCTTCACCGTCGCGTTCTTCGTCTTGAGGAGAATCTTCTCGAGATCGGCGATCTTGAGCTGGTCCAGCACCGACACGACCGGCAGGCGGCCGATGAACTCCGGGATCATCCCAAAGCGGATCAGGTCCTCGGGCGTCAGCGCCTTCATCAGCTGCTCCGGGGCGAGCGACTCCTCCTGTTGCGCGGCGACGGCGGAAAAGCCGAGGCTGCGCGAGCCGAGGCGGCGTTGCACCATCGCGTCGAGGCCGACAAAGGCGCCGCCGCAGATGAAGAGGATGTTCGACGTGTTGATCTGGACGTACTCCTGGTTCGGGTGCTTGCGGCCACCCTGCGGGGGCACGTTGCAGGTCGTGCCCTCGAGGATCTTCAGCAGCGCCTGCTGCACGCCCTCACCGGACACGTCGCGCGTGATCGAAACGTTCTCGGTCTTGCGGCCGATCTTGTCGATTTCGTCGATGTAAATGATGCCACACTCGGCGCGCTTCACGTCGTAGTTCGCGTTCTGCAGGAGCCGGAGGACGACGTTTTCCACGTCTTCGCCGACATAACCCGCCTCGGTCAGCGTCGTCGCATCAGAGATCGCGAACGGCACATCGAGGATCTTGGCCAGGGTACGGGCGAGCAGGGTCTTGCCGGAGCCCGTCGGGCCCACGAGCAGGATGTTGCTCTTCTCGACCTCGACGCCGTCAAACTCGGGCGACAGCGTCATCGAATCCTTCAGGGTCTCGCCGGCGTTGAAATTGAGGCGCTTGAAGTGGTTGTAGACCGCGACCGAGAGGACCTTCTTGGCGTGATCCTGGCCGATGACATGTTCATCGAGGGTCTTCTTGATCTCTGACGGCTTGATCAGGCGGAAGGCAGGCTTGACCTCGGTGGT
>QQNC01000175.1 GCA_003402695.1 Verrucomicrobiota bacterium | reverse complement strand
GGGGGGGGTTGGGGTGGCGGTGGGGGGGCGTTGGGGGGTGTTTGGGGGGGGTTGGGGGGGGCGGGAGGGGGGGTTTGGGGGGGGCTTCAGGGGGTCTCGGCGGGATCCGTTGCGTCGAGGTCGGGTTCCTTGGCGGCGGCGTAGAGGGCCGCGAAATCATCGCTAGGGTGGGCCAAGGTGCCGCCGAGTTTGAGGGTGAGCCAGCGGTAGCCGTCGCGGGGTTGGGAGAGCATGGAGTTGACTTTGGAATTGTGGGCGAGTTGGGCGATGGATTCTGGAATGCCGATATCCATGGTGCCGGAGAGGGATTTATCGGTGCTGCTGGTGAACTCGGCATGGATAGCCATGCGGGATTTGCTCTCGAGGTGCAATTCACGCAGTTGGACGCTGGTTTTTGTGCGGTGGATGCGGCCAGTGAAATCGCCGACGAAGGAGGGGTTTTCATACCATTTGTCGTTGAGTGTGCGCACCAGGGACAACAGGAAGGGGAAATTGCGGATGCTGACTTTTGACGACAAGGTGCTTTTGAAAGCCAGGTTGAGTTCGGCATCGGCAGGCGAGTCCGGGAGGAACGTCAGCGAGTTGGGAGATGCGTCGGGACGGGTGTCGAGTTTGGCAGAGATGAGCTCGCCAAATTCGGGGCCGAGGAGTTCGCCTAATTCGAAGTTATCGAGCTTCACGCTGAGGGTGGACGGGGAGCGGTTGGCGAAGGGCAGGATGTTGCCGGTGAGGTCAAGGATGCCGTGTTTGGATTGGGAATCGGTAATGCGCAGCACCAACAATTTGGTCTCGGTGGCGCGCAATTCCATCACCGCGCGGTCGATCTTGAACAGCGGCCAGTCGGCGAGTTGGAGGTTGCCGTGGTAGAGGTGGAGGGTGGTCTGGCTGCTGGTTTTGTCCAGGCGCAGCGACGCTTCGGTGGCCAGGATATGCAGCGCAGGCAGGGTGGATTCACCAAGGACAATATCAAATTTTGGAATTGAGATGGTGTTGAACTGCCACGGAGGGGCGCCGGCGGGTGGCACAGCGGCGGGGCCGGCAGCGCCTGCCAATGGCTGCAGCCACAGACTGCCGTCGCGAGCGGAGACCTCGTTGCCGCGCAGGCGGGTCGCGAACAGGCCGAATACGGAGACGTCGGCCGACACACCGTTAAGGTGGAACGCTCTGATGGGCGAGCCTTCGGGCCACTCGAGAGTGAGGGCGTCGACGTTGGCGCTGGCGGGATTGACGCGAAACTGCCTGAACTCGACGCTGGCACCGGTGTTGCTGGCGATGGCCGCGATGATAGCTTTGCGATAGGTGGGAGTATTGGCATACACGTAGGCACTGCCAATAACCAACCCGCAGAGCAGCAGTAGCACTAGGCCGCTGGCCATTTGGCGCGTGCGGGTATGTCTGGAGCGTTTGGCCTGATCGCGTTCGGGCTGTTCACTGCGGCGTTTGCGTTTACGCACCCGCAGCGCTTGGGAGCCATCGGCGCGAGTGACCAGCTCGCCGGCGGCGGGCGGGCTGTCCGCGGCTTGCCCCTTGAGCCGCTCGATCATTTCATCGATCGAGTATTTTTCCGGTTCGCTTGCTGCGGGGGTCATGGCTTGGTGTAAAGTTAAAGGGCGGCCAGCGCCGGTGGTGCCATCAGTGTTTATTGAACGGCTTGCCGGTTGGATCGACGAGCTGGACATTGACCAACATCACCACCGCGGTGGTGCTCGGCTGGTTGGCCTTGGATTGAAACAAGCGGCCGACCACCGGCAGTTCGCCTAAGAGTGGGGTGTGATCCTCAACCGTCTGGACGCGATCCTGAAGCATGCCGCCGATGACGATGGTGGCTCCATCGGCAACACTGAGGCTGGTGGCTGCTTTATGCGTGCTGAACACCGGCATCAAAATCCGGTTATCGGTGAGGATTGTGCGGCTGGCCAAGGGGTTGAGGTTATTCAGCAGGTTGGTATCTGGCGGCCCAAAGATGGGGCTGCCGTAATTGACGAAGCCATCGAAATCAACCAGCGAGGGGTTGAGGGTGACTTCGACGTAGTTTTTGGCATCATCGGCGGTGGGGGTGACCTCGAGAGTCATGCCAAGGTCGCGTTTTTTGAATGTGGTGGGATGCGACGGGGTAACGATCATCGCCGCGGGTTTGCTGCCAACGTTGGTGTTATTATTACTGGCTTGGGGCAGTTGCGGGGGTTCGTATTCGGTGGGGTAGATCATTTCGCGCACCGAGCGCACGCTGGCGGCCTGGCCGCTGCGCGTCACGGTGGCGGCCGAGGTCATGATCTCGACGCCCTTTTTCTGATTGAGTCCGCGCATGAGCATCTGCACCGAACTGCTAGATAGGACTTTGGTGAGGCCGAAAATACCGGGTGCGCGTGGCGGGGTGATCGTGTCCAGGGTGACTTTGTTGCTGTTTTCGATGAAACCATCAATCGAGTCCTTGTAGATGGCTTCGTCGCCGCTGCGATTACCGGCGGTGAGCGGATCGCGCTCAAACTGGCCGGCTGGCAGTCTGATGTCACCGAGTGAGCTGCCGGTGCCTTGGGTGCCGCCGCTGATGTTGATGGCTTGGGTGCCGGGGATTCCGCCGGATGCGCCGATGCCGGTGGGGCTGAGCAGCCAATCGAAGCCGAGTTCCTTGAGGCGGGTTTCCTTGAGGCTGATCATGGTGACGCGCACGCAGATCATAACCGGCTCGGTTTTGGCTACGGCATCGACGAGTTGGGAGATGATGTCGTGGTTGGCGGCGGTATGGATGACGGTGAGCGTGGCATTGGCCGGGTTGAAGGTGGCTGAGGCACCTTGCGGAAACTCGATGCCTTGCTCGTGGAGCACTTCGACGGCCCCGCGGCGTTCCGCAAGGAGACCCTTGGCAGGCTTCGCAGAGAACGGGTCGTCACTCTTGGTCGCCGCGGCACCGCTGGCACTCATGCTGGTTAGAAAGTCCGGCGGTACCCGGTAGGAACGGGTGAACATCTCCTTGGATTCCGCGTCACGCGGCCGGATGGTCACCGCAAAATCGTCGGTCGTATAGATGGTGCGGGTTTGCCCGTTGATGTAGCTCAGCACCTTGCTCAGCGGCACGTTGGCGAGGCGCAGGTTGAAGCGGATCGCGCGGATTTGCTTCCCAGTATCGGAGGATTCGTCGCCAAGATCGATGTTGAAATTCACGCCGCGGCGGGCGGGGTCCACCTCGGTGGTGTCGAGTTCGCCGGCCCGCAGGCGCAGCAGATCGATGGCATCCTGGAGCGAAACCCCGTCGAGGATGACGCTGGGAAGGATGATCCGGTCGAGTTTGTTAGCGACGGGCACGAAGGTGCTGGCGGACGCGGCGGGCAGGCCTGGCTCGAGCGCTGCCCCATCCAGCGACGGGGCGGGCACGGTGGTTTCCCAACTGGCGGCCACCTGGTTGAGCATTTCGGCGCGGGTCTGGTCGGTGGCGGATTTTTGATGGGACGAGATGGCGGAGGCGACGTGTTCCATGCCGCGGCGTGCGGCAGTGTTGGTGGGATCGAGGCGCAGGACGTCTTGGTAGTGTTTTTTGGCCGCATCGAATTGGCCGAGATTGTAGCTGCCCTCGGCCGTGTAGAGCAGCTTGCGGACGGCGTCGACGGCACCGCTGTGTTCTTTGGTGAGGGCTGGGTTGCTGCGGATCGCGTCGTCAAGCTGGGCACTCATGGCCAGGCTGGCCGCATCGGCGGGTGCAATATCGGGCTTGAGCACGGCCGCCACGGCGGTTTTGGCAGCGGCCAGATCGCCGTTGCGGGAGAGGGCGGAAGCTTGTGCGACGGAGGCTTGGGCGAAGCGCTGGGTGGCGGCGTTGCGCAGTTCGGCGGTGAGCGGCGAGTTGGGGAGCATTTCCCGGGCACCGGAAAAGGCCGCCACGGCATCGGCGTAGCGTCCTGCCTGATAGGCCTGATCGCCTTTAGTTAGTAGTTCCTGGGCTTCCTCGATGGCGGCCCGGCGTTTTTCGAGTTCGCGTTGGGCGAGTGACGACTGGGCTGGCGGCTCTGTGGCATGCAGCGGTGCGAGCCACCATGCGGACACGAAAATAAGCACGCAGCCGCGTGGGAAGAGGCATCGATGGGCGTTTTGCATGCGAGGATCTGGGCGAGTATAGGCAAGCAACGGCGGAGGGCACGCGCAAAGTCAGGAATTTTTTAGATTTGGGGTTGGGCGAGGGGAGGCGGCGGCGGGGCTGCGGTGGGAGCGCGGGATGAAGGGAGCGCGCAGAGATTCCTCGAGGTCGAAGTTGCCGGCAAAGTCTTCCGGCCGATCGCTGTCCTGTTTGCCAAAAATCTGCTCCTCGATGAGATGGAAGACCATCTCGCCGATGTCGCCGCATTGGCCCACGCCCCACTCGCTCATCAGGGTGGCGGCCATCGGGCCGAACTGCTCCAGGGCTAGATCGCGCACGCCGCTGACGAGTTCCGCTCCGCTGACGTGGCGGGGTTGGCCGCTATTGCTTTCGGCAATGCGTTTGAGCGTGAAATCCAGCGCGTCCTTGAGAAAAAAGTAGGCGTGGGGGTCGAAACGTTTGTCGCGTTGCAGGATGGCAGCGACGGCTTGTTCGAACTGAATGGCTTGCATGCGGGGAGTATGTGGGAGAAGCGGGGCGCTGTCAAAGCGCTTTGAATGGCGGTTCAGTCATTGCCAAGGCGTTCGACGAATTCATCGAGCAGCAACTTGAGGCGGCGCTCGCTCGCGATGACGGTCGGGTCGTCAAAGCCGATCCAGATGGCGGTGGCACCGCTGGGGCCCAGGCGCAGGGTCCAGGCGTCGCGTTCGGAGCCGGTGGCGCCGGTGAAACAGCGGGTGCCGGCATGGCGGCGCAGGACGCTGGTGGCATCCAGCGCGGCGTTGGGGCTGATGGCTGGGCTGAACTCCGGGGTGGCAGTGTAGAGGGATTTGCCATCGGCATCGCGAATTTCATGAATCAGGAATGGTTTGGGGCGCTTGCCTTGGTTGCCGAGGGTGGCGAGGCCAACGGCCATGTCGGTCGGGGTGGCAGCGACGCTGCCGCGGAACAAATCCTCGGTTTGGAGGAGGAAGGGGCCGGCCAAGCCGCAGCGCCTGGCGATGCGCTCGACTTCGGCGGGGCCGATTTGGCGGCCGGTTTGCACGGGTTTGCCTGGCAGCACGAGTTTGCCGCGTTCGGCGGCGGCGGCGGCGACGAACGGTTCGAAGGCGGGCCCCAGATCGCGGGTCGAGCGGGTGCGGTCAAAGCGCGAGTGCTGGTAATCGCGGCCGCCGATGAGCGCGAGGATGGCCCCGCTGCGCGTCTCGGTGGTCACTGCGGCGTATTGGAGGTAGAGCGGCTTGCTGCCCGTCTGATAGGCGGCGTGCGTCGGGTGGCCCCAGGATGTTTCCTGTTCCAAGGCGGCCACGGCGCGGGTCAGGCAGGTATCCAGGCGTTCCTGCCAGGCGGCGGCGAGGGTGGTGTCGACGTGGAGGCCGCCGAGGCGGATATCGCGTTCGTCGAGGATTTGGTAGAGTTCGCGTTGGATGGCTTGGAGGGCGTAGGACGGCTGGATTTGCTCGTCATTGGCGAGTTTGATGGGTTGGGCGCGGATGGCGGATTGGCGGGTCTCGTTGATGAAGCCCATGGCGAGCATGCGG
>QQNC01000174.1 GCA_003402695.1 Verrucomicrobiota bacterium | reverse complement strand
TCCACCAGCCACGACAGGATGTCCATGTCGTGGCAGGACTTCGCGATGATCATCGGCGTGGCCTTTTCGACGACGCTCCAGTGTCCGCGGACAAACGAGTGCCCCTGGTGCCAGGGCTCCACGCCCTCGGTCGCCTCGACCGACACGATCTCGCCCAGCGCACCACTCGCGATGATCGACTTCACCCTCCGGTAAAACGGCGTGTAACGCAGCACATGGCAGACCGTCACCCGCCGGCCGAGGTCACGCGCGAGTTTCTCCAGCGCGAGCACGTCGCGCAGGTTCGTTGAGATCGGTTTCTCCAGCAGCAGGTCGTAGCCCTTCCGCAGCGCCGCCGACGCATGCCCGAAGTGAAACGCATCCTGCGTCGCGATGATCATCAGGTCGGCCAGCTTCGGCTCGGCGAGGATGGCCACGTCGTCATGGAATTCGCGGAAAGCCGGGTTCTGAGACAGCGCCCGGGCCTTGGCCAGGCGCGCCGGGCTGTGATCCGCCGCCGCCACAATCTCGTAGAGCTCCGGCTGCTTGGCCGCCAATTCGAAGTAGATGAAGGTGCGGCTGCCGCAGCCAATGGCAGCAATCGTGAGGCGTTTGGGTGTCATGCAGGAAGTGTTCTGATCGGGAAAACCGATCGCGTTAGCTCTCCGCCCGCGCGCGTGCATCCGCCTCGATTAGCTTGATCAGCCCGTCGAGGGTCGCCCGGGTCTTCGCCTTGACCGCCGGCAACTCCGCGGCGCTGGCGACTTTCTCGTTGGCGAAGAGGTAAAACTTCATCTTCGGCTCCGTGCCGCTGCCGCGCGCGGCGAATTTGTAGCCGTTGGCCAGCGTCACGAAATAGAGGTCCTGCGAGGGAATGGCCTCGCCGTCCGCGTCCACGATCTGCTCGCGGCCGTAATCCTGGAACTTCGCCACCGGCACGTCGCCAAACGCCTGCGGCGGGTTCGCGCGGTAGGTCTCGATGATGCGCTTGATCTTCGCCGAGCCGCTCGCGCCCACGTAATAGAGGTTGATCACGCCCTCGAGGTAGAAGCCGTAACGCAGGAAAATTTCGTCGAGATACTCCGGCACGGTCAGGCCCCGGCTTTTCACCCAGGCGCACAACTCCGCGAACATCAGGCAGGCGGAATTACCGTCCTTGTCCCGCAGGTAGTCGTTGGGCAGGTAGCCGTAGCTTTCCTCGGTTCCGAACACGTAGAACGTGCTGTGCTGCTGGAGCAGCTTCGCCCGCTCGGCGAACGACATGGCCTCGTAGTCCAACCCCGCCGGCATCGCGGCGCAGAGTTTTTGCTCATACCGGGCCAGCTTGGCCGCGATCCACTTGAAGCCGGTGAGCGTCTCGATGACCTTCACGCCGTGCCCGCGCCCGATGGCCGCCTGCAACTGCGTGGTCACAACCGTGTTGATGATGCAGGCGTTGGGCGTCCCCGCCGCCGGGATCCAGCCGAGCTCCTTGTATTTCATCAACCGGTACTCGACGAGCAGCGAACCGATCTGGTTGCCCGTGATCAGTTCCATCTTCCCCGCGCGGTTGCGCACGGCGCAGCCCATGCGGTCGGCGTCGGGATCCGTCGCGAGCACCACGTCGCTGCCTTTCTGCTCGGCGAGCTTGATCGCCATCGCCAGGGCCTCGGGATTCTCCGGGTTGGGCGACTTCACCGTCGGGAACCGCGCGTCGAAAGCCAGTTGCCCCGGCACCGCCTCCACTTCGCAACCCGCGTGCAGCAGCAGCGGCAGCGAGTGCACCGCGCCGGTGCCATGGATGTTCGTGTAGACGACCTTTAGCTTCGTCGTCCGCAGCACCCCGGGATCCAGCGCCGCCGTCGCCGCCACGGCCAGGTAGGCGTCGTCCGCCGCGCGCCCGAGCGTGATGACCGTGGTGATGTCCGGGGCGAGAAACGTTCCGAGTTCGCCGAGTGCCACGGCATTCACCTCGGCCACGATGCCGGTGTCATGCGGCGGGATCACCTGCGCGCCATCCTCGAAGTACGCCTTGAACCCGTTGTCGTGTGGCGGATTGTGGCTCGCCGTGATCACGATGCCGGCGTGCGCCTTGAGCCAGCGCACACTGAAGCTGAGCTGCGGGGTCGGCCGCGGTCCGTCGAAAATGAATGCCTCGCCGCCGAGCCGGATCCAGGTCGAGGCGGCCAGCTCGCAGAACGAACGCGAGAAATGCCGCACGTCGTGGGCGATCACGAGCTTGGGCCGGGCGGCCTCCGGCCGCGTGCCGAGATATTTCTTGGTGTAGCGATAAAGCCCGACCACCGCGCGGATGAGCGTGAAGTCATTCAGCATGTTGCTGCCAATCGCCGCGTGTTCCGGCGTGCCGATCGGACTGAGCCGGCCCGTCTCCGCGGCGGCCGGGACCACCCCGATGGTCCGCCCGCGCATGCCGCCGGTGCCAAACTCGAGGTAGCGGTAAAACCGGTCGTTCAGCTCCGGCCACGCCGCCTTCGCCACCAGCTCGTCGATGCTCGCCCCGGCCCAGGCCGGCAGATTCGCCCCGAGAAAGGCACCCAGGTTCTCCACGGCGCCCGGCAGCAGTTGTTTCGCCACGCCGGCGGCTTGGATTTTTTCGCGCGTCGTCATCGGGTCAGGCGAGATAAAGACCGTCCGAGACCGCCGGCCGGGGCGAGTGTTTTTTCCACGCCTCGGCAAAAGAATCTTCATCGTAGCCAAACAGCGGCGAGACCTCGAGCGTCCCCCGGGGCAGGCCGGTCGCATCGGTCGCCACCGTCACGCCACCCGCCTGCAGCCAGCGGACAAACTGCCGGACCTGGTCGTCCCGGCAGGTCTGGGGCGAATCCACGCCCTCGGCGTTCTTCACCGGGGAAAAGTCATCCGCCCGCCGGGTTTCGATCACCAGCGGATTTTTCGCAAACGGCAGCGCGTCGAAGACAAACAGCTCGAATTTCACGCCATTCGCCGCCGCTGGCTTCACTGCCTGGCCCGCGGCGTCGACGGTCGGAATTTTCTTGTCCGCGCGGTGAAACGGCAGCGCCATCCCCTCGCCCCGTGCAACATGCCGGATGAATTCCCGGTCGAGCACGTGAATCGCGATGCTGCCCGCCAGGTAGCGCAGCCGGCCGCTGGTGTCGGTCTCGCGCTGCAGCGCCATCGGCAGATCGGAGTACTCCACGACGACCAGCCGTCCACCCTGCACGCAGAAATGCCCGAGTTTTTCCTCGGGGTAGGCCTTGGGGACCATCTTGCTCGACATCTGGGAGCCGCGCCGGAGGTGCCACCCGATGAACCCTGGGTCGACGCAGCGCACGAGAGGGTTGTCCACTTGGAAGTAGCTCAGCGTGTCGATGCCCTCGCGCGCCATCAGGTCGAGCGCCCCGCTGCGCTCCAGCGCGCGCAGCGAGCCGCCGTGTCCGTCCGGGGAGAGCGCGAGCGTGCCCGGGGTCTCGAGGAGGATCTTGCCGGCAAAATCCACCGCCGCCATCCGGCCCTGCCGGAAAAAATGCACCCGCGCCGGATCGAGGCCGAAGAATTTGTGCTCTGCAAAAAACGCCTCCGTCGCCGCGTGGTTCTGGTGGCTCGTCATGATGAACCAGTGCAGCGGCCGGCCGTAGCGCCCGCCCGCGGCCTGGATCTTTTCGGCAAACACCTGGAAGAGCGGCTTCCGTTTCACCGGCGTGACCGGGAACGTGCCCTTCGGCCCGTCATAACCCAGCCGGGTGCCCTGCCCGCCCGCGACGGTGAACACCGCCACGCGGCCCGCCCGCAGCGCCGCCTCGCCGGCCGCCTTCGCCTGCGCCCACGCGGCCGCATCGCCACCATTTTCGGGCCGCGGTTCGTACGGCGCCGGCGCGAGGCCCGCGAGATTCACGCCCACCGCCGCCCCCGGCGCGAGCAGGGTGCGCGTCAGTTGCGCCACCTCCGCAAGGTCAATCTCCGCGGCTTCCGCCAGCAGGTGCGTCTGGGCGGCGGGGGTGAGCCGGTCGAAAAACGCAAAGACCTGTCCCTGTCCGGCGCGGCGGAATTTCTCGATGAGCTGAGGGGAGGCCATGCGATGTACAGTCAGACGGGGCGGGCCAAGGTTCAGTCCTCGAAGCGAAAGATAAATTCCCCCGGCTTGGCGTAGTTGAGCCGGCGCCGGATCACCTTTTCCACGAATGCCGGGTCGTGGCGCAGCCGGTCGATAATGATCTCCTGCTCCCGCAGCTTGACCTCGGTCTCCGCCAGCCGGCGGCGGCTGAGAACCTCCTGCTGCTTCAACTGGCTGAATTCTGCCCGTGCCTGGAGGAAAAACACCCCCGCGGTCAGTCCCACGCCCAGAAAGAGCACGAAGTAGAAGCCGACTATGACGCGCCGCAGGTTCACCATGGAGTTTCTCCAAATGAACGGCGCGACCTCCGGCCCACGCAATGTATTTTTCGGATGGAGGCGGGTTAACCGTGATTGGACGAGAAGCACGCGAATCCGGATTTGGTACCGGAGTCGGTTCCTCACGGATTCGCGTCAATTCGCGTTCATTCGCGGATAGAAAATCCGGCGCCTTGGTTTGCTACGCCGTCGTATCAAAAGTGTGAAACCCCCTCCCGACCCGCGATTTTGGCGTGCGTTTCCCCGGCCTCACCCCCTAGCCTAAGCCCGCATGTATCAGAGCTATTACGGGTTGAAGGAGATGCCGTTCAACATCACCCCCGACCCACGGTTTCTTTACCTCAGCCCCACCCACCAGGAAGCCCTCCAGCATCTCAAGTACGGCGTGCAGGAAAAGAAGGGCTTCATCGTCCTCGTCGGCGAGGTGGGTTGCGGCAAAACCACGCTCTGCCGCTGCTTCCTCAACGAGCTCGACCCGGCGCACTACGACACCGCCCTGATCCTCAATCCGCGGGTGACGGAGACGCAGATGCTCAAGGCCATTCTCACCGACCTCGGGGAAACCAAGCTCGCCCGCAGCCAGGTGGACCTGGTCGCCCAGATGAACCGCGTCCTCCTCGCCCGCATCGGGGCCGGCCGCGACATCGTCCTCATTGTGGATGAGGCGCAGAACCTTTCCTTCGAGGTGCTCGAGCAGATCCGCCTCCTGTCCAACCTTGAGACCGACAAGCAAAAGCTCCTCCAGATCGTCCTCATGGGCCAGCCCGAGCTCAAGGACGTGCTCGCCCGCGATGAACTCCGCCAGCTGCGCCAGCGTATCCTCGTCCACTACGAACTGCACCCGCTCACGTTCACCGACATCCAGCATTACATCCAGCACCGGCTCACGCTCGCCGGCAGCCAGGGCCGGCCGCACTTCACGAAATGGGCGCTCCGCGCCATCCACCGCGGCAGCAAGGGCATTCCCCGTGTCGTCAATAATCTCTGCGACAAATCCATCCTGTCCGCATTCATCCGTGGCGCCGACGAGGTGACCTACTGGGACGTCCGCCGCGCGATCAAGGACATGCGCAGCCTCACCCACTCCTGACCCGCCGCGCAATGAGCCTCATCAACGAAGCCCTCAAGAAAGCCCAGCATCAGCGCACCGGCAGCGGCCTGGACGCCCCGCCCATGCCCGGCGGCGGTTCCGGCGGCAGTCGCGGTCCCTCGGGCATGCCCACCGGCACACTCGCGCTGCTGATCGCCGGCGCGGCCGTCGTCGTTGTGCTCTCGGTCGTGGCCACCGTCTATTTCGTCAACCGGCCATCAGGCCCGAAGGTGGCCGCCGCGGCCCCCGTCGTCGCCGC
>QQNC01000173.1 GCA_003402695.1 Verrucomicrobiota bacterium | reverse complement strand
CGCCCCCGCCGCCGTCACCGCCCTGGCCGACAAGCGCTGGGCTGCCAAGCAGGCCAAGGACTTCGCCACGGCCGACGCCCTCCGCCAGGAACTCACCGCCGCCGGCTGGTCGATGCTCGACCGCAAGGACGGGTACTCGCTCGAACCCGCTAAAAAGTGACGTGAAACGCCCGTCTCCAGCTTCTTCCCTAAGCCGGGCGTGCCTTGCGCACCGACACGATCTGGTCGGGATTGATCACGAGCGAAAACGGCGCGTCGTCCTCGTCCGGATAGAGCACCAGATCCCGCGTGTTGGGATGCATCTGCGCGTGGTCCGGGTGAGGCAGGAGGTGCCGGTCGCCACTTGCCAGGGTGACTTCCAGAGGAAATTCAATCGGCCGCCGCAACAGTCGCTCGAGAGAAGCTCTCATGCGTCCAACCTAGCTACCGGTCTGGTGATCTCAAGGGGGCATTCGTAACTTTACCGAAACCATGCCGCGATGAGCCTTTCTCCGTGACCTCCGTGCCCCCTCAGTGAACTCTGTGTCCCCAACCAATTTTACGTTATGTCCTCGCCGATGACTCCCCTCGAAGAACTCCGCCACTCGGCCTCGCACATCATGGCGACGGCCATTCTCCGCCTCTTCCCCGTGGCCAAGCTCGACATCGGACCGCCGACGGACACCGGGTTTTACTACGATATCGATCTCGACCACAAATTCACCGCCGACGACCTCGTCAAAATCGAGGCCGAGATGAAGAAGATCGCGGATGAGAACCAGCCGTTTTTCCGCAAGGAAGTCTCCCGCGAGGAGGCCGTCGAGATCATCACGTCCCGCGGCCAGGAGCGTTACAAGCTGGGCCGGCTCGCCGACATCCCCGCCGACGAGAAGATCTCGTTCTACTCCAACGGCGAGTTCACCGACCTCTGCGCCGGCTCGCACGTGCGTTATTCCTCGAAGCTGAAGGCGTTCAAGCTGCTTTCCATCGCCGGCGCGTATCACCGCGGCGACGAGAAGAACCCGCAGCTCCAGCGCATCTACGGCACCGCCTTCCCGACGAAGGACGAGCTGGCCGCCTACCTCGAGCAGCAGGAGCAGGCCAAGGCCCGCGACCACCGGAAGCTCGGCCGGGACCTGAAGCTCTTCGTCATCGACGAGGACGTCGGTCAGGGCCTCATCCTCTGGACCCCCAACGGGTCCATCATCCGCCAGGAGCTCCAGAATTTCATCGGCGGCGAGCTGCACAAGCAGGGCTACTCGCAGGTGTTCACCCCGCACATCGGCAAGCTCGAGCTCTACAAGACCTCCGGCCACTTCCCCTACTACAAGGAATCGCAGTTCTCCCCGGTCATCGAAAACGAGTCGCTCGCGAAGGTCATCGCCGAGGGCTGCTCGTGCGCCGAGGTCTACGCCCGCCTCGATGCCGTCTCCGCGCACCTCGCCGCGCAGGTCAACGCCCGCACCGGCAAGGAAACCATCACGGCCGACCGCGTGAAGCCCAACGACCAGCTGCTCGACGGTTTCATGCTGAAGCCGATGAACTGCCCGCATCACATCAAGATCTTCGCCTCGCAGCCCCACTCCTACCGCGACCTGCCCGTACGCCTCGCGGAATTCGGCACCGTGTACCGTTGGGAGCAGTCGGGCGAACTCAACGGCATGACGCGCGTCCGCGGCTTCACGCAGGACGACGCCCATCTCTTCTGCACCGAGGACCAGGTCCCGGCCGAGCTGATCGGCTGCCTTGCCCTCGTCAAAATCGTCCTCACCACGCTGGGCATGAGCGACTACCGCGTTCGCGTCGGCCTGCGCGACCCGGATTCGAAGAAGTACACCGGTGACACCGCCAACTGGGACAAGGCCGAGGCCGCCTGTCGCGCCGCCGCGCAGACGCTCGGCGTGCCGTTCACCGAGGAGCCCGGCGAAGCCGCGTTTTACGGTCCGAAGATCGACTTCGTCATCAAGGACGTGATCGGCCGCGAATGGCAGCTCGGCACCGTGCAGGTGGACTACAACCTGCCGGTGCGCTTCGACCTGTCCTACATTGGCGCCGACAACCAGCCCCACCGCCCCGTGATGATACACCGCGCCCCCTTCGGCTCGATGGAGCGCTTCTGCGGCGTGCTGATCGAGCACTTCGGCGGCGACTTCCCGGCCTGGCTCGCGCCCGAGCAGGTGCGTCTGGTGCCCATCAGCGACAAGCTTAACGACTACGCCGCCGGTCTCTTGGCGAAACTCAAGGCCGAGGGCCTGCGCGCCACGCTCGACGAGCACAGCGACAAGCTGGGCGCCAAGATCCGCCGCGCGGAACTCGACAAGGTGCCCTACACCCTCGTGATCGGCCAGAAAGAGGCCGAGGCGAACAGCGTCTCCGTCCGCAGCCGCGCCCGGGGCGACGAGGGCGTCATGCCCGCCGACGCCTTCGTCGCGAAGCTGAAGGCCGAGGTCACGACCCGCGCCCTGCCGGAAAAGAGAAAAGCCTGAGTTTCACGCCGAGGCGCAGAGGCGCGAAGCCGGGCTGTTCTGACGCTCTGCTCCGCGTTCTCAGCGCCTCGGCGTGACACCGGTTCGGACTAAATCCCCGCCCGCGTGAATTCCCCGTTCACGAGCCGGAGCAGCCCGAGCGGGTTCGCCGCCTGCAACTCCGCCGGCAGCAAACCGTCGGGAAAATTTTGATAGCACACCAGGCGCACCCAGCGGTTCAGCGCGCGCGTGCCCACGGACGTGCTGCGGCCACCATCACTCGCGGAGGGATACGGCCCGCCGTGGACGATGGCCGGACTGACCTCGAGGCCCGTCGGATAGCTGTTGAGAATCACACGGCCGGCTTTCGCGGCGAGCAGCGCGACCAGTGCGCCCTGCCCGGCCGCTTCGGCCGCACCCGCGTGCAGGGTTGCCGTCAGGCTGCCTTCAAGGTGGCGGGCAACTGCGTGCATTTCCGCCTCGTCCCGGCACCAGACCACCAGCGAACTCGGCCCGAAGATTTCCTCCGACAGGCGGTGATTGCTCAGGAAGGTCGCAGCCTCCGTCTCGAACCACACGGGCGCCGCGCCACCGGATTTTTCCGCCTTCGCCTCGGTGATCACCGTCACCCCCGCCTGGTTTGCCCGGGCCGCGGTGTGGGTGGCGAAATTCTTCCTTATGCCGGGCGTGAGCATGGCACTCTCCGGCGTGGCCGTGAGTTTCGCCGCCAAGGCCTGCCCGAACTGTTCCGCGGCAGCCGAGCGCTGCAGCACGATCAGGCCGGGGTTGGTGCAAAATTGACCGACGCCCACGGTCGATGAGGCGTGGAGACCGTCCACGATGGCGGCCGACCGCTCGGCCAGCGCCCCGGGCAGGATGAACAGCGGGTTGATGCTGCCCATCTCGGCGTAGACCGGGATCGGCTCGGGGCGCGCGGCGGCGAGGTCCGCCAGCGCCCGGCCGCCCTTGAGCGAACCCGTGAAGCCCACGGCCTTTACCAACGGATGCTTCACCAGCGCCTGCCCCAGTTCGAAACCGGCATCAAACAGCAGCGAAAACGTACCCTCGGGCAGGCCGCATTCCTTCACGGCCTCGACGATGAGCTGACCGACGAGTTCGCCCGTGCCGGGATGGGCCGGGTGCGCCTTGACGATCACCGGGCAGCCCGCGGCGAAGGCCGAGGCGGTGTCACCGCCGGCGACCGAGTAAGCGAAGGGAAAGTTGCTCGAGCCAAACACCACCACCGGGCCGAGCGGCCGGAGCATCGAGCGGTGGTCGGGCTTGGGCAGCGGCTTGCGGTCGGGCTGCGCGGTTTCGATGCGCGCATCGAGCCAATCGCCCCGCGCCGCCGTCTCGCCGTAAAGCCGCAGCTGGCCGGAAGTGCGGGCCACCTCGCCCGTGCAGCGGGCCAGCGGCAAACCCGTCTCTTGCGCCGCCCGCTCCGCGAGGATCGCGGCCGTGGCATCCAGCTTGTCTGCAATCAGCCGCAGGAAACGGTTGCGCTCCGCGCCTGGCAGCGCGGCCCAGGCCGGCGCCGCACCCGCGGCCAGCTGCACCGCGCGGTCCCAGTCGGCCGCGGACACCGAGTGGAAAACCGGTTCCAGCTCCCGGGCCGCCGCCGGGTCAAACGCCCGGAACGGCGCGCCGCCCGCCGGGCCGCGGCCAAAACCAATGCACGATGTGCCAGTGTGATTCATATCAAAAATTTTGGCCGCGTCTTCCGCGCCTTGGCCAGCACCGACTTGGCGTGCGCCAAATCCCCACCCGCAAGCGCCAGCCGCGGGGCTCGCACGGTGGCCGAGCCGCAGCCGACCTCGGCCTGCAACCATTTGATGAGCTGCACGAACTTCGGCACCGTATCGAGCTGCAGTAGCGGCAGGAACCAGGCGTAAAGCGCCGCCGCCCGCACCTTGTCGCCGCGGCTCGCGTAGTCGAAGAGCGCAACGGATTCCGCCGGAAACGCGTTCACCAGCCCGGCGATCCAGCCGACCGCACCGGCGTAGATACCCTCGACGATCGCGTCGTCCATGCCGACGAGGATGTCCAGCCGCTGGCCACAGGCGTTGCGGATGGCGGTCACCCGGCGCGTATCGCCGCTGGATTCCTTCACTGCTCCCAGGTTCGGATGATCCGCCGCCAGTTCGGCGATCTGCCAGGGCAGGAAGTCGGTCTGGTAAGCCGGCGGGTTGTTGTAGAGCAGGCAGGACAGCTTCGTGGCCGCAATCACGGCGCTGACATGCGCCTTCATCTCGCGCCAATCGGTGCTGTAAACATACGGCGGGAGCACCATCAGGCCCTCACAGCCGGCCCGCGCGGCCCCCTTGGCGAGGGCCACGGCCTCCGGGGTTGAAAGTGAGGCGATGCCCATCACGACCGGGGCCCGGTCGCCGACGGCCATCACGCACGTCTTCGCCACGGCGATTTTCTCGGCGAACGTCAGCGTCGCGGCCTCGCCCAGCGAGCCGCAGCACACGATGCCGGTGCAGCCGCTGTCGATCATCCCGCGGCAATGTTTGGCGAGCGCCGCGTGGTCCACCGCGCCGTTGGCGCGGAGATTGGTCGTGAGGGCGGGAATGACACCTTTCCAGTTCATGGGATTTGTTCGGAAGCAGGAGTTACGACGAAAAACACGCAATGCACGAATTAGGATTTCAGACCCCGCTGTTGGTTTTCACTGGAGGCAGCGGAGGAAACCGAGAGAGGAGTTCTCTGTTCTCTCCGTTCCCTCCTGTAAATATGCATTGGGCAATTGATTCGTGAGCATCCGTGTGATCCGTGGGCAGAATTTTGAAGTCTTAAGCGTAGCGGTCGGGACTGAGCATTTCGAGGGAAAGGGAAGGCTTCCTCTGGCCGAGCACCTCGGCAACCAGCAGGCCGGTGCTGGGGGCCATGGTTACGCCGAGCATCGCGTGGCCGCAGGCGGCGGTGAGGTTCGGGTGCCGTCCGAAGCGGCCGATGTAGGGCAGGCCATCAGGTGTTACGGGACGCAGACCGAACCACGGCTTGATCCCGGCAAAGTCCGCGGCGGTGAAATCCGGGAAATAATGCGGCACGGCATCGATGATCTGCTGGACGCGCTCGGACCTGATCCGGTCGTTGAGGCCGCTGATTTCCATCGTGCCGCCGAAGCGGAGCGTATCACCCATCGGCGTGGCCGCCACGCGGCGCTCGGTGAGGATGAGCGACTTCGTCAGCTGGAAACGCGGTTTTGCGAGCGTGAGACTGTAGCCTTTGCCCGCCTGCAGCGGCAGCCGG
>QQNC01000172.1 GCA_003402695.1 Verrucomicrobiota bacterium | reverse complement strand
GGAACCCAAGCCCGTCAAGAAACGCGCCCCGCGCAAACCCAAGCCGGTGGAAACCACCGAGCCCTTGCCGGTGGCGGCGCCGCAGGAAGAGCCCCTCCTTCGCCCCACGGATGAAGCCGGGACCAGCATCGCCCAAAGCGAATTCAGCCAGGTCGCACCCGACGAGTCCCCGCGCGCCCGCGCCGAGGTGACGGAAACCGTCATCTCCTCCGACGGCGCCACCCGCCTCCTCGTCACCGCCTACATCGGCATCGGCAACCGCCTCTTCATCCGCGGCGAGGGCCCGGGCCTGAGCTGGGACAAGGGCGTGCCGCTCCAGTTTGTCTCCATCGGCAAGTGGCGCTGGGAAACCAGCGAGGCCGACTCGCCCGTACAATTCAAACTCTACAAGAACGACGAAACCGAATGCGCCGCCCTCGGCCGCCGGTCCCTGGACCCCGGCCAACAGGCGGAAGTCAACGCGACGTTCTAGTCGTTGGGTGGGCGGGCCTGTCCCCCGGCCCGCAGGAGTAACGTCAGCCCGCAGGAGAGTTGGGCCTTTCGCCAGCGCGTGGACCTTGCGCATGCGGGCACGGGACGTGCCCGCCCACCTCCTTTCTCAATAATGCGGCGGACGCTCGTCGGCCGGCTCCCCGCCGTCGCCCGTCGTGGTGTCGGTCATCCGCTCGCGCAGGTTGCGCAGCTCCTGCCGGACCCGGGCGAGCGTCTCGGTGAGCTCCAGCATCGCCTTGTCCTGCTCCGTCACATGACGTTCCAGGTAGGCGACCTTTTCCTCCAGCCGTTGCACACGGTCGTTCATTTCGCGGCGTCCTTGAGTTTCTTCAACTCGGGAATCACCACGCGCTGGTAGCAATCCGGGCAGATGGAATGGCTGAATTCGCTGCCCGTCCGCTCGTTGATGTAGCCCTCGATCTGCTGCCAGTAGTTCTGGTCATCGCGGATTTTTTTGCAGTACGAGCAGATCGGGAGCAGCTCCTCGAGCTGGCGAACCTGGGTCGCATACCGCAGGATCCGCTCCGCGACGCGCAGGCGATTCCAGAGCTCTTCGATATCGAGCGGCTTCGTGAGGAAATCATCCACGCCTGCGTCCGCCGCCTCCTGCTGGTTTTCACCCGTCGCATCGCGCGCGGTCAGCAGGATGAAATACGTGTAGTCGGCGCCCGCGGTCTTGCGGATGCGGCGGCAGAGCTCGAGCCCGTCCATCTGCGGCATGGCCCAGTCACTCACCACCACCCGCACATGTTCCGACTTCGCCAGCTTCCAGGCGTCCTCGCCATTCGCGGCCTCGATGACCTCGTGACCCAGCTTGCGCAGCGCTTGACGCAGCACTGCGCGGGACACCGCATCGTCTTCGACAGCGAGGATTTTCACGGTCTGCAGCGTGGCTCGGGCCCCTGCCAGGGGCAACGTGGAAAAAGCGCTTACCCAACCAGCAGCTGCCGCAGCGCCGCCGGATCCATCACCGGCGCCTGGCAGGCAAAGCGTTCACACACAAAGGCCGTAGCTCTTCCCGCGACCGGCCGCATTTCCGCCAGCCAGGCGGACCGCGCCCCCAGCCACTCGCGATCCACTTCACTGGTGACCGCCAGCACGACTCGCCGCGGCCCCAACCGCTCGTGCAACACCGCCAGCAAGGCCTGAAAATCCGGCTCGCGCGGGTCACCCGCGAGCACGACCTGACGCGGAGGTTCGAGCGCGCTCCCCAGCGCGCAGAGCATCTCCGGCATCGCGTGCGGCGTGCCGCTCCATTGCGCCCGGAAGGCCTCCAGCGTGCGCACCGCGCGGGCGTGGAGCGTTTCATCGTGCAGCATCGCCGCCAGCCGCAGCAGGCTCAACGCGGCCACCGAACTCGGCGCCGGCTCGGCGCCGTCGTAATCCTCCTTTAGCCGCAGCACGATCGCCGTGTCGTCTGCGCGGGAATTGAAATAGCCGCCCTTGGCTTCATCCCAAAACCGCGTGTCCATCGCGCCTTGCAGCTGCTCCGCCCATTCGAGCCAGCGCAGTTCAAATGTCGCTTCATACAGGTCGAGCAGTGCTTGGATGAAATAGGCGTAGTCCTCGGCAAAGCCCTCCGCCGCACCACGGGTCTGGCGCCAACTGCGGAAGAGACCGCCGGTCGCGGGGTCAAACAGCTCCCGCCGCACAAATTCCGCGGCGCGGATCGCCGCCGCCAGGTGCGCGGGCTCGCCCAGGACCAGCGCGCCTTTGGCCAGCGCGGAAATCATCAGTCCGTTGTTCGCGGTGATGATCTTGTCGTCGAGCAACGGCCGGGGCCGCCGCGACCGCACGGTGCGCAACTTGGCCAGCGCCGCCAGGATCCGCTCGTTTGCCTGCTCGGGCGTCAGGCCAAACTGCGACGCGGTTCCCATCAACGGATGCCGCTGCACCAGGATGTTTTTACCGACGAACTCTCCGTGCGGATCCCGCTCCGCCTCTACATTCCCCGCTTCCTTCACGTTGAAGTGCACCCCCAACAATGCCGCGTCTTCCCCGAGCACCTCCCGCAGCTCCTCCGCGCTCCAGACGTAAAACGCCCCCTCCACGTGCTTCACGTGCTTGTCGTTCTGCGCAGTCCCCGGCGGCGCGCTATCCGCGTCCTCCGCCGTAAAAAATCCGCCGGACAGGCTGGTCAGTTCGCGCCGCACGTAGTCGAAGATATCCCGCGCCATCCACGCAAACCGTTCGTCGCCCGTCGCCTGCACCGCCTCGAGGGCGTTGAGCGCGATCTGCGCCTGGTCGTAGAGCATTTTCTCGAAGTGCGGCACGAACCACTCGCCGTCCACCGAGTAGCGGTGATAACCGCCGCCCACGTGGTCGTGGATTCCTCCCCGCGCCATGCCGCGCAGGGTCGAGGCCGCCAACCTGATCGCCTCCGCGCCGACCTCGCCCGTCACGCCCTGGATCGCGGCGCAGCGAAAGAGGAAATTGAGATTCGAGGCCCGGGGAAACTTCGGCGCATTGCCGAAGCCGCCGTGATCCGCGTCGAAGGATTCAAAGAAATAGCCCAGCCCCTTCTCAAACGCGTCGCCTCCCGCCACCGTGAGGTCATCCGCCGACAGCACCGGCGGCTTGTCCAGGTAGTGCTCCCGCAGCATCGCAATCACCCGGTCGCCCTCGGCAACGAGCTTGTCGCGCTCCTCGCGCCAGCCCTGCGCGATCGTACGCAGGATCGCCGGAAACCCCGCCCGACCGTGCCGGTCCTCGGGAGGGTAATAGGTGCCGCCGTAGAAGGGCTTCAGCTCCGGCGTCAGCCACGCGCTCAGCGGCCAGCCGCCGTGGCCGGTCATCGCCTGCACGTAGGTCATGTAAACCTTGTCCACGTCAGGCCGCTCCTCGCGGTCCACTTTGATGGGGATGAAATGCGCGTTGAGGATCTCCGCCGTCTCCGGGTTTTCGAACGACTCGTGCGCCATCACGTGGCACCAGTGACACGTCGAGTAGCCGATGCTCAGGAAGATCGGCTTGTCCTCCGCCCGGGCCCGGGCAAACGCCGCCTCGCCCCACGGCAGCCACGCCACCGGATTGTCCGCATGCTGGAGCAGGTAGGGCGATTTCTCGTGCGCGAGGGCGTTGGACATCGGCCTAGACGCTCACGCAAACCCGCCAAGTTGCAAAGATTTTGGGCGGAATTGTGGGGCGGGATCGCTGATCCCGCCTGTGGGTTGCGCGCCAGCGGGCAACCCACCCCTGCAAGGCGGGCTCAGCGGTCCCGCCCTACCCCAACCCGCGGGCTTAAGGCTATTTCCCCAAAACCCAGCTGAAGATCAGCGGCGCCACGATCGTCGCGTCGCTCTCCACGATGAACTTCGGGGTCTTCGCCCCGAGCTTGCCCCACGTGATCTTCTCGTTGGGCACCGCGCCGGAATAGCTGCCGTAGCTCGTGGTCGAGTCGCTGATTTGCGCAAAGTAGCCCCAGAGCGGCACGCCCGTGCGCCGCAGGTCCTGGTGTAGCATCGGGACGACGCAGATTGGGAAATCGCCCGCAATGCCGCCGCCGATCTGGAAAAACCCGATCGAACCCTCGCCGTTGCGCAGTTTCTTCGCCGTCTTCGTGTACCACTCGGCCAGCACGGTCATGTACTCGATACCGGTGCGGACGGTGTGCACGTTCTTCACATGGCCGCTGATGACGTGGCCGGCAAACATGTTGCCCAGCGTCGCGTCCTCCCAGCCCGGAACGATGATCGGCAGGTTCTTTTCGCACGCGGCCAGCATCCAGGAATTCTTCGGGTCGATCTGGTAGCTCGGCTTCAGTTTTCCACCGCGCAGGATCTTGTACATGAACTCGTGCGGGAAATACCGCTCGCCGGCCCGGTCGGCCTTCACCCATTCCGCGAGTACGACCTTCTCGATGCGGCGCATGGCCTCCATCTCGGGGATGCACGTGTCTGTCACCCGGTTCATGTGCCGGTTCAGCAGCTTCTGTTCATCCGCCGCCGTGAGGTGCCGGTACTGCGGCACACGCTCGTAGTAGTCGTGCGCGACCAGGTTGAAGATGTCCTCTTCCAGGTTCGCGCCGGTGCAGACGATCGCGTGGACCTTGTCCTGGCGGATCATTTCCGCGAGCGAGATGCCGAGCTCCGCCGTGGACATCGCGCCGGCGAGGGTCACGAGCATCTTGCCGCCCGCGTTGAGGTGCGTCTCGTAGCCCTTGGCGGCGTCCAACAGCGCCGCCGCGTTGAAATGGCGGTAGTGCTGGGCGATAAACCTGGAAACCGGGCCTTTCTTGGCCGCGAGCGCGGCATTAACCGCCTCCGGCTTCACTTTGGCTTTCTTGGCTTTCATAAAGGGGGGAGCCTAGCACCCGGCCTTCCGGGAGGATACAAAAAACCGTCGCAACGGGGAGTTAAGTCGTCTCTTGTCGTTGGTTACCCGATGTTTGCCTCGTTTCTAGCCGCTTTCTTCTTCGCCCTCAGCGCCACTTGCGCCAGCCATAGCGTCCGGGCCTTGGGCGCCCTGCGTGCCAACCTCGGGCGACTGGTCGTCGCGGCCCTGATTTTGGGCTTCTTCGCCCATACTGTCGGCCGCGGTTTCGCCAGCGCCAGCCTCGGTTGGTTCCTCCTGAGCGGCCTGATCGGGATGGGGCTGGGAGACCTCGGCGTCTACGGCGCGCTGCCCCTGCTGGGCTCGCGCCTGACGGTCCTCATGACCCAATGCCTCGCCGCCCCGATCGCCGCCCTGGGCGAATGGCTCTGGCTCGGGACGAAGCTCACCCCCGCACAAATGCTCTGGGGCAGTGTGATTCTGGTGGGCGTCGCCGTGGCCATCATGCCGAGCAAATCCAGCCCGCCCAAGGTGCACGTCCGGCCGATCGGTTTTCTCTTTGGCCTGGTCGCCGCGGCCGGACAGGGAATCGGCGCCCTCGTCAGCCGCAAGGGCGTGACCGTCGCCACCGCCGCCGGCGAACACGTGGCCAACGCCACCTTCGGCCTCACCGCCACATATCACCGCATTCTCGCCGGGCTCATTTTCATCACCATCTGGTTTCTCGTGCTGCGCCTGCTCCGCCGCGTGCCACCCGCCCCGGTGATCACGCCCGAAGTGCGACGCACCAGCCCGCGCTGGGTGCTGGCCAACGCCCTTGCCGGCCCGGTCGCCGGCGTCGGCTGCTACCAATGGGCCCTCGCCACCACGCCCAGCGGACTCGTCCTGCCCATCGCCGCCACGACGCCCCTCCTGGCCATCCCGATCGCCTTCTGG
>QQNC01000171.1 GCA_003402695.1 Verrucomicrobiota bacterium | reverse complement strand
ATGGAAACCGATGAGTGAACGCGCTGCCGGAGCGAGGGCAAGGGGTTTGTGCCCCGGCCCCCGGATTCACCCCTGAAACCGGGCCTGGCCGTCGCTCAGCGCTGGGGCTCCGGCTGCTGGTCGTGCGGATTGTCCTTCGGCGCAGGCGGCGTAGGCCGGGGCGGCGGCGGAACATTAGTCTGCCGGACCTCGGGCGGCCGGCTGGCCGGCTGATGGTTCAGCGCAGGCGGTGGCTGATTGGTGAATTGGCCGGTCGGGCGCGGGGCGTTGTTCTCAGGCCGGGGCGCCGAGGGCGGCGTGGCGGGCGCACGGTCGCGGTTATTCTGATTCCAGTTGGGGTTATTGGCGGGCCGGGGCGTCGGTTGGTTGGACGGATTGGAAGGCCGGGGATTGTTGGCCGGGGCCGTGGCATCGGACCGGGAGCCGGGGCCCGGGGGCGCGCGATGGTCGCGATTGTCCTGATTCCAGTGGGGGTTGTTCGTCGGCACCGGCTGACGGTTGTGATCGTTGTCCCACGAATGATTGTCCGTCCGAGGGCGCTCCGGTTGCGCGTCACGCGACGGATACGACGGTGAGTTGGGGAAAGGCCGGGGACGGATAATATCCGGGTTGGAGCGGTGATAATCGGGGCGCGTGAAGGGCGGACGCGTGGCGGGAGGTGTCCATGGGCGCCAGTTATTGCCATAGTTCGGTCTCCCGCCGGGGCCCGGGCGGCGGTCCCAATCACGGTGTTCCGACCAGTTGTGATGGCGGTCACCCACGATAATGACGCGGGTCCACCAATTGAAATCGTAGCTCAGCCAGAAGCCGACCGGCAGACCCAGGCCAAAGGTCATATAGGGCGGGCCACCGTAATAGTTGGTCCGACCGTAGACCAGATTCGGATCGTAATACGGCACGTAGATGACGTCCGGCTGGGCCGGCACGATCTGGATGTCGTCGCCATCCAGCAGGAGCTTCTGCTGCGACGTGCTCGTAAGGGTGCCATTGGCCTTGGCGCGAACGCGCAGGCGCTGCACGGAGTTCATCACCTCGTCCGGCTGATAGAGGAACGTGGCGCCGAGCTGCTGCGTCCAGGTCAGGTTTTCATCCATCCACTTAATCAGCATGGGATAGCGAGCCAATGCCCGGACGCTTTCGCTCCAAGGCTGGTCGTCAATCTTGTCCGGGTCACCGCCGGTGCTGAGATAGCGCTGGGCCAGCACGATGTCGGCGGGACTGGCCGCGGCCGGCAGGATGATCGCAACCAGCGCATCGGGATAAAGCGCGATGGGCCCGAGCAACTGGTCCACTTGCTGCGGGTTGAGCGGCGCGTTGACGTCTATTTCCTCAGCGCGACCGGGGCTGGTGACGAGCAGCGCGAGGCCAAGGAGAAAGCTCAGGACGGGAACAGTGGAGAGTTTCATGGGGGAGGAAGTGCTCCTGCACTGGATCAACTGAGACCAAAGGGGTAACTCTTAGTGCCGGAAAAAGCTAAGCTTTCGCGAGGATGTGGTAATTGGCCATGGAGATGCCACTGAGCATGGCGCCGACGATGCCGAGAAAGCCTTGGTCCGTGCCGCACAGGTAGAGATTGGCGAGATCGGTACGGCCCTGCCGGTTCTTTTCCGCCGCTCCGTAGATGGCGCCGCCGAGGTGGCCGGTGAACTTGGTGATGGTGCGGGGCGTGAACATATCGGTGCTCACCGTGGCGTGGGTGAGCATATCGGGCACCGGCAGCTTCGGCAGAAAACGTTGGGCACTTTTCTGCAGGGCCGCGTACCAGCGCAGCTTGTCCGCACGGTAGGTTTCCTCGGGCAGATGGGCCCAGCGTTCGTAGTTGGCGAGGCAGGTGCAGCGAAAGATGCCCTCGGCGAGTTGCTGGCCCGGGCCGTAGTCGAAATTATTAGGGATGCAGATCACGCCGCTGCGTGGATCCACCTGGGCCTCCGGGCAGGCGTAGTCGAATTTCGCCGAGTCGTTGAAAAACACGATGGTGTCACTCCCCCACCCGAGGTCCGCCGGCTGCCGGTCCAGGATCGTGATCGTTTCCACAAAGGACAGACGCCCGGGCACTGGGGCGGGTTGCAGTCGGTGACCCGAGTGCACGAGGCGCGCGGTTTCGGGCGCCCCGATGGAGGAGATGACATGGTCGGCGGTGATCTCGTCACCGTTGTCGAGCAGGAGGGCGGCGGCGCGACCGTCCCGGGCGACGATGTGCTTCACGCCGCACTTCATGCGGCGCTCGCCGCCGGCGGCGCGGTATTTGTCGAGCAGGACGCGGAGAATGACCCGCACACCGTCGAAGGGCCGCGCGAAGCCCTCGAGAAAGAGCGCCTTGAACATGATCACGAACTGTCCGAATTCCATGTCGTGCTCGGATGAGCTGCCGTAATACATCACGGGGCAGAACAGCATGTGCTCCAGCAGCGGATCGGTGATGTGCTGGCGGACCAGGGCCCGCGCTGACACGGGCTGGGCGTCGAGCGAGACATCATCATAGGCTCTCACCGCGGCGGCCAGCCGGCGGAAACCGTCGATCTGGGCGGGAAATTTTTCCGCGACCTCGCCCTCCAATACGGCAAAGTCATTGGTGAACCGCAGTGAAGTTTCCCCGTGCGGGCCGAAGGCGATGCGCGTCTGCTTTTGCTCGCAGAGCGCAAATTCCTCGCGGCTGATGCGCAGCTGCCGGAGGAGCTTGGTCAGGGGCGTGCCCTTGACCCCGGGGCGGACGAAATTGGTCATCGCATGCAGGCCGACGTCGAATTTACGGCCGCCGATGCTGTAGAAGCTGTTCAGTCCACCGACGGTATTGTGCCGCTCGAAGATGCAGACGCGCTGACCGAAGTGCGCCAGCCGGATGCCGGCGGCGAGTCCGGACATGCCGGCGCCGATGATGGCGACATCGTAGTGCGAGCTTGTGTTCACCGGAGTGAGAAAAGGGGAAGCCCCGCCTTCGCCAAGGCTACGGCGGACAGGCAGGAAACCGGATGAGAATTAAGGCACTTTGACTTCACTCGGATGAGAAAGAGGGAAGCCAGGAAACCAGGAAAGACCAAAACCTTTCGGTTCCTGGCTTCATGGCGTTCCGCGCAAAATAAAACAGGCCGGGAAAACTCCCGGCCCGTGGTCGTCCTTGGTGTGTCGCGTGCTCAGCTCTTCGCGCTGAGCGCGTTGAACTTCGGCGTCAGGTACTCCGCGCAGCTGTCGAGCGACGCGAGCTGGATGTAGTCGGCCTCCGGGACCTCGATGCTGTGCCGCTTGCGCAGTTCCATCACGATATCGAGGAAATCCATCGAATCGAGCTGGAGCTGGTCGCGCAGGCGCACGTCGGACTTGACGTTGGTCAGGTCCTCGTCGGGCGCGATGTCGGCAATGATGTCGAGCACCACCTTCTTGCAGTCGTCTTTGGTCATAATGGGCGGAAGCGTGGGACTTAGGGGGTAAAGCGTTTAACAATCAACGTGGAATTTATCCCCAGCATCCCGAAGGAGTTATTGAGGATGGTGTCCACTTTCGCAACCTTCCGCGGCTGATTTAAAACCAGCCCGGGCAGGGCGCACGCCGGATCGAGGTCGTCCACGTTGATCGTCGGGTGCACGATCAGGTCATCGAAGGACGGCAGGTTGCCGGCCAGCTCCAGCGCCCCGGCCGCACCCATGCAGTGGCCGATGTAGCTCTTGGTGTTGTTGATGTGGGTTTCAGGGCAACCTTCGCCGAACACCGCGCGGATGGCTTCGCACTCCTGGATATCGCCGAGGGGCGTGGCGGTGGCGTGGGTATTGACGATGTGGATGTCCGCCGCCGTGAGCCCGGCGCGGCGAATGGACGCGCGCACGCACTCGGCCTGCCGCACGGGATTGGGCAGCACGTAGTCGCTGGCGTCGGAGTTGACATGATACCCCGCGATCTCGGCGTAAATTTTGGCCCCGCGCGCCTGGGCGTCCTCGAGCCGCTCGAGCGTGTACAAACAACCACCCTCCGAGACGACGATGCCGTTGCGGGCCTTGTCGAAGGGGCGGCTGGCCTTGGCCGGATCGGCGTGGGTCGCGAGGGCGTTCTGGCTTTTGAAACCGGCGAAGATGCCGAAGGTGTGGATGCTCTCGCTGATGCCGCCGCAGATGGCCAGGTCCACCTCGCCGAGGCGCAGCATCTGCGCAGCGTGGATCAGGCCCAGGTTGCCGGCGGCGCAGGCGGCGCCGATGGTGTACGCGGGACCGGTGACGCCGAGGTTGAGCGAGGCCTCGCCCGCCTGGTTGTTGGCGACGGTGCGGGGGTTGTGGTAATGCGACCAGAACTTCGTGTCGTAGTTAAACTTCGAGATGTTGTAGATTTCGTTCTCGGTCTCGACATTGCCGTGCTCGGTGCAGCCGATGTAGATGCCCACGCGGTCCTTCGCCTGGGCCGCCCAAGCGATCTTGCTGTCGGCCAGGGCTTCGCGGGCGCAATAGACGCTGATGCTGCCGGCGCGGGTGCCGACGCGCACCTCCTTCTTGGTCTGGTGGCGGAGGGCGTCGTGGTGGCAGACGCCAGCGAGCTGTGAGCCCATGTAGCGGATCTCCCTGCGCTCGATGCCCGCCACGCCATTCAGCAGGTTTTGGCGGAACTCGGTCAGGGAATTGCCGTTGGGGGCAGTCAAACCGACTCCGGTGATGACGATGCGGGAAGGCTTCATTCGTTGGGAAAGGAAATCGCTAGCCAACACCCGGCCGAAAGCAATACAAGCCTCACTGCATGAACGTGCTTGTTGTCGGGGGCGCCGGTTACATCGGCAGTCATTGTGTCCGCCAGCTGATCGCCGCCGGGCATCGTCCGGTGGTGCTGGACAACCTTGTCTACGGCCATCGGGCCGCGGTGGCGCCGGGCGTGGCCCTGCACCAGGTCAATCTCGGAGACGAACCGGCGGTCGGAAAGCTGCTGCGCGACGAGCAAATCGAGCTGGTGATGCATTTCGCCGCCTACTGCTACGTGGGCGAGTCGGTGACGGATCCGCTCAAATATTACTTCAACAATGAGGTCGGCACGCTGCAGCTGTTGCGCGCGATGCTGGCGGCCGGCGTGAAAAAGTTCGTGTTTTCCTCGACCTGCGCGACCTACGGCACGCCCGCGACGCTGCCCATCGTCGAGACGATGCCCCAGACGCCGATCAATCCCTACGGTCAGACAAAACTCGACGTCGAAAACGCCCTCAAGGCCCTCGCGGTGGCCCACGGCCTGAGCTTCGCCGCGTTCCGCTACTTCAACGCCGCCGGCGCCGCCGAGGATGGGAGCATCGGGGAGGATCACACGCCTGAGACGCACCTGATTCCGCTCGCCTTCGACGCCGCCACGGGCCGTCGGGCGCAGCTGGAGATTTTCGGGTCGGATTACCCCACTCCCGACGGCACCTGCCAGCGCGATTACGTGCATGTGGACGACCTCAGCCGCGCCCATATCGCCGTGTTCGGGCAACTGGCCAGCCCGGGGGCCGCGTTGTTCTATAATCTCGGCACCGGCCGTCCGACTTCGAATCGCGAGGTCATCCGGGCCGTGGAAAAAGTCACCGGCCGCAAAATCAAGGTCGTCGAGGCACCGCGTCGCCCGGGGGACCCGGCGGCGCTCTACGCCGATTCGACCAAGGCGCAGCGCGAGCTCGGCTGGAAACCCAAGTTTCCCGATATCGATTCCATCGTCGCCACAGCTTGGAAGTGGCACGCGGCGCATCCCGGCGGGTACGGGAAGTGATATCTGGGTAGGGCGGGTCTTCGCCCCGCCCTGGCTT
>QQNC01000170.1 GCA_003402695.1 Verrucomicrobiota bacterium | reverse complement strand
CGCAAAGTCGCAGAGATCGGATCATGGAATGTGAAGTTGAAATTTGATGGTCGTTCCGGTCTCTGCGTCTCTGCGTGAAAAACTCAGCGTTGCCGGTGTTCCTCCAGGTACGCCCGGTACTGCTCCAGCATCGCCGCGGGGATGTTCGCCGGGAGGTGGTTGCCGGTGGCGAGGATTACGGCGCGGCAGGTCCGGGCCAGCTCGAGCGAGCGGTCAATCGAGGCGCGCACGGTCTCCCATTTCCCAAACGTCAGATCGCGGCAATCCACGGCGCTGCCCACGAGGACGGTGGTCCGGCCGTATTTTGCGGTCATCTCGGCAAAGTCCATCACCGGCTCGAAGATCAGCCCGTCCGCGCCCGCGGCGACGATGTCGGCGGCGAATTCCCGAAAATCCCCGTCGGCGCAGAACAGCACCTTCTTGCCGGCGCGCTTGAGCGGTTTCCACAGCTCGGCATAGCGCGGGATGATGACCGCGCGGTAGTAGTCGGGCCGCATGAAGGCGCCCGCGGTCCAGACAAAGTCGTCGTGCTGGATGATCGCCTCCGCACTGGTTTGCGCCCAGGCGTTCATGTGAAACTGCGTGCGGCGGAAAAAGCCGTCGAACACCGCCTCCATCCGGTCGCGGTCGGCCGCGGCCTCGAGCAGCAGGTCCCAGCCAAACGCCTGGATCGCGCCCGACACGATCGTCTTGTAGTAACCGCCGGGACAGAGCTGGTCGGGAAAGTTACGGCGCTTTTCGCCCAGCCAGGCCTCGTAGGCCGCGACCTGTTCCGCCATCGTGGGCAGCCCGTATTCCGTGACGGCGTCGAACGCCCAGACCTCCTCAGGGTCTTGGAACGGACTCTGGGTGGCCTGGTGCAGGTCGCTGCCGTCGGCCGCATATTCGGCGTGGCCCATGTTGGTGCAGCGGCCGAATTTTGCCCAGTCGCCCCGCAAGCCGTCCTCCGTGGTCCAGAGGAAGTCCAGGTCCCACTTGGCGTAGAGCGCGCGCGGAGCCGCCGCCGGATCGGCGCCGGTCACCACCGCGCCCGGCGGGACCGCCTGATGATACTCGAGACTGTACTCCGTGCGGGCAAACCGCGGGACGGGCTTGAGCGCGAGCGTGTCGAGGGCGAGTTGGAGGCTCATGGGTGGGTGCGGTCAAAACGCCTCGCCACGGAGGAGCTGGTGCTTGCGGCGCATGTAGTGCTCGAAGTTGGCGAGGGAAACGTCCGGGGGAACGAGGTGGTCCACCGAGGGGATGAACCCACCCTCGGCGATGAGTGGCTGGAACGTGCGCAGATGCGCGTCGATCGCGGCGGGGTCCTTCGCCAGCTCACGCTTGTCCACCCCGCCCCACAGCCGCAGGTCGCGACCGAATTTTTTCCGGATGTCCCGCGGGTCCATGTCGGAGGCGCGTTCCAGCGGCCAGATGGCGTCCACGCCGGCCTCCATAAAGGGCGGGATCACCAGCTCGCAGTTGCCGTCGGTGTCGATGACCACCCAGCGGACGCCTTGCGACTTGAACCAGGCCACCAGTTTTTTCAGCTCCGGGAGGATGAAGGTGCGGTAGCAGTCGGGGCTGAGCAGCGGGCCGTTCTTCATGCTCAGGTCCTCGTTGATGAACACGTAATCCGGCTTCACTCCGGCCGCGAGGAACGGTCGCGTCACCTCGATGGTGAAGTCGGTGATGAATTCCATCATCTCGTGCATCATCGCCGGCTCGTCATACCAGGCGTAGCTGAGGTTCTCGGTGCCCATCCACTCGCGGGCGCGCCAGTAGTAGCCGAGGATGGAGCAGTTGCGGCCGAGAATAAGCGGGTGCTGGCGCAGGCCCCAACCGGGCAGTTGGAATTGCTGCCAATACGCGGGGTAACGGACCGGGCTGGACGGACGGAAGCGGCGCTTCAGATCCTGAAAATCCGCCGGCGTGGACACGGGAAAGCCGATGAACTCGTCCATGCTCGCCCGCATGCCGTCCACGGTACCGGTGATGAGCGCCTTGGTGGTGACGCCGTTTGCGCCCCGGATGATTTCGGTCTCTCCCTCGCGGCTGATCACCTGCACCTCGAACCCCGGCACCATGCCGGTGCCGACGTCGATGTACTCGCGCGGATCCAGGTCCCAGCGCGCCTCGCCGACGAACCAATCCCAGTGCAGTTCGTCGGCCGCCAGGCCTTCCTCGCGCCAGCGCTGCTTGGTCTGGGTCCACACGCCCACCTCGTGGTTCGGCACCCGGTCAACGGGCGAGTAATTCATGCAGGCGTGGAAGCGATCGAGTGGCGTCATGGGAGGAAAGGCAGGAGCAGGGAGCAGGGGGTAAGGAGCAGGGAAAACCGGCCATCGCTGATCTGGGCGAGGTTCAGTTTCCTGCCCCCTGCTCCTTGCTCCCGGCTCCTGTTTTCAACGCGGTTCATTTCAGTACGTGCATTGCCGCGCCTCATCGGCGAAGGCATGGAGGAGTTCGGGCTTGGCCTCGAAGAAATGGTCCGACGGGCTGAGGATGAAGCCACCGCCGGCGCCCGCCTCGCGGAAGCACCGGCGCACTTCCGCGCGCGTCTCGGCCGGCGTGGCGGTGGTGAAGAAGCGGTTCTGATCGAAGCCGCCGATGAAACACACCTTGTCCCCGATGCGGCGCTTCGCCTCGGCCAGGTCCATGTCGCCGCCCATCGCGGGCGGCGTGAAGGTCTCGAGCGCGTTCGCCCCGAGCCCGACCAGCCGCTCCAGCAGCGGCATCATGCCGCCGCAGGTGTGGTAGACCACGCGCTGCCCGGCGGCACGGGCGTGGGCGATGACCGCGTGGTCGTAGGGCGCGACGAATTCGTCGAAGACCTTCGGCGAGATGACGGTGGAGGAGGCGTCGCCGCCGCCGTGCTCGATGAGGTCGTAACGCGCGCCCTGCATCGAGTCGGCAAAGCGGACCTTCCGGTCACGCAGGATGCCGAGGAAAGTGTGCACCCATTCCGGATCGTCGTAGGTCGCGAGAATCATCTCCTCGACGCCGTAGAGCACGCAGGCGTCCTGCCAGCAGCCGGGCTGGCCGTAGAGTTCGAAGCAGTTGATGTTGCCGCGAATCAGCGTGGTGTCGCCATGCGCCTCGGCGCAGCGGTTGATGGCCGCCACGTCGCACAGCGGCTGCGGGGCAAACTCGGCAATGAGGTCGATGTCGGACTTTTCCTTGATCAGCCGCTCCGAGACCCACGCGGTGAACTCGTTGCTCTGCAGCTCCAGGTTCAGTGTCTTGCGCGGCGTGACGATGGCGTGGCGCGTCGTGGCGTACTCGCGGCCGGGCACGTCCCGGTGCTCAAACCGCCAGGTGGGCGAGACGATCCGTTGCGCCTCGAGAAAGCCCGGCACCTGGCCCGGTTCATAGTCCGCGCCCGCTGACTGGTCGGGGCGGTGGGCCTGGATCCAGCAGATGGGGTCGAGCCCGAAGGTCGCGAAAAAATCGGCGTCCGTCTTCCCGGGGAAGTATTTCTTCAGGTACGAACGCATCAGGTGATGCGTCGTCACGGGCAGGTGATCAGTGGGCCGGCGGTCGAGGGCGGCCACAAGGCGCTGGCGGGGCGACATGGTTTTCATGGGCAAATAGTGCGCAGCAATCGCGGTAGCGCGGAGTTGATTTCCGCCGCACCGCCCAACATCAAGCTGGCATGACTTCGATCGAACGCGTGCGCCGGGTCGTCCGAGGCGAGGCGGTGGACCACCTGCCGGCCCAGCCCATGTCGATGATGTTTTCGGCCAAGCACGCGGGCATCCCCTTCATTGATTACACCAAGGACGGGCGGAAGATGGCGGAGGCGCAGCTCAAGCTCGTGGCGGACTTCGGGCTCGACTGCCTGCTCACCTGCTCGGACCCCGCGCGCGAGGTCATTGATATCGCCGGCGAGGGCAGCGTGGACTGGTTCACTGACCAGGGCCCGGCGATCAACGAGGAGCGCGCGGCGCTGGCCGACAAGCTGCGGCTGCGCAGTTTCAAGCTGCCCGACCCGCTGGGCGGCGGCCGGATGCACGACCGGGTGAAAAGCATCGAACTCATGCGCCGCACCGCCGGTCCGGGCATGTCCATCGTCGGCTGGATCGAGGGCCCGCTGGCCCTCGCCGCCGAGCTGCGCGGCCTGAACACAATCATGCTGGATTTCGGGGATGACCCGCAGTTTGCGCACGACCTGCTGGCCTTCTGCGCTGACGTCGCCCTCGCCTACGCCCCGGCGCAGATCGCCGCGGGCGCCGACACCATGGGCATGAGTGATGCCGCCGCCGGCCTCATCGGCCCGGACCTCTACGAGAAATTTCTCTGGCCGCAGCAAAAGCGCGTGCTGGAGACGCTCCGGCGGAACCATCCCGACGTACTGCTGCGGCAGCACATGTGCGGACGCATTGACCGGCTGTACCCCAAGATGGCGCAGCTCCCCATCGACATCTACGAAATCGATTTCCCCGCCAACCTTGCGCTCGCCCGGGAGCAGCTCGGCCCCACGCGCACGCTCGCCGGCAATGTCTCCACGATCACCGACCTGCTCGAGGGCACGCCCGAGCGCGTGTACGAGGCCTGCCGGCGCTGCCATGAGACGTGCGGGAAATATTTCATCGTGGGCGCGGGCTGCGAGATTTCTCCGCTCACCCCGCCGGAGAACGTGCGCGCGATGGTCGCCTACGCCCGCGACCACAAGCCGGAGGACGCCGGGAAGAACTAAGTCCGCCGGCTGGGGTCGGGTCCGCCGGTGCGCGCTGGAAGGGCCGCCGTTCATGTGCGGCCTTCCACGAGTTCCTGCGCCATCGCGGCCCACTGCCACAGCCGCTCGGGCTGTCCGGCCACGGTCGAGATATCCTTCAGGACCAGTTCCACGTGCCCGCCGCGCGTGCAGTCCAGCACGTGCTTCAGCTCGTCGCGGGCCTTGCCGAGGTCGAACGCATCCGTGGCAAAGCACGCGGGGTTCGGCTTGTAGCTGAAAACATAGTCCGACCCGACCGCGGCCGCCGCGCGGTCCACGTGAATGCGGTAGTTCATCGAGATTTTCCGCAGGTTCGGGATGCGCCGCAGGATCTCCATCTTCGTGTCGAGCGCCTCGCAGCAGCCGTAATAAATGAGGCCCCAGCGGGCGAGCCAGGGCAGGTCGTGGCGCAGCGCGAACTCCCAGTGCATCTCCGGCGAGACCTCGGTGAAGATCTGGGCGTTCGAGCAGCCCCAGAGGTGCGGCGGGGTCGGGTGCGCGGGATTGAAGCCGGCTCGCGGCAGCTCGCTCGTGTAACCGTAGGCGCCCGAACCGATGCGGCAGTTGTTGTTGTTCGCCGCGAGGAGGTTCAGCGCGACGAACTGGTCGAGTTCCTTGAGGCAGCACTCGACGATGCGCGCGACGGCGGCGTTGATCACCTCGGGCTGCTCGATGAGGTCCATCAGCGCCTCCTGCACGCCGTACCACATCACCAGGTTGTCCCAGGGCGTGAACCAGACGTTGTTACACCCCTGCTCGCGCACGGGCATGATGTCGCCAAACGCCTCGTGCATCACGTCGAACCGCGCGGCGGTATCTGCCCGGTCCACCGTCACGACCGGATCCTTGATCTTCTTCAGGTCGGCCAGGCACGAGATCTGCGGCTCGAAGTGCTGCGAGTTGATCCCGGCGCCGCCGGTGACCGCGAGCAGCTCACCCTGCCGCATGATGCCGAAGCTCGTGCTGCGGTAGGCGATCGGGCACGGCACGTAGGTGTTGAAGATCATGTCCCCCGGCAGGTGCCGCCACTGGTACAGCTGGCGTCGCAGGTCCACCTCCAGCGCGCGCGCCCACGGCGACCGGCAGCGCAGCACCAGCTCGTCG
>QQNC01000169.1 GCA_003402695.1 Verrucomicrobiota bacterium | reverse complement strand
TCAGACCGGCGGAGCCCGACGATAACGCGCCTCACTCGGGGTGGGTCAATGCGGATTTACGCCAGTTGGGTCGCGCGGACAAACGCCGACGGGCCCCACGCGGCCCGCACCGCGGCCGCAATGACCCCGACCGGCGCCCCCTCCGGCAACAGCGCAAAGCACGCACTTCCGCTGCCACTGAGTCGCGGCGCGAGCCCGAATTGCCCACGCAACTGCTCCCGCAGCACGGACAGCGCGACAAATTTCGCGAACACCACGCGCTCCAGGTCATTGAGCAACTCCCCGTCCCCAGCCGCTCCGCTGCTGACCAGATAGAGATAATTTGCCAGCCGGGACTCGGCTTCCGCGCCCGGCCGGTAGCCGCGCCGCGACCGCGCCGCGAGCTGGGCAAACGCCCACGGCGTGGCGACGGGAAACCCCGGCTTGAAAATCAATACCGGCCGGCCCTTCAGCCGGCTCGCCGCCGCCGCGGGCAGCGGCTCCACGCGTTCGCCACGGCCGCGCATGACCACCGGCCCGCCCGGTAGAAACAGCGGGCAGTCCGATCCCACCTCGGCCGCCACCTGCGTCAGGGCCGCTGGCGCCAGTAAACCGCCCGCCAGCCGGTTCAGCGCCTTGAGCGCCGTCGCCGCATCGCTACTTCCGCCCCCGAGGCCGGCGCCCACCGGGATGTTTTTCACGAGCGAGAATCGCGCGCCGCCCTGCCAGCCCGTGGCCGCGCGAAACGCCTGCGCCGCCTTCAGCACCAGGTTCGTTCCATCCACCGGCAGCGCGGCGTCGTCACAAACCAGCGAGAAATCGTCCGCCGGCTCGACTGTCAGCGTGTCGCCAAATTCCACCGGAGCCACGACCGATACGAGTTCATGGAACCCATCCGGGCGCCGGCCGGTGACGGCAAGGAGCAGGTTCAGTTTGGCGGGACAAGCGAGGACGACGGGGGACACGGGGGGTAAAGAAAACATTGGCGATGACCGGGGCGGGTCGTCAGCATTTTTCTCCATGGCTTGCGACCTCATCCTCGTCCTCGACGCCCAGTCCCCTCGGGAGGTCACCCCGGCCCTCCGCCAGCTCCAGGGCACCGTCCGCTGGGTGAAGATTGGCCTCGAGATGTTCACGGCCAACGGCCCCGACTGCGTGCGCGAGATCGCCGGGCTGGGCTTCAACGTCTTCCTCGACCTCAAGCTCCACGACATCCCCAACACCGTCGCCAAGTCCGTCGAGTCCGTCGCCAAGCTCCCGATCTCGATGCTCACCCTGCACGCCGGCGGCGGCCGCGAGATGATGCAGTGGGCCGTCAAAGCCCAGCAGCAGCATGCACCCAACCTGCTCCTTCTCGGTGTCACCGTCCTGACCTCCACCAGCACCGCAGGCCTGACGGAAACCGGCGTCGCCGATTCGCCTGAAAAACAGGTTCTCCGCCTTGGCCGGCTCGCCATCGACTCCGGTCTGCGCGGCCTCGTGTGCTCGCCTCTCGAACTCACCCCGCTCCGCGCCGTCCTCCCGCCCGACGTCACCCTCGTCACGCCCGGCATCCGCCCGCGGGACGCGAAGGCCGACGATCAGACCCGCGTGATGACTCCCGCCGAGGCCGCCCAAGCCGGCGCCAGCTTCCTCGTCGTCGGCCGCCCGATCTTCAAAGCCCCCGACCCGGTCGCCGCCGCGCGGGCGATTTTGGCCGAAATCGCCCAGCCCGGGCCGAGATCAGAGATCAGCGGTCAGATATCAGTCTGACCCCTCACGCCCTCCACTTCCTCGTTTCCTGGCTTCCCTCTTCCCTTTCCGTCCCCTGATCTCTGACTACTGTCCTCTGATCTCTGATCGAAAATGAGTCGCACCGCCGTCATCCTCCTCGCCGCCGGTTCCGGCTCGCGCATGAACGGAGCCGTCACCGACAAGGTGCTCGCGCCCCTCGCCGGCCGGCCGGTGTTCGCGCACTCCGTCGCCGCCTTCTTGGCCAGCACCGTCGCCGATTTCTACGTCGTGGTGTACCGCGACCCGCGGCAGATGACCGAGCTCATGGCCTACGCCCCCACGCCTTCCGCCCTCGTGCGCGGCGGACGCGAGCGGCAGGACTCCGTCATGCACGCCCTCGCCGCGCTGCCCGGTGACATCTCGCATGTCTTCATCCATGATTGCGCCCGCCCGCTGGTGCGCCCCGAGCAGCTCGTCGCCCTGCTCAAGATCGTCCGCCGCGAGGGCGCGGTGGTCCTCGCCCACCGCGTGACCGACACCATCAAGCAGCACCGCGACGACGCCCGCCTGCGCACCCTCGACCGCTCGCGGCTGTGGGCGATGGAGACGCCGCAGGTTTTCGCCCGCGACCTCATCGTGCGTGCCTACGCGCGCGTGGCCGCCCGCCGCCTGCGCATCACCGACGATGCCTCCGCCGTCGAGAAACTCGGCCACCCCATCGCCCTCCTCGAGAATCCCCACGCCAATCCGAAGCTCACCACTCCCGCCGACCTCGCTTACCTCGAGTTCCTGCTTTCTGGATCCGGGGCTTAAAATTTAACTCTTATACCTTCCACTTCATGGGTTCCTTCCGCATCGGCCACGGCTACGACATCCACCGGCTCGTCCCCGGCCGCCCGCTCGTGCTCGGGGGCGTCCGGTTCGACACCGACTACGGTCTCGACGGCCACTCCGATGCCGACTGCCTCACCCACGCGATCTGCGACGCCATCCTCGGCGCCGCCGGCCTGCCGGACATCGGGCATTTTTTCCCCAACACCGATCCCGCGTTCAAGGACATCAACTCCCAGCAACTGCTGCAGCGCGTGATCGCCGAAACCACCCGGCTCGGCTTCGACCTCGTCAATGTGGACGCCACCGTCGTCGCCGAGAAGCCGAAGATCTTCCCCCGGCTCAACGACATGAAGCGCGCACTCGCCGATTCCACCGGCCTGCTCATCTCCGAAATCGGCCTCAAGGCCACGACCAACGAGGGCATTGACGAGATCGGCCGGGGCCTCGCCATCGCCGCCCACGCCGTCGTCCTGCTCAAGCTGTGATGGCCACCCTTGCCGATCGCTTCGTCTGGGGCCGGCCGGAGGGGCACCGCCTGGGTCTGGCGCTGATCCTCCTGCTGTCCGGCTGCGACCGGCGGGAAAGCGCCGTCACCAGCGGTAACCGCGATCAGGTGCTGCACCGCGGGATTGGCTCCGAGGTCAGCGACCTCGATCCGCAGCTCGCCGCCAACATCGCCGAGGGGGACATCGCCTCCGCCCTGTTCGAGGGGCTCGTGGTCGAGGATCCCGTCGACCTGCATCCCGTGCCCGGTGTGGCCGAGAGCTGGGAGACCTCCCCCGACCAGCTCACCTACCTGTTCCATCTCCGCTCCACGGCACGCTGGTCCAACGGCGCCCCCGTCACCGCGCAGGATTTTGTCGCCTCCTGGAAACGCATCCTGACCCCGACCCTCGGCGCCTCCAACGCCGACCTGCTGCACCTGATCCAGGGCGCCGAGGCCTTTCACAAGGGCCTGACCCAGGATTTTGGCTCAGTCGGCGTCACCGCGGTGGACGACCGCACCCTGCGCGTGCGCTTGGAGCATCCCGCGCCCTACTTCCTTTCCCTGCTGACCAACCCGGTCTGGTCGCCCGTGCCGGTTGCCCTCCTCGCCGCCAGCGGTCCGGCCGCCGAGCGCGGCAACCGCTGGGCCCGCGCCGGCAGCCTCGTGGGCAACGGACCGTTCAACCTGAAATCATGGGAGCCCAACCAGCGCATCATCGTCGAGAAATCCCTGACGTACTGGGACGCCGCCCGGGTGCGCCTGACAGCGATCAATTTTTATCCGATCGAAAGCGGCGACGCCGAGGAGCGCGCCTTCCGCACCGGCCAGCTGCACGTCACCTATGTGCTGCCCTTCGGCAAGGTGGAGGCCTACCGCCGGGACGCACCGCAATTCCTGCGGGCTGACCCGTATCTCAACACCTATTTTTTCCGCCTTAACCTGCGGCGGCCGCCGTTCGGTGATGAACGTGTCCGCCGCGCGCTATCCCAGGCCGTGGACCGCACCGCCATCGTCGAGAAAATCCTGCATGGCGGCCAGCTCGCCGCCACGGCCATCACGCCGCCGGGCCTGCCGGGCTATGTTCCGCCCGCCGGCCGGCCGACCGACTTCGCCGCCGCCCGTCGCCTGCTCGCCGAGGCCGGTTTCCCCGGCGGCAAGGGCCTGCCGCCCATCGAGCTGCTCTACAACACCTCGGACAACCACCGCACGCTCGCCGAGGCCGTGCAGGAAATGTGGCGGCGGGAACTCGGGCTCGAGGTCCGCCTCGTGAGTCAGGAATTCAAGGGCGTCCTCAATGAACGCCGCACCGGCAACTATCAGATTCTGCTCTCCGACTGGGTCGGCGACTATGCCGACCCCGGCACATTCCTCGACCTGTGGCGCAGCGACAGCGGCAACAACCACACCGGCTGGTCCAGCCCCGCCTTCGACAACCTGCTCTTCGCGGCGGCCCGCACGGCCGATGCCGCCGAACGGATGAACCAACTCCAGCAGGCCGAGTCCCTGCTGCTCGCCGCCACCCCGATCATCCCACTCTATTACAACACGCATGTCTTTCTCGTGCAGCCATCCGTCAAGGGCTGGCATCCGACCCTCCTCGACCACCACCCGTACAAACATGTGTGGCTCGAGGAATAGGGCTGGTTCCGTAGTAGGGTGGGTCTTTGACCCGCCCTTTCCGACGAGTCAGGGCGGGGCAAAGACCCGCCCTGCTATGTCTAAGTTATTTTGCGCCTGCTTGGGTCTCTTCGCGGCCCTGCCCTCCGGCTGCAAACGAGCCGACCCGGCCCCCGATGCGCCCATTCCGCAGGTCCTCCGCATCAGCCAGCGCAACGAGCCGGCGGATCTCGATCCCGCCCGGGCCTCCCTGCCCGACGAACTCTTCATCATCCGCGCGCTGAGCGAGGGACTCGTCGCGCCGTCGCCCGACAACGCCCCGCCGTCGCCCGCGGCCGCCGAGCGCTGGGAAATCTCCCCCGACCAGTGCACCTACACGTTTCACCTGCGCCGCAACGCCCGCTGGTCCAACGGCGAGCCCGTGACCGCCGCGGATTTCCTTGAGTCGTACCGCCGCGTGCTCACGCCGGCCACCGCCGCCCCCAAGGCCCCGCTGTTCTTCATGGTGAAAAACGCCCGCGCCTTCGCCACCGGCGAACTCCGGGACTTCACCGCGGTCGGGTTCCACGCCCCGGACCCGTATACCTTCGTCGTCCGGCTGGAGCATCCGTCACCGCGCTTCCTCGCCTACGCCGCCTCCGGGCCGTGGATTCCCGTCAATGGGCGCACCGTCGCCCGGTTCGACCGCACCTGGACGCGGCCCGGCCACTACGTCGGCAACGGCGCCTTCACCCTCACCGAGTGGCAGCCGCACCAGCGTATCGTCGTGCGGAAAAATCCCGCCTACCACGACGCCGCCCGGATCCGGCTCGACGAAATCCAGTTCCTCGCCTTCGACAATGGCGACGCCGAGGAGCGGGCGTTCCGCGCCGGCCAGCTGGACGTGACGATGGCCGTGCCGCACACGAAGCTCGAATCCTACCGGCGCGAGCATCCCGCCGAGCTGCACCACGCGCCCCTCGCGGAAACCCGCTATCTCACCTTCAACACCACCCGCCCGCCGCTCGACGACGTCCGCGTCCGCCGCGCCCTCTCCCTCGCAATCGACCGCGACCAGCTGGTGCAACGCGTGCTGCAGGGCGGCCAGGCCCCGGCCTTCCGCCTCGTGCCCGCGGCCCTGCGCGCCCCCGACGATTCGGCCGTGTATTTGGACTCCGCCTTCCGGACAGATCCCGCCGCCGCGCGCCGGTTGCTCGCCGC
>QQNC01000168.1 GCA_003402695.1 Verrucomicrobiota bacterium | reverse complement strand
GTCGTGAATTCCTGCTTCAGCTTCGGCAGCTCAATGCGGTCCTGCGGGCGCTTCGGGCCGGCCACGCTCGGAACCACGGTGGAGAGGTCGAGATCGAGGTCCGTCGAGTAGTCGATCGCACCCTTGGCCGGAATACCCCACAGGCCCTGGGCCTTGTAATAGGCCTCATACAGCGCGATGTGCTGGTCGTCGCGGCCCGTGGCGCGCAGGTAGTTCGAGCACTCCGCATCAATCGGGAAAAAGCCCATGGTCGCGCCGTATTCGGGCGCCATGTTGGCGATCGTCGCGCGGTCCACAACCGGCAGCGCAATCGCGCCGGGGCCGTAGAACTCGACGAACTTGCCGACGACCTTCGCCTGGCGCAGGAGCTGCGTGACGGTCAGCGCGAGGTCGGTCGCGGTCACGCCTTCGCGCAGCGCGCCGGTGAGGTGCACGCCAACCACGTCGGGCGTGAGGAAATAGACCGGCTGGCCGAGCATGCCCGCCTCGGCCTCAATGCCGCCGACGCCCCAGCCCACGATGCCAATGCCGTTGATCATCGTCGTGTGCGAGTCGGTGCCAACCAGGGTGTCAGGGTAATAGACGCCGTTCTTGTCCGCGAGGATGCCCTTGGCGAGGTACTCGAGGTTGACCTGGTGCACGATGCCGATGCCGGGCGGCACGACCTTGAACGTGTCGAAGGCCTGCATGCCCCATTTCAGGAACTGGTAGCGCTCCCGATTGCGGCTGAACTCCAGCTCGAGGTTCTGCGCCAGCGCCGCGGCGCTGCCGGAGAAATCCACCTGGACGGAATGATCCACCACGAGGTCCACCGGCACGAGCGGCTCGATGATCTTCGGGTCCTTGCCCAGCTTCACCACCGCGGCGCGCATCGCCGCGAGATCCACCAACAGCGGCACACCCGTGAAATCCTGCAGCACGATGCGCGCGACGACGAAGGGAATCTCCTCCTTACGCGGGGACTTGGCGCCCCAGCCCGCCAGATCGCGGATCGCCTGCTCCGTGACGCGCTTGCCGTCAGCGTTGCGCAGCAGCGACTCGAGCACCAGCCGGATGGACACCGGCAGGCGCGAGACCTTGAAGCCGGCTTTTTCCAGCGCGGGCAGCGAGTAGAACTGATGCGTCGCGCCGTTCGCGGAGAACGTCTGCAGCGTCGAGAAGGGATTGGGGAGGCTCATCGCAATGCTTTCGGGTGGGCGGAGGGTTATTTGGCCAGGGCGGCTTTCACCGCGGTAAAATCAGGCAGGTCCTTCGGCGTGGCGGTCTGCTCGGCGTACTTGATCACGCCGTCTTGCCCGATGACGAAGGCCGCGCGGGCCGACGTGTCGCCGATGCCGGCGAGACCCGGAAACACGACGTCGTAGGCCTTGGTCACGGTCTTGTTGAGGTCGGAGAGCAGCGTGAGGCCGATCTTGTTCTGCTTGGCCCAGGCCTCGTTGGCGAACGGGCTGTCCACGCTGATGCCGTAAACCTCGGCGCCGAGCCCGGTGTACTGGTCGAGCCCGCTCGTCATGTCGCACATCTCCTGGGTGCAGGTGCCGGTGAAGGCCAGCGGGTAGAACAGCAGCACGGTCTGCTTCTTCCCGAAATTGTCGCTGAGCTTGATGTCCTTGAGCCCCTCGGGCGTCTTGGTCTTGAGGGTGAAGTCAGGGGCTTTGGAGCCGACGGCGAGAGGCATGGCGGGAGGGTTGGACGAGGGTTGTGGTTGGGTTCGCGGCCCGGGAACGGGCGCGACGGCAGAACGCAAGGAATAGACCGCGTGGCGCCGCGGCCGCAAACCGTTTTTCCCAAAAGAAGCGGGTATTCTATTTTCGTCGTCTTCGTCATAAGTTTTGTTTTGCGCCGCTCCGGCCCCGCCCCGTTAACTCGCCCGTCCCCATGACGATCCTCGAAGACCTCCAGTGGCGCGGCCTGTACGCCGATTGCACCGACGCAGCCGCGCTGACCCAGCGCCTGGCGGAGGGCCCGATCGCGCTCTATTGCGGCTTCGACCCGACCGCCGACTCGCTCCACGTCGGCAACCTCGTGCCGCTGCTCGCCCTCCGCCGCTTCCAGCTTGCCGGCCATCGCCCCATCGCCCTCGCCGGCGGGGCCACCGGCATGGTCGGCGATCCGTCGGGCAAGTCTGATGAGCGCAATCTGCAGACACCGGAGCAGGTCGCCCACAACATCACGGCCATTCGCGAGCAGTTGTCGCGCTTTCTGGATTTCACGTCGGCCGGCAATCCGGCGCGCCTCGTGGACAACGCCACCTGGACCGCCCCGCTGAGCTTCCTCGAGTTCCTCCGTGATGTCGGAAAACATTTCTCCGTCAACGTGATGATGGCGAAGGATAGCGTGCGCTCGCGGCTCGAGGGCGACGGCGGCATCAGCTACACGGAATTCAGCTACATGCTGCTCCAGGCAAATGATTTCCTGCACCTGCGCACCAACCTGAGCTGCGAGTTGCAGGTGGGCGCCACCGACCAGTGGGGCAACATCACGGCCGGCACCGACTTGATCCGCAAGAAGCTAGGGGCGCCCGCCTGGGGCCTGACGTTCCCGCTGCTGACCAAGGCCGATGGCACCAAATACGGCAAATCCGCCAGCGGCGCCGTGTGGCTCGATGCCCAGCGCACCTCGCCCTATCGCTTCTATCAATTTTTCATCAACGCCGACGACGCCGACGTTATCAAGCTCCTCAAAGTGCTGACCTTCCTCTCCCATGAGGAAATCACCGCCCTCGAGGCCGGGATGAAGGCCAACCCCGGCGCCCGCGCCGCGCAAAAGGCCCTCGCCCGCGAGCTCACCACCCTCGTCCACGGCGCCGCCGCCCTCACCGCCGCCATCAAGGCCAGCGAGATTCTCTTTGGCGGCTCACTCGATGGCGTCACCGAGGCGCTCTTCAACGATGTCGTCGGCGAAATCCCCACCAAGGAGCTGGCGCAATCGTCCCTCGCCGCCCCCGGTATGCCGCTGACCGATCTCCTCGTCCACTCGGGTCTCGCCACCTCCAAGGGCCAGGCGCGCAAGGATATCGAGGGCGGCGGCATCAACTTGAACAACGTCCGCGTCGCCGATGTCGCGCAGGCCGTCACCACCGCCGACCTGCACTTCGGCAAATACGTCCTCCTGCGCAAGGGCAAGCGGACGTACGCCGTGATCCACGTCCAGTAATCCGCCACCGCCCGGACGGGTGGGCCCGCCGCTCCCCTTTATCTGGCAACCCCCGCCGCCCGGCCCGGTCAGTATCAGCGCGCATGGCCTCTCCCACCTCCGATCGTACTCCTGACGTCCGCTGGCTGCCCACCGGCGCGGAAGCCTATCGCCGCATGCTCCCGGCGATCGCGGCGGCCAAGCGCTCGATTCGCTTCGAGATGTACATTTACCACGCCGACGCGTCCGGCGGAATCTTCCGCACCGCGCTGACCCAGGCCGCACAGCGCGGGGTGCGCGTCCAGCTTCTCCTCGACGGACTGGGGAGCGGCGGACTCCCGGCCGACTATTGGGCGGAACTCCGCGCGGCTGGCGGCGTGGTGCGGCTGTTCAATCCCCTTTCCGTGCGCGGCTTCCTCTTCCGGAACCACCGCAAGCTGCTGCTCGTGGACGATGCCGTGGCGTTTGTCGGCGGCTTCAACATCGCCGACGACTACAACGGCGATGGCGTGACGCAGGGCTGGCGCGACCTGGGTTGGGAACTGGACCGGCCGGACGCCGTCAAGCAGCTCGCCACGGCCTTCGACGGGATGTTTCGCGCCTACGACCTGCAGCACCGGCTGCTGCACCGCATCCGCCTTCCCCTGCACCGCGCGCAGCCCCGTCATCCCCGCGGACCGGTCCTGCTCGGCGCGCCACGCCTGCTGCGCAATCCCTTTGGCGTGAGCCTGCGGCAGGCTCTGCGCGGGGCGAAAAACGTGCAGCTCATCTCCGGCTATTTCGTCCCCAATTTCCGTCTGCGCCGGGCCCTGCGGCGTGTCGCCCGGAGCGGCGGCAACGTGGAATTAATCCTCGCCGGGAAATCCGATGTGCCGATCGCCCAGACCGCCGCCCGCTCGCTGTACGGCTCGCTGCTCCGCGCCGGCGTGAAGATCTACGAATACCAGCCGCAGATCCTGCACGCGAAGCTGGCGATCGTGGATGACGTGGTCTTCGTCGGCTCCGCCAACCTCGACATCCGTTCCTTCGGCATCAACTACGAGGTGATGGTCCGCGTCGAGGACGCCCGCCTCGCCGCCGAGGCCCGCGCGCTCTTCACCGCCGATCAAAACCACTCGGCCCAGGTCACCCGGGAGGACTGGCGCACCAACCGGAGCTGGCTGACCCGCCTCCGCGGCCACTGGGCGGTCTTTTTCTTCACCAAGATCGACCCCTGGCTCGTCCGCCGGGCCCTGCGCGGGATCTCCTGAATCGATCCTCCGGGTGAAACCGCGGGAAAGCGGAATTACGGAACCGAGCCTCCGTTTTCCCGGAAGTCCAGCCGTCGCCCTTTTCCGCGATCTACCTTGGAAAGCGGGCTCCCGGCATTAGGTTTCCCGCGTTGAAACGTTCACTCACCCTTGGATCCCTTTGGCTGTACTTGGCGCTCAGCAGCCTCCCGGCCAGCGGAATCGCGCCTGATTCTCCGGCCAATCCGTTGCGCACCGTCCACTTGCTCGAGACCGGCCAGCCGGTCCGCATCGTCTGTTTCGGCGACAGCGTCACGGGGGTTTATTACCACACCGGCGGCCGCCGCGCCTGGTGCGACCTCGTGGGAATTGCCCTGCAACGGCTCTACCCTCGGGCCCGCCTCGAAATGATCAACGCCGGCATCAGCGGCAACAGCACGACCGATGCGTTGCCGCGCATGGCGGCCGATGTCCTCCGGCACCGGCCCCAACTGGTGCTCGCCATGTTCGGGTTGAACGATGTGACGCGCGTCTCCCCGGATGATTTTCGCGCCAATCTCCGGCAAATCGTGCAACGTTCCCGGCAAGCCGGAGCCGAGATCATCCTGATGACACCGAATCTGGTTTCGGACGGGGACGACAAGCGGACTCCCGGCAAAGTGGCGGCCTACGCGCAAATCACCCGCGAGGTGGGTCAGGAGTTGGCAGTGCCCGTGACGGATACCTTTCGCGCCTTCCAGTCCGTTCAGACCACGGACCACCGTGCTTGGCTCGGGCTCATGAGCGACACCATCCACCCCAACCTGCGCGGCCACAAGTTACTTGCCGCGGAAGCCGTCCGGACCGCGACCGGCCAGCGCGTGTCCCTCGCCGAACTGCCCGGCCTGCAGCCCGGCCTGCCCCGGGTGCGGGCGCGATTGCAGGCCAAGGAAACGGTGAGAATCATCGCGATGAAACCCTACGACACCCTGGTCGGCCCGGCGCTGCAAAAACTCTATCCGGGCGCCCAGGTCGAGGTCACCGCCTGGGATGCAACCGGCCAATCCCTCGCCCTGATTGAGGCCCAGGCCAAGGCGCTGGGTTGGCCGAAATTTAAGGAGCATCCGAACCTGGCCCGCCCTGATCTCTACGTCCTGGCGGTCCCGGCCGCTGCCGGTGCGGCCAGTGAAGATGAATTCTTCCACTGCTACACCTGGATCATGAACTGGTCCCTGAGCTTCAACCCACCGAACTGGGACTGCCTCGTGATCCTGCCCTCCGTCGCCCAGCCTGATCAGGATCAGGCCCAGCGCGCCGCCGAGAATCTCGCGCGCGAGGTTATCCGGGGCCAGGACCTGCCCTCGCTGCAGCGGACGCCGGGGGACGCGCGGCCAACCACGGAATTACTGGGCGAAGAACTGGCAGAATTGCTCGAAGCCCCTAAGCCCTGAGCAAACCAATCGCGAAATCGCGAAAACGCGGAGGAG
>QQNC01000167.1 GCA_003402695.1 Verrucomicrobiota bacterium | reverse complement strand
GGTGATCTGCACACCGAGCTCGCGGCGCCAGAGCGCCTGGATCACCTCGGCGACGCGCGGCACCTTGTCGTCGTTGAGCACCTGCATCGGCAGCGACGGCAGGCCGCGTCCGCCCGGATAACCCGCCTCGGCCAGGAGGGCGCGCGCGGCAGCATAGTCCTCGGTCTGGCCGGCGGGCCCAGTGTAGCCGCCGCAGTTCGGTGGGACGAGGGAATGGGCGGGCAGGCGGGCGCCATTGAACACGCTCGCCGAGATGGCCGCCCGGTCGAGCGCGAGCGCGAGGGCCCGGCGCACCTTGGGATGGTCGAGGGGGGCCTTGGTCGCGTTGAAGTTGACGAAAGAAAGCTGCAGCAGGGGGTCGATGCGGAGTTTCTCCGGCGCGGTGGAGCGGTAGGTGGCGAGCTTGGCCGGCGGCACGCTGAACGTGACGTGCAGCTGTCCGGCCCGGAAGGCCAGTTCCTCGGCGTCAGCCTTTTCGATGGGATAGAACATCACGCGCTCGAGGTGGTTTTGCGCGGCGTTCCAGTAATACGGATTTTTGGTGACGACGATGCGGGCGCTCGGCTGCCACTCGGTCAGGGTGAAGGCGCCGTTGCCAATAAGCTTGCCCGGTTTCGCCCACGGGGAGGTGCGGTCGTCGAAACGGCCGGCGGCCTCGACGGAGGCGCGGTGCACGGGCAGGGCGGAGGTAGCGAGGATGCCGAGGAAATAGGCGGTGGGACGATCCAGGGTGACGCGCAAGGTGAGGTCATCGATCACCGCGACGCCCACCGTGGAGAAATCCTTCGTCTGGCCAGTCGCAAACGCCTCCGCCCCCCGGACCGGGTAAAAATAATAGGCATAAGAGTTGCCGAGGGCCGGAGTGATGAAGCGCTGAAAGGACCAGGCGAAATCGCGCGCGGTCACGCGGTCGCCGTTTGACCAGCGGGCGTTGGCGCGCAGGTGGAAGGTGTAGACGAGGCCGTCCGCGGAAATCTCCCAACGTTCCGCCGCACCCGGCACGGCGGTGGCGGTTTTCTCATCGTAGCTGGTGAGGCCCTCGAAGAGCGCGCCGATGACATTGTAGTCGGTGGCGGCGTCGTAAATCTGCGGGTCGAGCGTGGCGGGCTCGTTCTGGTTGCCGATGAGAAGGGTGTGGGTGCGAAGGCCCTCCTCGGCCGGGGTCTCACGCTTCGCGCAGCCGGCGGTGAATATCGCGGAGAGAACAAGCAGGGCAACGAGCGGACTGAGACGCATGTCAGCAGCAGAGCACGCCGCGGACCGGGTGCCAAGCGGGGGAATTCGGAGGGATCGCGGAGACACGGAGGAGCGGAGACACGGAATTCGATCCCCGATCAGGAGGATGGGTTTCCGGGCTTCTGCGTTTCCGCTCCTCCGTGTCTCCGCGATAAAATCAGGATCAGGAAATGCCAGAGGCACCCTCCAAGACGGCTTCCTCGCGCTCGCGGCGGAACTGGCTGGTGTAGAGTTCGTAGTAATGCCCGCGCTGCCGGAGCAGCTCGGCGTGGGTGCCGAACTCCTCGATGCGGCCGCCGGTGATCACGAGGATGCGGTCGGCGCGGCGGATGGTGCTGAGCCGGTGGGCGACGACAAAGCTGATGCGGCCGGAGAAGATCGTCTCGAGCCCGCGCTGGATCAGCTGCTCGGTCTCGGTGTCGATGGACGAGGTGGCCTCGTCCATGACGAAGATCTGCGGGTTGGCCAGCAGGGCGCGGGCGAACGACAGCAGTTGGCGCTGGCCGGTGGAGAGCCGGTTGCCGCCCTCGCCGACGGGCGAGTCGTAGCCGTTTTCCATTTGCGTGATGAACTCGTGGGCGTTGACGAGCTTCGCGGCAGCCTCGACCTCGGCGTCGGTGGCCGTGAGCCGGCCGTAGCGGATGTTCTCGCGGACGTTGCCCTTGAAGAGGTGCGGGGTCTGCAGGACGATGCCGAGCTGCGACTGGAGCCAGGCGAGCGAGCGCTCGCGATAGTCGGTGCCGTTGAGGAGGATCGAGCCGGAAACCGGCTCGTAGAACCGGCACACGAGCGAGACGATGGTGCTCTTGCCGCCGCCGGACGGACCGACGAGGGCGATGGTCTCGCCCGCACGCACGGTGAGGTTGAAGTCATGCAGCACGACCGGGCCGTTTTCGTAGCGGAAGGTGACGCCGCGGAACTCGATCGAGTCGATGCGTGACGGCAAGCCGTCAAGGGCGATGGGGGGCTGATGCGGTAGGGCGAGTCCTCCGGACGAGCCGGGTTTGGCGGCTACATGGCCGGCGATGCGGGCCAGGACGGCATCGGAGTCCTTGATGGCGGGGACGGTCTCGAGCAGGCCCAGGACACGTTCGCCCGCGGCCTGCGCGCCCTGCATCTCGGTGAGGCGCTGGGCGAGTTGGTTGATGGGGTTGAAGAACTGGCCGGCAAAATTCACGAAGGCCACGAGCGTACCGAGGCTCATGGCGCCGCCGGCCGTGAGGTAACCCCCGCGCCACAGGGCCAGGCCGGCGGCGAGGCTGCCGAGGGTCGTGACGATGGGATAATAGATGGACGTCTGCCGGGCGTTGAGCACGGACGCGTCGAACATCGACGTGCTCAGTGACTGGAACTCCCCGAGGTTGTCCGCCTCGCGCCCGAGGGTCTTGGTGGTGCGGACGCCCTGGATGGACTCGTTGTAGCCGGCGGTGATCTGGGAGTTGAACTTCCGGATTTCCCGCGAGCTCAGGAGCATCTTTTTCTGGAAAAACCGCGAAATGAGGGCGAGCGGCGGGACCACGCCAATGACGATAAGGCCGAGGCGCCAGTTCATGTACAGCAGGCTGGCCGCGATCATGACCACATAGGTGAGGCCCCAGGTGATATCGAGGAGACCCCAGCCGATGACGCGCGCGAGCCGGTCGCAGTCGCTGGTGAGGCGCGAGATGAGCCAGCCGACGGGGCGGGTGTCGAAGAAGGCGAATTCCAGCGTCTGCAGCTTGTCGAAGCTCTCGGTCCGGATGTCGTGGGCAAGGTGGTGGCAGAGGCTGCCGGCGAGGTTGATGAAACTCCAGACGCAGCCGCTGAAGACCACGGTGATGGCGAGGTAGACAGCCACGTACCGGCCGAACGGGGCGGCGGCGCCGTCGCGGACCACCCCATCGATTACCCAGCGCGTGATCTGGACAAAGAGGGCGTCGCAGACGGCGAGAACGACTGCGGAGGCGAAGAGCGGGTAGAGCTGGCGCTTGTAGCGGAGGGAGCGGCGGAAAATCTTCCACCACAGGCCGGTGTCGAGCCGGGCCGAGAATTCGTCCTCCTGATGAAATTGAGCGGACATGGGGAAAAGTTAGATGGATTGCTTCGTCGCTACGCTTCTCGCAACGACAAGGAACATGGTCAGGCGGGCTTGAGTTCGTTTTTTAAATCCGACTCCACGCTGGTTTGGATCTCCCAGAGCCGGCGGTAGAGCCCCTCCTGTGAGGACAGCTCGGTGTGGGTGCCGGTCTGGATGATGCGGCCGTGGTCGAGTACAATGACGCGGTCGGCATGGGCGAGGGTCGAGAGCCGGTGCGCGATGACGAGCGTGGTGGCGCGGCCGCGGCGCTCCTGCAGGGCCGAAAGGATCATGGACTCGGTCTCCGCGTCGATGGCGCTCATGGCGTCATCGAGGATGAGGAGGGGCGGCCGTTTGAGGACGGCGCGGGCGATGGCGACGCGCTGGCGCTGGCCGCCGGAGAGGGTGATGCCGCGCTCGCCGATGAGCGTGGCGTAGCCCTCGGCGAAACCGAGGATGGTGTCGTGGATGACGGCGGCGCGCGCGGCGGCCTCGATCTCGTGGTCGGGGGCGTCGCCGCGACCGAGCCGGAGGTTGTCGCGAAGGGTCTTGGAGAAAAGGAACGGCTCCTGCATGACCACGCCGATCTGTGCGCGCACCCACGCGCGCGGCAGCGCGGAGAGTTCGCGGCCGTCGAACTGGATGGAGCCCGACGTGTAATCGTAGAGCCGCAGCAGCAGGTGCATGAGGGTGCTCTTGCCGGCGCCGGAGGGGCCGAGGATGGCGAGGGTTTCGCCGGGCTGGACGTCGAAGCTGAGCCCGTTGAGGGCGCCGCGGCTGGCCTCCGCCGATTCCGGCCCGGCGTGGTGAAAGTGCAGGTCGCGCACGGCGAGGCGGCCGGTGAGGGGTGGCAGAGGTTGAGCTGGGTCGGCCCGTCCGGCGCGGCCTTCCGCCTTGCTCACGGCGGGAATCGGTGCGGCCACCGATTCCCGGGCGACGGAGAGGATTTCCCGGATGCGGACGAGGGCGACGGAGGTTTTGCCGAGGTCGGTGAGGATGCGCCCCATCTGGCGGACCGGCCAGAGCATGATGCCGAGGTACGAGAGGAAGGCGAAGAGCATGCCCACGGTGAGCTTGCCCTCGGCGATCCACTGCGCGCCGACGATCAGGGTGAGGCCGAGCTGGCCCAGGGCCACGACGTCACTGATGGACCAATACCACGCCATGAGCCGCATGAGCTGCAGACTGCGGTCGCGGTAACGGGCGTTGGGCGTGGCGAACTTGGCGCGCTCGAACTCCTGCCGCGCGAACGCGCGCACCACGCGGATGCCGGTGAGGTTTTCCTGGATCACGGCGGTGAGCGCGCCCTCGGCCTCGGCGACCTCCTTGAAGACGTGGCTCACTTGGCGGAAATAGATGTAGCCGTAAATCGTGAGCGGCCCGATGAGGGCGAATGACACGAGGGTCATGGGCCCGCTCAGCGAAAGCAGCAGGGGCAGGGCGGTGGCGGCGAGCAGGAGGGCGTTGCCGATTTCCATCACCTGGGCGGCGAGGAACTGGCGGACGGTCTCGACGTCGCTGGTGCAGCGCTGCACGAGGTCGCCGGTGTCCGCCTTGTCATGATACCGGGCGGGCAGGTGGTTGAGGTGGTCGTAGAGGTCGTCCTTGAGCCGGCGGGCGATGCCGTCGCTGGCGAGCGAGGCCTGCCAGCCCTTGAGGTAACTGAAGAGCCCGGCGGCCGCAGCGAGGATGACCATCGCCAGCGGGGCGAGCCAGAGGTGCGCGCGAAGGAAATCCGCGCCACCCAGGAGGCGCAGCAGCCCGGCGATGAGGCTGGGCGTGGTGGCGTCGAGGGACTTGTGGGCCACGGCATAGTCAATCGCCGCGCTACCGACGAGCGGCACGCCGTAGTTGAGGACGGTGACAATCACCAGGCAGCCGAGCGCGCAGCCATACCGCAGGCGGAACCCGCGCATGAGCGACCAGATGACTTGGAATTGGGAAAACATGGCGGAAGCAGGCGAGGGGCGAAAGGCGAGGGGCGATAGCCAGAAGGGGAGCCGGGTGGGAAAATATCAGGACGTAGAAATACCCGCTCGGGCCGGAGCGGGCTGGCAGAAACTGGAGTTCTGGGGCGCCCGCTTGGAGTGCGGCGGGCGAAAACTCGACTCAGATGGTCGAGGGACCCGCGTTCGCGACGAGAGGAATAATATCATGGTCGCGGGTTATCATGGCGGGGTGGGGTAAGGTCGGAAAAAAAGCCGGCGCGTGGCGGCTGGCAAGCCGGGAATTTGCGGCGCCGGCCGGCGGGGCGGAGGCGGACATTGCTTCCGACGGGCAGCGGGAAAAACTATTTTTCTAAGAAACCCGTCCGGTGCCCGTCTAACCCCCCAGAACCTCATGTCCACCGACCACCCGACCTCTCGGGCCCAGACGCATGACCACCCCGGATCATTGGAACGCATCTTTGCGGCGCACTCCGCCCCGCTCACCCGCTACGCGGCCCGGCTGCTGCACGACCCCGATCGCGCCCGCGATGTGGTGCAGGATGCATTCGTCCGGTTCATGGCGCAGCCGGCGGCCGAGGTCGCCGGTCACGAG